>JAQWSV010000309.1 GCA_029243005.1 Woeseiaceae bacterium
AAAGAGCCCGGAGGCGCAGGCAAAAGCACTCAAGGAGAAAGACAACAAGATCTTTAACCTGAGTCGTGAACTCGCCAGCTGGCAGAGCCGCGTCCCGCCGCTCGTTGAACGTTTCCAGGAGAAGTCCAGGGAAGCGGCCGAACTCGAGGCCGAGCTCGAGAAAACGCAGGCTCGTCTCGTAGACTTGGTTCGGTCCGACCAGACGCGCATCGAGCCTGTCGATGCCGACGCACTACTGGACGGTGGCGATGCCTCCAATGAGCCGATCGCACTAACGGCATCGAATGGTGCATCGACGATTCAGGATCAGGTTGAGAAGGACCACGACTACGACGATGCGGAGGATGACGATGCCGTCCTCGACGACCAAGAACTCGACGCCATGTTTTCTGCAGGCCAGAAATCCCTGCCAGAGGATGCCGGAGACACGCCAACATTTGATGCCATATTCAGACAGGAAGTAGCGGAAAATGACGCCGCGGCGGCAGAAATACCGGATAACGAGACCGCTGATGTCGGCGACAGCGACGAGCCTGACGATCTGCAAAAGATCAAAGGTGTCGGACCAGCGATTGAACAGACGCTCAACGATCTCGGCGTCAATCGCTATCACCAGATCGCGGAAATGAGTGAATACGACATCGATCGCGTCGCTCAGCAGCTCAAGGGATTTCGCAGCCGTATTTATCGCGAAGACTGGATCGGACAGGCGCGCGATCTACAATACGAAAAGTCCAACCAACGCGATTGAACCCATGCGTAGCACACTGACCCTTGTCGATCTTTACTGTTTGCTGGCGAAACCAGCGGAGTAAACAGTCAATCCGTCCACTCCACAGCGAAACGGGGCATCGAACAGTGTATCGAGTTTTCCGGACTGCGATGTGAAGCTGCAAGATAGAGTTCCAGGGCGCCAGCACACCGAAAACGAGCTTCGCTTTCCCTAATTGTCGTCAGGCGCTTCCTGCTCCAGACCTTCCAGATCCGCCAGTTCAACAACAAAAACCAGGGTCGCGCCGGGCGGAATGACACCGCCTGCACCACGATCGCCATAACCCATTTCAGGCGCGATCGTCAGCTCACGGACCTCACCGATTCGCATGCCCGCGACACCCTCGTCCCAACCTCGAATTACGCGCTGGGCACCGATCGGAAATCGAAAATGTGCGCCACGATCGACGGAACTGTCGAACTTAGTGCCGCGACTCCAGGTGGATTCAGAGTCATGCAGCCAGCCTGTGTAATGCACGACGGCCGTGTGACCAACCTCGGCAATCGCGCCTTCACCCTGCAACAGGGTGCGGCTCGAAAGCCCTTCGGTTGTCTGGACAGACTCAACATTGGTGGGGTCGATATCGGCCGGATTCTGCGGAATCGTATGGATAACTTGGGGTTTCGGCTCGGAGCCGCCACAGGCAGCGATGATCAGTGAAAAGGCCGCAAGGGCCGGCAGCAGTATCTTCTTCATGGAATGCGCCTTTTAATTCAGGATTTGTCCTCGCCCGACTCATCAAAGTCGAGGGATGCGGAATTTATGCAGTAGCGGAGGCCCGTCGGTTGGGGGCCATCCTCGAAAACATGCCCCAGATGCGCATTGCAATGGCTGCATACCACCTCGGTTCGAATCATGCCGTGACTGGTATCGCGGACCGTTTTGACGTTGTCTTCAGCGAGCGGCAACCAGAAACTCGGCCAGCCCGACCCGGAATCATACTTGTGAGTGGAACTGAACAATGGCGTACCGCAACAAACGCAAACATATGTGCCGTCGGCCTTGTGATCGACATATCGCCCCGTGAACGGACGTTCAGTCCCCTTCAACTGCGTCACCTGGTATTGCTCATCGGTAAGACGCTTTTTCATTTCCTGATTGTTTTCGTTCGACATCACGCCCCTCAATTCAGCGCTGAATTCTAGCGTGAATGCGGCTCACTGTGACAGCAGCCTTTCGACCTGCCGTAGCAAGCGCTGTCTGCTACGATTCCTGAAAACCAATAAGCACCAAACGGGAAAATCCATGATCAGATTGAAAAGCGGCGTGATCCTTTTCGCACTGTTACTCCTAACGACACCGTCGATCGCAGACGATGCGAATGTGCAATCCATAGATGCAATAATCGATGCCTATTATGACGTAATTTCCGGCCCGAAAGGCCACCGGTACGATGCAGCGCGGGACCTTTATCTACATGCCCCGCAGGCCATCATCACTCGCACCTCGGAAGATGGCGACCTGCAACGCCACGATTTCGCCACCGAACAGGCCATGGTTGCAGAACCGTACCTGGAGGGCTTTTTCGAAGTCGAAATCGGTCGCTTGACCCAGCGCTATAGCAATCTCGCTCACGTGTGGAGCACGTTTGAGATCCGCAATACCCCAGAAGGCGAGACGGTCAGCCGCGGCGTTAACAGTATCTCGCTACACCGGTATAAAGACCGCTGGTGGATTTCATCCTGGTCGACACAACCGGAGGGCGAGGAGCCGCTGCCGGAAGAGTACCTCGACCGTTAACAGGCGGGCTCGCCGGGCCGGCGTGAATCACAAAGACTTGTTGAGGTCGAGAATCAACTGATTGACCCGCCGGACATAGTCCGTCGGATTGTCCAGTTGTGCGCCCTCAGCAAGCAGTGCGTGATCCAGAACGATTCTCGTCAGTTCCTCGAATTGTTCATCAACCGTTTCCGCAGCCACGCGTGCCAGCAAGGGGTGATCGACATTCACCTCGAGGATCGGCTTCGCCTCCGGCAATGTCTGACCGGATGCCTCCAGCATGCGGCGTAGCTGCGGAGTCAGGTCCTGCTCCGCTGTGACCACACAGGCCGGAGAATCGACGAGTCGTTGACTGACATTGACAGCCTCCACCCGATCGCCGAGTGACCGCTTGATCTTCTTCAGCAGTCCTTTGTGTTCCTCGTTGATCGCATCCTGGGTAATCTCACCGTCGCCTTCAGGCAATGGCAACTGCCCACGGGACACGTCCGCGAAGGTCATGCCGTCATACTCGGCAAGATGGTCGACCAGCCAGGGATCAATGCGATCTGAAAGAAGGAGCACCTCAATGCCCTTATCTCTCAGCTGTTCGAGATGGGGACTGGACTTTGCGGTTTCCCAAGAATCTCCCAGAATGTAGTAGATCTTTTCCTGACCCTCCACCATACGGCCTGAATAGTCGTCGAGCGACTGGTCTTGAACGGCGCTGTCCGACGTCGTGCTCGCAAAGCGCAGAAGCTTTAACAGTTTGTCACTGTTTTGCTTATCCTCGATCACGCCTTCCTTCAGCGTCTGGCCAAACTCAGCCCAGAACGTCGCGTAGTCATCCGAGTCGTCGCCAGCCATCTTGTTCAGCATTTCCAGCACACGGCGAACCAAGGCGCCACGGATAGCATCCGTTTCGGGATTTCGTTGTAAGAGCTCCCTCGACACGTTAAGGGGCAGATCTGCCGAATCGATGACCCCTTTGACAAAGCGCAGAAACAAGGGCAGGAACTGCTCCGCGTCATCCATGATGAAGACACGCTGCACGTAAAGCTTCAATCCTTTTGGCGCCTCACGATTCCAAAAGTCAAACGGCGCAGAGGCCGGGATGTAAAGCAGGCTCGTGTATTCGCGTTTGCCCTCTACACGGTTGTGGCTCCATGCGAGCGGGTCGGTGAAATCGTGTGCGAGGCTCTTGTAAAACTCCCGGTACTCCTCGTCTTCCACCTCTGTTCGAGGACGCCGCCAGAGCGCCGTCGCCGAGTTGACCGAATGCGGTGCATCGTCGTTGCTCTTGTCGTCCAGATGCACGGGAAAGGCAATATGGTCGGAATACTTGCGGATGAGAGACTCCAGCCGAAACGCATCGAGAAACTCCTTTTCGTCGTCCTTCAGATGAAGAATGACATCGGTTCCGCGCGCTGCCTTTTCGGTCCCTTCGATTGTGAACTCACCCTGACCGTCCGATTGCCAGCGAACCGCGTCGGCAGTACCCAGCCCTGCTTTCCGGGAAATCACTTCAACCTCTTTCGCGACGATAAACGCCGAATAGAAGCCAACACCGAACTGGCCGATCAACCTGGCGTCCTTCCGCTCGTCACCGGTCATTTGTTGCAGAAACTCGGCAGTGCCGGAACGCGCGATCGTTCCGAGATTTTCGATCAGCTCGTCGCGCGACATGCCAATACCGTTATCGGAGACGGTCACCGTGCCCGCCGTGACATCCAGCGTAATATGGATTTCAAGCTCCGGCGCATCCTCGAGAAGATCGGGCGTGGCAATGGCCTCGAATCGGAGCTTGTCAGCCGCATCGGAGGCGTTGGAGATCAGCTCGCGAAGAAAGATTTCCTTGTTGCTGTAAAGGGAATGGATCATCAGCTGCAAAAGCTGACGAACTTCGGTCTGGAATCCCAGGGTTTCGCGGGACGTCGTTTCGGTCACAGTTTTAATCTCCAATGAAGCAACGGCCGGCGGCCATGTGCGGAGCACACGATAGTGGCTAAAACGAGATTTTCAAGTGGAAAACGGTCGTAAAACCGTATGTGTAATCAGGAGGCGGCGGAGATTTCCGGGCTTTGACACACGATACCCCGATACATGAGACCGACAACCAGCAAGGAACCAGTCGCGACCGTAATCGGCGGATTCGCGATTGCGGCGTAAATGCCGAGTAATTGTACGAGTACCGTCAGACAAATGAAGGCGGCCAGAATGCCAATGGTGCGAGCACGCTCCCCCAAGAGTGCGATTGTATAGACGAAATCGTCCAAATCATCGAAATACTGCAGCAGGCGCTCCATGGATCGGTCAGCCGTTCCTCAACGGACAATGGTCAGCACCACGCCTGAGCGCTTTGCCTTGCTGGCCGGAGAATCTGCGTCCTGGAGTGCTGCGGAGTTGGATCGTTTCGCATGCGCGATGGCGCGATGAAACAAATCCCAGCGTTGTCGTGCTGATTCGCTCTTCAATACCGACAGCGGCGATTCTTTTTCTGAAAAGTCGTTAGACATACTTCCATGTTCGTTCTTGCAATCCTTGATGACGAATATAATCAGGTCGAACTCAGGCCGCCGTGAGCCAGATCACAGCTTCGTCGTAGTTCGAACCCAAACGATCATTTAATTGCAAAACAGAGAACCGCGTCGGGTTTTCAAACGGACCCAGGTTCTAAATCGCTGCATATCTTCGACAGCTACGCCATAATGAATAGCCTTGGTTTACATACAAAAAAACGCGTGATTGGCATCACGCGTTTTCTTGAATTTCCTGGCCAGGTATTTGTCTCAGTTGTCTTGCCAGTTTCGCTTCACCTGTCCCGTCCAGCTTCGATACCCTTTCCAAGTGTACAGCGACGGATCAATCCCGGTTCGTCGCCCGTTAGGAGCGGGTGTTTTCGAGATCCAGCGGCGATACTGCGGCCAGCCGTCATTGTCTGCGTCAGCCTCTGGACGTGCCTCACGATCATTAGCTGCGATCTTTTCTTCGGATTGATCGCTGTAGTCGCGGGTCCACGCTGTGTCCTTGCTATCTTTCATGTGACTGTTCTCGTGCAATCCTTTAACGAAATACTACGTATCAGAGGCCCGCGATCACAGGAACTGCATCACAGAGCAGATCGTGACTTTTCACATA
Organism: Woeseiaceae bacterium; assembly: GCA_029243005.1. GTDB lineage: Bacteria > Pseudomonadota > Gammaproteobacteria > Steroidobacterales > Woeseiaceae > SZUA-117. The sequence goes on from JAQWSV010000309.1 coordinate 5,609, forward strand.
AAAAAATAAGAGAATTGAGCGGACGGCGACCCGATAGCGGTAAATGATCAGGGCACAATTTCAATGGGCACCTGGTCGGGTGTCATCAACCAGATATCAATCATGTCTGAGTTCGAAACGGCAATGCAGCCATTCGTCCAGTCCTCGCGTGCGTAATAGGCTTGGGAGTAATTCGGTACATTCGGCTGGCCGTGAATCATGATTGCCCCGCCCGGATCGACTCCTTTGGCGCGCGCCGCGGCACGATCCTGACGGTTGGGATAGGAAATATGGATGGACAGAAAATAGTCGCTATCCGGATTCCGGGCGTCCAGCATATATAGGCCTTCCGGCGTCTTCTGGTCACCCTCCTGTTCCTTGTCTCCTTCCGGAGCAAAACCGAGCGCAATCTTGAACGTGCGGAACGGAATCCCGTTCTGCAAAAGGTGCAGCTGTCGTTTGCCTTTCTCCACGAGGACTTTATCGGCGACCGGAAAGTCGGCGGCGATGGCGGGCGTCATATCGACGATTCCGAAAAATACAATGACGGCAAACCAAGCAAACGCTTTGCTTTGATTCACTGCGCGCATGGACTCACTGCCTCCTGAAGCGTGTCGGACCGAGGTTAACAAACCGGGCGAATCAATAAAACGGAACGATGCACAGTCAGGCCCTCTGACTCAGACATTCCTGCCGGCGATCCAACCAATCGCGAAACCGATACCCCCGGCGACCATCGTATAAATCGGCAAATAGCGGAATACTTCCTGCGGGTAAACGGACTCGCTATACATCCCATTCAGATCGACGTCGTAACCATAGTGCAGGTATAGCGACAGCCCGATGGCCGGTATAGCGAATCCCAGCATCCCCAAGAGCCAACTCCACCCACTGCCCGTCCAGTGTCCATCGCCACGCTTCAGCGTCACTGCAGCCAACACGATCATGGCAATCATCGGAACGAGATTTCGAAAAGGATAGGCGACGCCGGCCTCGATCTTCAGGACGTAAATCATCGAGGCCACGATGACGAACAGAACGGGAGACAGTCGAACGAGAAACACAATCGCAGATTTCATTACAAACTTCAGCTGCGATTGTTTTCGACCAGAACCGGAAAGTTTAGGCGTGTACCACGCTGAACATTGTGGAGATCGAGCTCCGGGTTGTACTGACGAAACAACCAGACCGGAACGCCGTATTGACGCAGGGACAGAATCCATACCGACTCGCCGCGGCTAACGATATGCTCTGTCACACCGGTAATCGTATGCGTACGGAAGAACGTGTCCTGTTGTTGACGATGGTACTGCGTGCGCAGTTGCTCGAATTGCTCTGCATTGATCTGGCTGAAGTCTAACTTGATGCGCTTGCCGACCTCAACCGGCGCTCTGAATGCCATGCCATTGATATCGCGGAGGCGCTGGGTTTGCAGGCCCAACCAATCTGCGTAGTGACCTAGCGTTTCCAATGGGTGCACTTCGATCGTGCCATTCTGCGCAACGGTATAGTCGCTCGGATCCGACAGCAGTGCGGCCTGGAGACTGCCGATAAAGCTGCTGACCTGGTCGCCCAGCTGAACTGCAGGCGCCGACTCCTCTTTGACACCGGCCTCAATGGCAGGCGCATCCGCCAGCACGGTGGCCGGTGGTGTAATTATCGGAGCCGGTGCGGCTGCGGCGACCGGGCGTGGTTGCACCGGCGCGGGACCGGCGGCAGGCAGTCGGATTTGTTGACCTGCCCTGATCCGGTTTCTGCTGGTCAGGTTATTGAGCGCAACCAGTGTGGATACTCGTGTGTCATAGGTGTCTGCGATTTCCGATAGCGTGTCGCCGCGGGCAACAGTATGGAAGAGATCCGGCAGCTGCTTGTCGAACAGCGCATCGGCCGGCAACGACGAAATCAGATTTGCCATCTTATCGTTGATCATGTTCGACGGCACACGAAGACTGAATCCTTGCGGCAAATACTTGCTGCCCTGCCAGACAGTCGCCTGCAGGGCCGGATTGTGACTGGCGATGTCACGCTCGCGCACATTCAGAGCGGCGGCAAGCTCGTCTGCAGGCACGTAGACATCCAGTTCGACCACCTCGTAGTCGACGGGCTGGTAGGGGATCAGTCCTGGAAAGTATTTATCCGGATTCTGGTCGACTTCTTTCGCAGCCAGAAACGCGACGTAGAAATTTCGCGACGCAAAGCCGAACGTCCTGCCATGGTAATTGCGCATGATGTCTACGTAGCTGGTGTCGCCATGTTGACGCATCGCCCGGCGAGCTCCGGCCAAACCGTGGTTATAAGCCGTAATCGCCATCGGCCAGTTGCCAGCAATGGAGTAATTGTATGCAAGCAGCTTCCCGGCCGCGGTTGTCGCCAGGAACGGATCGTTTCGCTCGTCGAGCACGTGATCAATCTGCATGAATCGCCGGCCCGTGCTACGCGTGAATTGCCAGATACCGGACGCACCTACATGCGAACGTGCATCCGTGTTATAGGACGACTCGACATGCGGTAGTGCCGCCAGCTCGATCGGAACACCCAGGCGCGTGAATTCCTTGTTGATATGATCCCGATATCGTCCCGCCCGCCGCAGGCCTTCCTGGAACCGGTCGGAGAGGCCCAGCTGAAAACGAATCTGTCCCGCCGCCGCCGACAACTCATCGTTCGTTACATCCGGTGGCCAGAGGTCGAGCACGCGTTGTTCTTCAACACTCAGGCCGCTGCGTTTGCTGCCCGCCAGCGTCTGCAGAATCTTCCGGTACCGCTGGCGCCCCTGATCGGAGGCTTGCTGCCGCTGGCGCCGACTGGAATTCTCCGGCATCGCAACCTTTTCGTAGACCACGGCCAGATTTCGACTGTCGTGCAATACGCCTTCGCTGGTGTTGTATTCAGTAAAAATGGACAGCCAGAAATTGACGTCCCGGTCGAGCTCAGCAGGCTGCGGAAAAAGCGCTGAGTCGTCGCCACGTGCCATCGTCGCGACCACGAGCAGCAGTGCTGTGGTGAAGATATTCCTCAACATCCCGGCCCTTGCGAAGCGATTGGCGCCTGTAGGGATATGGCCGCTAATTCCCAGATTAAGTGCGATTAAAAGCGACCACCCAAGCCTATTCTGACCAAGCTGGATGCGGGGTTCAACTTTTCTCCCTATCGCACTTCCCGGCTAGGCTCGTTACACTCCTGTCGCGATTCTACAGACTAGGACCTCACGCCAATGGCGAAAGCCGACAGGCAACCCCTATACCAATACTGGCAACCCCGATTCTGGCCAAACTGGGTTGGCATCGGGCTGTTGCGACTGAGTTGTTTCCTCCCGTATCGATGGCAGATAGGCCTTGGCAAATCTCTGGGCCGGCTCGGCCACCGGCTCAGTGCCAAACGTCGTGCGATCGCACGACGCAATATCGAGTTATGTTTCCCAGCGTTGTCGCCGGCCGAACGGAACAAGCTGGTCTACGAGCATTTCGAGGCGATGGGCGCATCCATAATTGAGTTCGCGCTGAGTCGGTGGAGCCCCATTGAGAAGCTGCGCAAGATCTCGACCGTTACAGGCATTGAAAATATTCAGCAAGCACTGGACGGCGGGCACAACGTCATCCTGTTGAGCGCCCACTTTACGACCCTCGAGATTTGCGCTCGTGTATTCAGTGAGTACGCCCCACCGTTTGACATTGTTTACAGGCCGTTTCGCAATCCGTTGATGACGGAGCTGGTCGCTTCCGGGCGTGAAATCTCCGGACGCAAAGTTATCGAAAAGAACGATATCAAAAGCATGGTTAGAAGCCTGCGCGAAGGCGCACCGGTCTGGTACGCGCCGGACCAGGCTTATCACCTAAAGAAATCTGCGCTGCTTCCGTTTTTCGGCGTGCCAGCGATGACGAATACCGCCACAACCACCCTGGCGAGACTGGGCAAGGCAGTCGCAGTGCCCTTTTTGCCGCGACGTTTGCCGGAAGGCGGTTACGAGCTCGCGCTGTTACCGCCGATCGAGGGATTGCCGAGCGATGACCCGGCGGACGACGCGCGAAAGTACTTGGCAGTGCTCGAGGATCACATTCGCAAGTGCCCGGAGCAGTATTACTGGGTGCATCGTCGATTCAAGAATCGCCCGGCACCGCTGACGGACGCCTACGCCGATCTCGACTCGCTGAAGTAACCTTCCAGCAGTTCATTCCACTCCGCTTTCGAGAAATGGATGCGCTTGTCGAGGCGTTTGACCTTTTGCAGTGACCGATGCAGACGGGCGAGATTTCTTTGTCGCCAAATGCCCGTATCGCGTATTTGGCCGCGATCGAAATCCAAGAGAACGACTGCATCATTGGCGTCGATTTGCACGTTGTAGGCATTGAGATCGGCATGATCCACGCCGTGCGCATGAAATCGATGCAGGGTCGTCCCCACGCCGCGCCAGAACGCACTATCACCGGGGCGCACCAGTATGCGGTCGGCGAGGGACTGAATATCCGGAATGCGCAGCGTCAAGAGATCGGCCCGGTAGATGGGTCCGCGACGAAGGTAGCGTGCAGCAACCGGAATCGGAACCGGCAGACCGAGCTTTTGTAACCTGGCCAGCAAAGTGAACTCGGCAAATGAGCGTGTTTCGTTCTCACCCGTCCAGAAATAGATATCCCGGACCACTCGCCCCGGTAAACCACCACGAAGATAATGCCGCAGCACGAATTCGTTGCTGCCGTCGGAGACCATCAATGTGTTGCCACGACCACCGGAACGCAGGGCGCCGCCGATTTCCATCGCGGTGTCCCAGCCCGCCGCCGTGAAGGCGGATTCCGAAATCTGGTTGAGGATGGCGGTATCGTATACGATGACGCCGTCCTTGGTCTTCTGGACAATGTCAGTCAAGCGCGTCGTTCCATGTTGGCAGAAACAGGTATCCCGAATGGCATCGATTGTCCATAATTATATTCGGTGACTAATGTTTAGTGAATCGCCACCAGAAAGTGTCTGCGTCGTGAGACTCTCTCACATTGGAGATACCTGCCATGCACTAGCCATTATCCGGTCGATCCAAGACGCGTGGCCAGAGACACGGCTGACCTGGATCATCGGCAAAACCGAAGCAGGCCTGATGGCGGATATCCCAAAAGTGGAGTTTATCATCTTCGATAAATCCAAAGGCCGGACCGCTTACCGCGAGTTGCGGGATGTACTCAGCGGCCGAAAATTCGACGTCGCACTGTGCATGCATGCGTCGATGCGCGTCAATCGCATCTATCGGATGATCGATTCGCCCGTCAGGCTGGGATACGACAAAGCACGAGCGCGCGATCTACAATGGCTAGTCACCAATCAGCGCATCCCGGCCGCAGACGAACAACATGCGCTGGATACCATGATGTCCTTCGCGCGGCATATCGGCGTACCCGAAAATCCGCTACGCTGGGAGATTCCGTTGTCCGCGGCAAACCAGGCGTTTGCGGAGCAACACACAAGCGGCGACCAACCTGTCCTAGTCATCAGTCCATGCAGCACCCAACGCCAGCGAAACTATCGCAACTGGAGCATTGAAAATTACGCAGCGGCAGCCAATCACGCGCGCAACAGGTTTGGCTGCAAGGTCATCCTGACGGGGGGAGACTCGGATCTCGAGAAAGCCTATGGCCGCAAGATCATCGATCTATGCGGGGGGTCGGATGTCGTCAACCTTATTGGCGAGACATCACTCAAAGAGTTACTAGCTATCATTGCTGCCGCCGACGCACTCATTTGCCCTGACTCGGGGCCCGCACATATGGGTACAGCAGCCGGCACGCCGGTCATTGGACTCTATGCAACGTCCAATCCGGGTCGCAGTGGTCCGTATCTGAGCGGCAACCTGACGGTCAATGCCTATGCAAAGGCTGTCGGCCGTTTTCTGGGGAAGACGCCGGAACAGCTTCGCTGGGGCCAACGCGTAAGAGACCCCGGCGCCATGGACCTGATTCGACTCAGGGACGTTAACGCCAAAATTGATCAGGTTTTCGGATAATCACGACTTTTAGGCAAAAATCAGTCAACTTTTTGTACTTTTACCGTCATTTACCGACAAGAGGCCTTAGGCCGCGCTGGTTGCTTCGGCGACGCAGGCCAATCAGAAACGCCATAAATCCGATTTAAAATCACCAATTTTGTCTATTTTCAGGATTTTCAAGAATTTTGGCGAATTTTTGGTTATTTTTTTACCGACTTTCGAGTGCTAGATTTTTTTCGTGCAAGATCGAAGGAATAAAGGAATTTTTGCACGTTTACGGAAATTAGGCTGAAATAGTGATATTTACCTACGACTTGTCGACATGATAACTACAGTTGACGTATACCAGGTTCTTGGTCATCTGCGTCGACCAGCAGGTAGTCCGCACCACAATACGGACAGCGCGCGTCACCGGCGCCCTCGATAGGCAGAAAGACCTTCGGGTGCGAATTCCACAAGTACATGCCAGGCATCGGGCAAGATAACGGTAAATCACGCGGCCGCACTTCGTACTTGTGTTGGGCATTTGCCGGGATCAGGTTTTGATCCACGGTACCGGCTCTATCTGACAACGCCATTCCCCTAATGCTTTGTTGGAAGGGCGCGAATTATAGCAATGGCGACGCTGCGCGCATCTTTTCTATTGCGTTGACCGCCGCCAGATCTCACTGACAAATACCCGCTCGGCACCGAATTCGTCGACCCCAACGACCGCGTCCAGTTCGTCCAGCGTCAGTCGATGAGAGCGCAGCCTATACGCACGATAGATTTGCTGCAGTCGGGCAACGTCCGATGCAGCCAGCAGGCCAACCGCCTCCAGCGCGCCCAGTTGCCGAATATTGTCGGAGTAATAAACCAATGCCGGATAATCGTCTGCATGACGCAGTACCAAGTACTGCACGAGAAACTCGATGTCGCCGATACCCCCTTCTCCCTGCTTAAGATCAAATCGATCTGCCGAACTCTTGTCCAGGTTGTCACGCATCTTCTGCCGCATCGAAAGTACATCATCCAGAAGCGTATCGCGCCGCACCCGGTGTCGAAGTGTTTCAGTCCGCGTCTTTTCAAAGCGACGCGCTATTGACGCACTGCCGGCCACTAGCCTGCTGCGTAATAAGGCCTGATGCTCCCAAGTCCAGGCATTGTCCTCCTGATAGCTGGCAAACCCTTCCGTACTGACCACAAGCAGGCCGGAACGACCACTCGGCCGTAGCCGGGTATCAACTTCGTACAGTGCGCCGGACTGCGTTTGCGTCGTCAGGAAATGCACCAGCCGACGCACAAGGCGACCAAAGAACAAGCTGTTGTGGATCGGTCGTTCACCATCGGTTTCCTGGGACTTGCCGGTTGCGTTATGCAAGAAAACGAGATCGAGGTCGGATTGATACGACAGCTCCATACCACCGAGCTTACCGTATGCAACGACGGCGAATCCGGCCTTACGGCAGTCGGACCCCGCACCGAAGCGGGGCTCACCATGCTTGGCCACGAGATCGCGCCATGCGATGTCGAGCGCCTTGTTCAATACAATTTCGGCCAGTTCTGTCAGACGGTCACTGACCTTCATGATCGGCAGATTGCGGCCGACATCGGCCACTGCGATTCGAAACAGGGTGGCGCGCTGAAATTGGGCCAAGCGCTCGATGACCGCTTCGCTGTCTTCGACGTCAACCTGCCTGAGGCGTTCATCGAGGTCAGCCCGCATGCTCGCCGCCGAGATTGACTCGCTGTAAAGGCGAGGGTCCAAGAGTTCGTCCAGCAGCGCCGGAAACTTCTCTATCTCCCGCGCCAGGTAGGCGCTTTGTTCACACAGATCAACGAGCCGCTCGAGAACGACGGTATTCTCGTTCAGCAGTGCGACATAAGCGCTTCGACGAACGATCTGCGTTACGACTGCGAGTACTCGTTCGATGGTGACGCCGGGATGACGTCGCTTTTGCAGCAAGGGAAACAGGGTTTGGATGAAACGTTCGAGGCGTTTTTCGCCAGCAACGTCAACCTGGCGTTGCACAGGTGCATTAGCGAACGCCCGCGCTGCAGCTCCCACCTGTTCAGTCTCCTCGAATCCTTCCGAGGCCAGCCACTCGATCCACTCTTCCTCAGTCGTTGACGAACCCCAGGGCGCTGTAATAACGGTCAAGGTGTCCCCGGCGACCTGTTCCCCGGCGTCGCGAAACGCCACGGCATCGAAATGTGTCGCGACCCGCTCGCGGCAGGCATCGAGTTCCTCCGCCAACTCCTTCCAAGCGTCATAACCCATCATCAGGCACAACCGGGCCTGATCGATCGGATCGTCAGGAACATCGTGAGTCTGCTGGTCGCGTATCGCCTGAATGCCGTTCTCGAAACGGCGAAGAAATTCGTAAGCGATCCTCAATGACTCGCTGGCTTGGCGACCGATGCCACGATCGTTGCCGAGCCGATCAAGCGCCGACCGGATGTCCCGGCATCTCAACTCCCGGTTAGCACCACCCCGAACTAGTTGCAGGGACTGGACAATGAACTCGATCTCGCGAATACCGCCGGGACCGAGCTTGATGTTGGCCGCGAGTTCGCGTTTCTGAACTTCACGCTCAATCAACGACTTCATGTCGCGCAGAGATTCAAAAACTCCATAGTCGAGGTACTGGCGAAAGACAAACGGTTCGATGACGGTCGAATACATTTCGCTTTCCGTCGCCGAGTCCGTTTCACCGACCACCCTTGCTTTGACGTAGGCATAACGCTCCCAGCTCCGGCCGTGCTGCAAAAGATAGTTCTCCAATGCACCAATACCGAGAACCAATGGTCCGCTCTCGCCGAAAGGCCGCAGCCGGGTATCGACGCGATACACGAATCCATATTCAGTAACGTCGTCTAGGTACCGCACCATGCGCCAGGCAAGCCGGGTGAAATACTCGTGTGCCGAAAGGCTGCGCGTGCCGTCCGTCTCCCCTTCCCCGCCGTAAAGAAAAACTAGGTCGATGTCTGACGAGAAATTCAATTCGCCGCCACCAAGCTTGCCCATAGCCAGCACTATGAAAGGGATAACATTGCCATCGGTGTCCCGGGGCAGGCCAAACTGAGCGGACGCTTCCCGCGCGGCGTCTTCACCTGCCCTGATAATCAGCGTATCGGCGACTGCGGACAGCAACGAAAGCGTTGTCCAGATATCGTCGTCGACAATGATTCCCCACAGAATACGCAACAGGCTCCGGTGACGTTGCCGCCTTATCGACTCCCCGAAGGGTACATCGGGATCGACGTCCTCAGAAACCGGAGTCGAACGGTCGAGACCATTCGGTCCGACAGCACCACTGAACCAGTCCCATTCACGCAGGAGCATGCCGGCCGCGTACTCACTTGCAGCAACGAGCCGCATCAGGCAAATACGCATCTCGTCGTTCTGCAGCACCGCATCGGGCACAGTGAGCCCCGCCTCTCCCAGACGATCGAGCCAAAGATGTGTCGGGCCCCGCAGCACTTCCGGGAGTGCGTCGGCATCTTTTCTCAACAACGGGTCACCAATGTCGGCCATCAGCAGGAGTGTACTAGATGGCCCAGAATTCAGGCGGTCGAAGCTTGTGTTGACCTGTCAGATCCTCTAGCACGCGTTCGAGTTAGTAAATTCTGATTCCGCCGTGCCGTTTGCGACTGGCGTGGTCGACCCACCAGAGACCCGCCAGGAACCCGGCAAGCAGGCAAAGAAACATGGCGCCACCGACCCAAGTGATCGGCAAGCTGTACTTGAATTGATCTTGGCGCCCACGAAATTCGTCGACCTGCACAGACAATTCACTCATCTGTGCAGCCCTAGTCTCTGTAGCAGCCTGACTTTCCGCCAGTTGCTGTTCGAGTGACATAATGGTTGCAGCAGGCGCCGCAAACGCCGCTTTCATGCCCTCGAGTTCTTTTTGTAATGCCACTTTCTCGGTCTCGGTTTCAGCGACGATCAGTTTGGCCGGTTTTTCGAAAACTAAGTATGTCGCTTTTACGTAGCCTTCGACACCATCCGACAATCGCACATTAGCGTAGTTACGGTTGCGGGAAATAATGTCCATTGGCTCGCCGCTTTCCAGCGTTCGAAAGGGTCGATCACTGGTATCGGATGCCTGGTGAACACCCAGTCGCAGATTGTCCGTAACGTAGGCCGTTTCTGTTTGTGCCTGGACAGGTGCTTGTAGCAGCAGTGCTGCCAGCAGTGGGAATGCCTTGCGCATTATCGCTCCTGCCGGGGAGTACCGTAAGAAAGAACACATTCATCAATCCAGCATACGGAGTTTACTATAGTCGTTCGCGCATGCTGCGCAGAAAACTGTAGCCAAATAGCAACGGTGAAGGAAGGCTAACGCTCGTACAACCAGCGCAAAAGCATTTCCTGCACTTCTTCGCCTGGCCCCCGATGAATATCGGTGTGATTCAGCATCATGACAACTATGTAGCGATTACCACTGCGGGACTGGAAGTAGCCGGCGACGGCACTGACATGATCCATCGATCCCGTCTTCATATGGGCCTGGCCGGTCAGCGCGCTGTTACGGAACCGACGTGACAAGGTGCCGTCAAGACCGGAGAGTGACAGCGAGGATAAATACTCGGGCATCAACGGACTCTCATACGCGTATCGCAACATGCTGCCCAGATGACGGGCGGTCATTCGCGAGTGCCGCGACAAACCCGCACCGTTCTCTATTCGCAACTCGCCGAAATCCATTCCATGCTCTGCCAGCCACTCTCTCACGACCTCGCGGCCCTTCGCCTCGGTACCTGAAGGGCCATACTTCTCGGCCGCCAGCGTGAAAAGCAGCTGTTTCGCCATCACGTTGTTGCTGTACTTGTTCACCTTCGCGATGATTTCTGACAACGGCAATGATTCGAATGTGATCAAAGGCTCGTGCGCGTCATCCTTGATGAGCTCATCGGCAACCACATTGGCCCATTCGCCGGAGAAGTCACCGCCGGACTCCGCCCACAGAGATTTGAAAAGGCCGTAGGTAAATTCGTTGTGACTCAGCGCAGTTCGATCCATCATGTAGAGGTCGCAGCCGCTCGGAAACCGGCCACTGAAGGTGACTCGGCTCAAATCATCATTGGGGGTGATCGTGATTCCACGTTGATATCCGCGACAAGCGCCATTGGCCACACGCAGTCGATTGACGACTTCAAGATTGTCGAGCGATGGCTCCAATGTCACCTGTACCTGTGAAGTCTGCGGGTCAGGTTCGAAGTAATAGCGAACAACCTTGAAGTTTGTGAGTAATGCATTTGGCGAAACATTGTATGCGCGCAGGGGTGCGCGATCGAAAGCGGACGGATCATAGCTGCCCACCTCGAAGTAACTATCATCGAGCAACAGGTTGCCGGCGATATTCTCGATGCCGTTCTGACGAATCCGCCTGAGCATCTGCCAGAATCGCTCGGTGACAAGGTATGGATCACCGTATCCCTTGAGCAGCAAGTCTCCATCGAGCGAGCCGTTCGCGATGTCGCCTAGCGCGCTGACCTCTGTCTTCCATCGATAGGCCGGGCCCAGTGAATCGAGTGCAACCAGCGTAGTCACCATTTTCTCAACCGACGCGGGATTCCGCGGTGTGTCCTCGTTCCAAGCCAGAACCACATCACCGCTGGCGAGCTCCTCGACATAAATGCTCAGGACATCATGCGGGACCTTCCTGTAGTCGAGCACATTCATGACCGGCAACGGCAAGGCTGTCTCGCCGATGGCCAGGGCGGGGATGCATAGCATAAGGACGGAAAAGATGGCGCTTTTTGTTCTTTTCATTGTGGTCCGCTGTATCAGTTCCGCCTAGGACGTCGTATACCGAATGATTTTATCCGATCCGCGAGCGTTGTCGGCCTCACGCCAAGCAATGCGGCTGCACCTTGCTTTCCAGAAACTCGCCAGTCCGTTTGTTTCAGCGCAACCTGCAAATTCTGCTTTTGCAATTCGCGCATTTGTTTTTCGGTGAGTATCCCCTGCGGTTCGGCGTGCGGGACCCCGATCCGCGTTGTTGAATCAACCCGCCCCTGGGGCAAAGACAGATCGAGGCGCAGGACGTTGCCCTTGGACAGAATCACGGCCCGCTCGATGACATTTTTAAGCTCGCGAACATTGCCCGGCCAGTCGTATGCTTCGATGGCCTCCGCCTGCGCACGCGTCAGGCGATAGGGGTCGCGACCGAATTCTGCCGCAGTCTGCTCAAGGAAATGCTGTGCCAGTGGTGCCAGGTCGTCGCGCCGCTCCCTTAATGGCGGCACCTGGATCGGAAAAACACTCAGACGATAAAACAGGTCCTCCCGAAACTCGCCGTCCACAACGAGTTTCTCTAGGCTTCGATTAGTCGCCGCTATAACCCTCACATCAACCGATCGCGTACGATCGTCGCCGACCTTTTCGAATTCACTTTCCTGCAACACACGTAGCAATTTGCTCTGCAGCTCCAGCGGAATTTCGCCCACCTCGTCGAGAAAGATCGTGCCACCATCCGCCAACTGGAACCGGCCGATGCGGTCGCGGTGTGCGCCGGTAAATGCGCCTTTGACGTGACCGAAGAATTCACTTTCGAATAGTTCCTTCGGAACCGATGCACAATTCACCTTGACGAGCGCGGAGTCAGCACGGTCGCTACGCCCATGGATGTCGCGGGCGACCAGCTCCTTGCCAACGCCCGACTCACCGAGGATTAGTACATTGGCCGGCGTATTGGCCACGGCCTCAATCTGCATCAGCATCTGGCGAAGACTCGTGCTCTTGCCAATGATGCGGCCGAAATTCATCGAGACATTGACCTCTTCGCGAAGATAGTCGCGCTCACGCTCGAGCTCTTTCTGCAGGCGCGCGTTCTCCGCTAGGACATCGCGCAGCGCCCGCTCGGCGCGGTTTCTCTCGGTGACGTCCTTGGATGCCACCAACATGCCCCGGACCTCCCCCGTCGATTCATGCTCCGGTATAGCAGACATCAACAGGTCCAGGATCTTGCCACTGCGTGTGACCATCTGCCGGGGCTCATTGTTGAATGCCCCTGAGCTGCTCAGTCTCTGCAGTTGCCCATCCGCGAATTCCCGCAGATCTGATTCGCTGTAGAAATCCAGAATGGAACGACCCACCACTTCTTCACGGCTGTACTCCATTTTCTGCAACCAATGGTCTGTTGCAGTGACGATGCAACCGTCCGCGTCGACGGTATGCAACATGGCCGGCGTTGCACGATAAAGCTGTCGGTATTTCGAGTCCGCCCTAGCCTGGTCCGATGTCTCATTATAAATCGTGACCGTGCGGATAAAGTCAGCGTCGCGGCTTTTCTCCACGAGAGAATTGACGCGACAGTCAACGACCTCGCCATCGCTCGTCATGAAGGCAATGGGCTTGTTTTCCAGCTTGCCGGTCCTGCGCATCGTCGGCAGGAATTCGGCGGCGATCCTAGCGGCGCTCTCGGGCGTCACGAAATCCTCGGGCCGGCGCCCGATCATGACCTCACGGGCGTACTTGAGGCGGCGAAGGAGAGCGTCATTGACATCCAAGTAACAACCATCATTGCCAATGGAGGTCGCCATGACCGGTGCACGCCGAAAGAGCCAGCGGTAATCATTGAGGGGTGGCATACAGGTATTGTATAACGAATTATCGTATTTTTAGTAACGGTTTTTCGTTATTTCCGATATTTCGTAAGATCTCCTTAAAAGTTAAGTCGTTATTTTACAACCAGTTAATGAATTGGCACGCCTTTTGCAAAACAAGAGACAAATACTTAATGACGAGATCCTCTGCGACGGGCATATAGCGCCGTCACGGGGCGAAAAAGGATGAGACAATGCACGACAAAACACAATGGATGACTGCCCTCGCTCTGGCGGGGCTGCTTGCCGCCCCTGTGGCATGGACGAATGACGACATAGCAGAAAACGACGAACGTATGGAATTGCCACGTGAGACCAGCAAAAACCAGGCTCATGAAGCAAATGCGACCGCAGCACGCGAAGCCTCGAAGGCCATCGAAGCCGCAAACCGACTCGATCTTGATATTCGGCTGATCGGGCCCACTTCGGTAAAAATAGCAGGTGAACGCTAGTTCGCCTGCATTGTTTCGACGCCTCTCCACCGGCACGGACCAACTCCCCCGACAGTCCGCACCACGAGTGGCCGAAAAAAGGGCTGATCCAAAAGCCCGGCGGCAGAACACTCCCCTTCTTTGCCGCCAAACCCTGGGGAGCCGGAGACCGCTCCGTATCGGATCGGGCCGCCGAATTTGTATCAGATTTGGTTTCTCCGGCTCCTTTTCTTTAGCCGGCCTGACGCAGCCGGGCAATCGTTGATCAGATATCACCGATGTCTTCGTCGCGCTCACTTCGTGAGCTGCTAGCGCCACCGCTGATCTCTTCCCGGATTCGTTTGAACCAGGCCCTTGGCCAGGGAAACTCCAAGCCAAGTATGGCCAACTCGACGGGGATTACGACGGTGGCAGGCCCAAGGCAAATACCATCACGATACCAACGATCAGCACCATGGCGCTCGCGATGGTCACGACGATTCCAAAGGCGAACTTGCAGGTTAACTGGATCGTATCCATCACGCTATTCACTCCTGCCGATGCCTTCTATTCGCCGAAAGATACCGATTTCCTATGAATTTTCGAAGGCTTATCGTAGCCTTGTCGTCATGAAAAACGGATGTCGAAACACGCTCTTGCTGTCGCTACTCGTCGCAGTGCTGTCACTTGCCGTGACCGCGTCAGCTGGCGAACTTAGCCTGTCAGCCAGTACACCGAATGTAAGTGTTTCGGCCAGGCCGGCCGGCAGAAATTTCATGCGGTTACCGTCATTACGCTACGAGTTTGTCGTCGAAAGCCATTGCCCGGAAGGGCTGTCACCCGAGACCCTCAGTTTAAGTATTGCGGATACTCGGGTGACGAGAAACCAGGAAGACATAGCATATGCGGCGACGTCATTGAGTGTTGATGTGCCCGCCTCGCAGATCGGCCCGGTTGCCGTCGAACAATTCTGTACGGTGGAATCCATCGATCAGAAGGGCAGTCAGTCGCTGCGGCTGTCGTCTGTTTTGTCTGCGCAGTCCTCTTTGTTGTGTGTTGGTGACGCAGGCAACGACATGACCTATACGTCGGCGTCGCTCGACGTGGTGCTGCAGTGTGAGGATGATGAAGAAGCGGAGATCGAGCCGCTTCCTCGCCGCTAGTATCGGTTTCAGTCAGGTGACGCCGAAATATGCTCGTCAATGAATGCCGGGGGGTGCCCAAGCCTGTTCCGCGATCGCCGAAGTGTAGTTGTTCCCCAACAGGCCGGCGAAAGCGTGACCCTTGCCTGAATAAATTTCAACCTCGTAGTTCTTTTCGATCGCCTCCAAGATCTGTTCGAATTCGCGAACCGTTGCGACAGTGACAACTCTACAAAACAGAACCTGAGGCAGGAACGCGCTACTATTAATTCATGCCAGTGATGCCACAAAGCAAGAGTCCCGATAGTCTTGAATTCGGACCACGGAGAAAGTCCTTCGACATCGAAGAAGCCCTCGCCGGCGATTGGCACGGGGGAAACCACTTTGTTACTGCCTGGTTCAACGCAATGTCGCTCTTGTTTCCACTATAAAAGATATTGCAGAGTTTTGGGCTGATGGTCAAATTGATGATAATACGTTCGTTGGTGGCATCCAAT
>JAQWSV010000059.1 GCA_029243005.1 Woeseiaceae bacterium
CAGGCCTTTGACGAGACCGAGAAGATGTTTTTGCCGGATCGATTTGTCAAAGGCACCTGTCCGCGCAGCAAGACAGAGGACCAGTACGGCGATGCCTGCGAAAACTGTGGCGCAACCTATACGCCGAACGAACTGATCGACCCGCTCTCCGTCCTGTCCGGCTCAACCCCGATCTGGCGTGAATCAGAACACTATTTCTTTAAACTGAGTGAGTTTGACAATCGCCTGCGTGCCTGGATCAAAACGGCGGAACTGCATCAGAACATCACCAGCAAACTCGAGGAATGGTTCGAGGCAGGCCTGCAGGACTGGGACATCTCCCGCGATGCGCCCTACTTCGGGTTCCGAATACCCGGTACGAAAGACAAGTATTTCTACGTCTGGCTGGATGCGCCAGTCGGCTACCTGGCGAGCTTTCTGCATTTCTGTAACCTGCACGAAGGCATTAATTTCGACGAGTACTGGACACCAGATAGCGATACCGAGGCGTATCACTTCATCGGCAAGGACATCGTGTACTTCCACACGCTCTTCTGGCCGGCGGTACTCGAGGGTTCTGGTCTCAGGACGCCGACCAGCGTTTTCGCGCACGGCTTTCTGACGGTCAACGGGAAGAAGATGTCGAAGTCGCGTGGCACCTTCATTAAGGCTCGCACGTATGCCGACAATCTCGATCCTAACTGCCTGCGCTACTACTACGCCGCCAAACTCGGCCCAAGCATGGAAGACATCGACCTTAATTTCGATGACTTTGTCGCACGGGTTAATGCGGATCTCGTCGGGAAACTGGTCAACATCGCGAGTCGCTGCGCCGGATTCATCAGCAAGCGATTCGACGGCCGCCTGGCGGACTCTCTGGACGATTCGGCACTGTTCGCCCGGTTCACAGATGCCTCCGGGGATATTGCCCGGCATTTCGAGCACCGTGAATATTCCAAGGCTATTCGCCGCATCATGGCGCTGGCGGACGACGCGAATCGCTACATTGACGAAAAGAAGCCGTGGATCATGGTCAAGAACGACGGCCAGGTTGAAGACGTGCAACTCGTCTGTACACAGGGACTGAACATGTTCCGGTCCCTGATGATCTACCTGACTCCGGTGATTCCTTCACTGGCGGAAAAATCGCGCGAACTGTTTGACGAATCCGCGTGGCCGTGGTCAGCTGCGGAATCGCCGCTGCTTGCAACCAATATCCAAAAATTCAAACCCCTGCTCACAAGAATCGAACAGGCACAGGTCGAAAAAATGATTGAACAATCAAAAGAACCCGATGCACCCGAAAAGGCTCCGGATGACAATGACACCATCAGCATCGATGATTTCATTAAGGTCGATCTTCGGGTGGCCAGGATAGAGAAGGCAGAACCGGTCGAGGGCGCGGACAAGCTTCTTCAACTGACACTCGATCTCGGCGACGAGAAGCGTACGGTGTTTGCCGGCATCAAGGCGGCTTATGACCCGGCTGCTCTCGAGGGCAGACTCGCCGTCGCCGTAGCAAACCTGCAACCGAGGAAAATGCGTTTCGGCACCTCGGAGGGCATGGTACTAGCATCCGGCCCGGGCGGTGAGGACATTTTTCTCCTATCTGTCGACGATGGCGCCAAACCGGGGATGCGCGTCAAATAGGCACACCGCTGTGTCGAATCTGGCGCACACTTCGCCAATTCCTTAAGCCGGCCACACCTTCTACAATAGGGCCGCCATGTCAGATCTGATCCTGATTCTTATCGGAACCATGCTGGTCAATAACTTTGTCCTAGTCAGGTTCCTCGGCCTGTGCCCCTTCATGGGCATATCTAGGAACCTGGAAGCAGCATTTGGCATGTCGATGGCGACCGCTTTTGTGCTGACATTGTCTTCAGCCATCGCCTATCTACTTCATGAGTATGTGCTGGTGCCGCTGGAACTCGAGTATCTGCGGATCATCAGCTTCATCCTGGTCATTGCGGCGAGCGTCCAGTTCACTGAAATCATGGTCCGCAAACAGAGCCCGCTACTGCACCAAGTGCTCGGCATTTATATTCCACTGATCGCAACCAATTGCGCTGTGCTGGGCGTGGCGTTACTGAATGTGCAGGAAGCCAATGGATTTATTCAATCCGTCTTTTTTGGATTCGGTGCCGCAGGTGGATTCGCACTTGTACTAGTGCTCTTCGCCGCCATACGGGAACGTTTACAGGCTGCCGATATTCCACGTCCGTTCAGAGGAACCGCAATTGCGTTAATGACCGCCGGCATCATGTCACTTGCCTTCATGGGCTTCTCCGGCATGGCGAGGCTTTGAAAACGATGCTGACGGCGATTTTAACGGCCATATCGATAATTTCCGTGATTGCACTTGCTGCGGGACTGATGCTGATTCATGCGTCGAGGACCATGCCAGGCGATGCCGAGCAGATCGTCGAGGAGGTCAATGCCCTCTTGCCACAGACGCAATGCGCACAATGTGGTTTTGTGGGATGCCAACCCTACGCGGGGGCAATTGTCGATGGTAGTGCGCCGATCAACCTGTGCCCCCCGGGCGGCGACGATACGGTTGCACGGCTGGCCGAACTATTGGGCCGTGACCCACTGCCACTGGCTGAGCCAGCGGTCGAAATCCAGGTCGCTGTTATCGATGAGTCCCTGTGCATCGGCTGCACACATTGCCGAACTGCCTGTCCGGTGGACGCCATTACCGGTGCGCACCAATATATGCACACGATCATCCGCTCTGAATGCACAGGATGCGAGCTTTGCATCGCCCCCTGCCCCGTTGATTGCATACGCTTGGTGTCGACTTGAGTACGTCGGCCGCGACGTATGACCTTGGCAATCTGCATGGCGGCTTGGTCTTGCCGGCGGAAAAAAACGTATCGACGTCGATAGAGATTCAATCCGTACCCATTCCCGACCAACTCGTCCTGCCAATTCAGCAACATGTCGGCGAGCCGGCACAGCCAATCGTCAGTGTCGGCGAGCACATTCTGAAAGGTCAGCTCATCGCCGACACTTCTGGCTCACTGAGCGCACCGATTCACGCATCATCGTCGGGCAAGGTGGTTGCTATCGAACCCTGGCCGGTGTCGCGCCGGCTCGGTGAAAACGCTCCATGCATCATCATTGAGTGCGACGGCGAAGACCGCGCCATCGAGCCGCCGGACGACATCGTGTCATTCAACGCCTATGAACCGGCGAGCCTCCTGCAGCGCATTCTGCAAGGAGGAATTGTCGGGCTAGGCGGTGCCGTATTCCCAACCGGCCAGAAACTGATGCAAGCATCGACGATGCCGCTGGAATACCTGATCCTAAACGGCGTGGAATGCGAGCCATACATAAGTTGTGATGATCTTCTGATGCGCGAACAGGCGGCAGAAGTCCTTGGTGGTGCACAAATCCTGATGCATGCGCTGAACCTCGCCACATGCTATGTCGTCATCGAGAGCGACAAACCCGAGGCAATTACTGCGATCGGCGAAGCCATGGCAGAGCTCGGCGATGATCGAATCATACTGAAGCAAATTCCTACCATTTATCCCTCGGGCGGAGAAGATCAGCTCGTACAACTCGTCACCAATCGCGAAGTACCGAGCGGTGGTCTACCGACCGACGTCGGCTGCGTCGTGCAAAATGTCGGAACTTCCGTGGCCATCTATCGCTGGATTTGCGACGGCGAGCCACTGATATCCCGGGTTACCACAGTGACCGGTCCGGGCGTGCGCTCGCCGATGAACGTAATGGCCAGGGTTGGTACTACCATCTCGGAAGTCGTTGCGCTGGCCGGCGGATACAATGAAGACGCCAGCCAGCTGATCATTGGCGGTCCAATGTGTGGTAAGTCCGTCACGACGGATCGAGTACCTGTGGTCAAGGCCACCAACTGCGTACTCGTTTTGGCAGAACCGCCAATGCAAAGCCGGTCTCAACCGTGCATACGCTGCGGGGAATGCGCGCGCGTTTGTCCCATCCAATTGCTGCCCCAACAGCTCTACTGGTATGCCTGCGCCGACAACGAGTCGAAGTTACGCTGGTACGGACTCACCGACTGCATTGAATGTGGCTGTTGCGACCTCGTCTGTCCCAGCAATATTCCCCTGACGGCCGAATTCAGAAACGCGAAGGCGCGTATTCAGGAGCTGGCTGACGAAAAAGCGAGAGCGGAGCGAGCGCGCCGGCGCTTCGAATCCCGCAACGAGCGTCTCGAACAGGACAAAATTCGCCGCGAACAGGAATTGCAGCAGCAGAAAGACGTGGCGCTCAAAGCCGGCTCATCAGCCATCGATGAAATCCTGATGCGCAGGAAGGACGACGACGAGGGTAACGACTGACGATGCAATTCGAACGCCGCGAAGCACCATTCACTTCGGCGACGACCAACGTCGCGTCGATGATGCGCCAGGTCATCTACGCCCTGATACCGGCGGCACTGGCGTATGTCTGGTATTTCGGCTCCGGATTCATCTTCAACCTATTTGTCGCCGGGGTCTTCTGCCTGCTGGGCGAAGCGTTCATGCTGCATCTGCGCGACCGCCCTGTCGCAGAGACATTGTGCGACTACAGCGCCGCTGTTACAGCGGTGCTGCTGGCATTCGCTATGCCAGCACTCACACCGTGGTGGGTTACAGCGACCGCCGCACTATTTGCCGTCGTTGTTGCGAAGCATCTTTATGGCGGCCTGGGCTACAACCTGTTCAACCCAGCCATGGCCGCCTACGTGATGGTACTAATTGCATTCCCGATGCACATGAACCTGTGGACGTCACCGCGCATGGGCGACCTCGACTATCACTTCATAACAATCGCGGAAACGGCGCGTTATACGATGACCGGCACCTTGCCGGACTATCTTTCATTCGATGCCATCAGCCGCGCGACGCCCCTCGACTTTGTCAAGACCGGGCTGAATAACATGCAGACCTTCGAAGAACTGCGTGCCTACCCGATGATGGGCGACTTCGGTGGTCGTGGCTGGGAGTGGATTGGTAATTTCACTGCCATCGGCGGCGGCTGGCTGCTGGTCCGCAAGATCATTCGCTGGCAGATTCCTTTCGGTGTACTTGCCGGCCTGCTGATTCCGTCGAGCCTCGCCTACTTCCTGTTTCCAGGCGTCAGCCTGAGCCCGGGATTTCACCTGTTCACTGGTGGAACGATACTTTGTGCCTTTTTCATCGCAACAGATCCAGTTTCTGCCGCGACCAGCGACACAGGCCGCCTCATCTACGGCTTCGGGATTGGATTTCTAATTTATGCAATACGTGAGTGGGGCAGCTATGCCGATGGTGTCGCCTTCGCTGTTTTGCTGATGAATATGGCCGTACCCGCGATTGATCAGCTGACCCGGCCCAATATTGTTGGTCATACAGAGCGTTCGGACAGGTCGACGGCATGAGTGTGGAACAAAAGTCCTCTGTATTGCAGGCTGGCCTGATCCTCGGTGGACTGGCAGCTGTCTGCACGGGGCTGGTCGCCGTGACCCACGCTATCACTGCGCCCAGGATTGTTGCCAACGAACAGGCCTACCTCGAACGCAGCTTGGCGCCGGTACTCGGGGGCGTCGAGTACGATGGCGCCGTGTTGGAGTCAACCATCGTCATCCCGGCGCCTAACGACTTACCGGGCAATGAACCAGTGACGGTCTACCGGGTGTATGCCAATGAGGTGCCGACCGCCGCGCTTTTTGTCGTCAACGCCCGAGGCGGCTTCGCCGGTCCTATTCGCCTGTTGATTGGTATCGCGTCGAATGGCCAGCTCACCGGTGTCCGCGTGCTCGATCATCGTGAGACGCCGGGACTTGGCGATGGTATCGAATCAGACAAGTCCGACTGGATCCACCAGTTCACGGGACGCTCGCCAGGTGACCCGCCCGCACTCGCCTGGAGCATCCGCAGAGACGGTGGCGAGTTCGACCAGCTGACTGGCGCATCAATCACGCCGAGAGCGGTGATTCGTGGAATTCGGGATACGCTGACCTACTTTTCAGAGAACAAGGCAACTGTCTTCGCCAAGGTACCGACCGATGACTAGCGACACACAATATCGGTCGATATTCCACGCCGGCCTCTGGCAAGACAACCCGGGACTGGTCCAGCTCCTTGGGCTGTGTCCGCTGCTCGCAGTCACGACCAGTTTCATCAACGGGCTCGGACTCGGCCTAGCGACGTTGATCGTGCTGACATTGTCGAACGCGCTAGTCTCGGCCACACGCCGGTTGATTCGTCCCGAGATCAGGATACCCATGTATGTTCTGATCATTTCCAGTCTCGTGACCTGCATCGAGATGATCTTTCTTGCATGGTTTCCGGACTTGGGTCGCTCACTGGGTATATTCATTCCATTGATCGTTACCAACTGCGCTATCGTTGCGCGCGCCGAAGTGTTTGCGTCGCGCAACAGGATCAGCGACAGCATCATCGATGGACTCTCAATGGGAGGCGGATTTGCGCTACTGCTGATGGCTATCGGTGCATTTCGTGAACTGGTTGGTCAGGGGTCCATCCTTTCCCGCCTCGACATGCTGTTTGGTGGTGCGCCGATGGCGGGCATTTCCGTCGTCGACAGCGGTTTTCTGCTCGCGATCCTGCCGCCTGGCGCATTCATCACTCTCGGGCTCTTCGTGGCACTGAAAAACGCGATTGACCTGCGCCGACAGCAAACGACGCGCCCGATGCACTCCAACACATTTCGCCAGGACAATCCGCAATGAATCGGGGGATACGAACCGAAATCTATTTGCGGCTGCGCGAAAGAATACCGAAACCGGAAACGGAGCTGACATATATTAATCCGTTCGAATTGCTGATCGCCGTAATCCTGTCAGCACAGGCCACCGATATCAGTGTCAACAAGGCAACGGCGAAGCTGTATCCGCTAGCCAATACGCCGGAGGGAATCCTCGAACTTGGCGTCGAAAAGCTGAAGAGCCATATCAAGACGATTGGCCTTTATAACACCAAGGCGGAAAACATCATCAAAACCTGCCGAATTCTGCTAGACGAACATGATGGCGAGGTGCCTAGGACCCGGCAGGAGCTCGAGGCTCTACCCGGTGTCGGAAGAAAGACGGCTAATGTCATTCTAAATACGGCGTTCGGAGAACCCACGATTGCCGTTGATACCCACATTTTTCGGGTATCGAACCGAACCGGAATGGCTAAGGGCAAGACGCCGCTGGAAGTGGAGCGTCGACTGGTCCGACTGACGCCCGATGAGTTCAGGAAGGATGCGCATCACTGGCTCATCCTGCACGGGCGATATACTTGCAAGGCGCGCAAGCCGGAGTGTCCAAACTGCATCATCAGGGATCTTTGCGAGTATCGACAAAAGACCACTGAAGCAGACTTCTGAATCGTGGAAACTGAAAAGGAACCACCTAAGTAACGAGCAACGCATTAATGCTATTCGGACAGAACAGAGCGGAATTGCGACAGATATATGTCGATGCATGGCGGAAATTATCCATGGGAGCCGCTATGACGCCATTGGAGGTCCAGATCACCGATGTCATTCGCGATCATCCGGAATATCAGGCCATGATGACGAGCGACAAAATCGTAGAGGATTATTCACCTGACGGCGGCCAAACGAACCCGTTCTTGCACATGGGCTTGCACCTCGCCATACGTGAACAGCTAGCGACGGACAGACCGCCGGGCATCGCATCTTTGTTCAATACCTTGCTGGTCAGAACCGGCGACGCACACGAGGCGGAGCACCAGGCGCTCGAGTGCCTCGCGGAAACACTGTGGGAAGCGCAACGGAACAATGCACTTCCGGATGAACAGGCGTATCTCGAAAGGCTGCGCCACCTGTAGTCCTCGAACCGTCCCAGGGATCGGCATCATCACGCACTCTTGCGGTGTTCGTGAATCTCAACAGTGAAGCGCTTTCATTGCTGAATCGTCTAGGACAACGGGTGCTCTGTGCCGGTTGACGAAGGCTGTCCGAACGTTTCCACGACTTAGGCGCAAATCCGACGAAACAGGTAACGGGCAAAGTCCCAGACATTACGCTCGAGGTAAGACAACGGACCGACGGTCGCATGGGGCGATGCGGTTGCCCGGAAAACATTTTCAACGATAGACCGGTCCTCGATATTGACCTGGTGAATCAGGGCCATCTGCTCTTCGATGGCATCTTCACGATCAGGCGCGTTATCGAGAATCTCGGCCGGGATCGAAACCGCCCAGCGTATGTGCAGTGCATCGACACTTTGCGGAAGAATCGACACGTACCAAAGCAGATCCGGCTGCAGTTGAAAGACATGCGACGGAAAGATATTGGCCACGTAGGTCTTGTAACGATCGTCGCCTTTTAGCCAGGTATTTTCCGGATGCGCGTACACCGACATCCGATTTTCGCTTTCCTGAATTACCTGGTAGGCGCACACATCGTTACCCGGAAACAACTCGGTAATGTCCTCCGACGATCCATAGCGCGCAAATGAGTCCTTGTGCACGCGATGAATGTGGTAGCTGTCCATAAAATTCTCTACGAGACACTTCCAGTTAGTCGACCAGGTCTCTTCCGCTTCGTAGACAGATACATAGTCACCCATCCGGAAGTCAGCAACGTGTTCGGTCAGACAGTCCAGAGACTCGACGATCGGCGCTACATCTGCGGACACCGTGACGTAGATAAATCCTTCCCAGGACGCGCAACGCAATTCCTTCAGGCGCATGGACGCAGGTTCGAAACCTGCTGTCTGCTCCATAAATGGCGCACCCACGAGCTGACCGTCGGGGTTGTAGGTCCAGGAGTGGTAGGGACAACTGATACGGGACACATGTCCTGAACCATCGAGCAAGCGCGCCGCGCGATGCAGGCATACGTTGGCAAATGCCTTGATCGAATCATCGCGTTGCCGAATGACAAAGACAGGAGCACCAATAATATCGCGGGTAATGTAGTCACCCGGCTTCGGCATCTCGGCGTGACGGCCGATACAAATCCAGTCCTGCTGAAAAATGGTTGCTTTCTCGAGCGCGAATACATTCTCATCGTGGTAGATGGACGGGGGACTACTCGTGGCCGCAGCAAACTCCCCGGCCGCATTATCGGCCAGTGCCTTGAGCGTACGCTCCGTAGTCATCGCTTCTTGCGCGGCATATATAGGTCGGTCAGCGTTCCGTCGAATGCTTCTGCCGCAAACGCCACGGTCTCAGACAGCGTGGGATGCGGGTGAATCGTCAACCCGATATCGGTGGCGTCAGCACCCATTTCCACTGCGAGACCGATTTCCGCTACGAGGTCACCCGCATGTGGACCAACCATGGCACCACCCAGAATCCGGCCGTTCTTACCGTCAAATAGGAGTTTGGTAAATCCTTCGTCACGCCCCAGGCCGAGCGCTCGACCATTGGCCGCCCAGGGAATCTCGGTCTTCTCGTAGCTTATTCCTTCGGCCTTTGCTTCCGTTTCAGTCAGACCAACCCAAGCGATTTCGGGATCAGTATAGGCAATCGAGGGGATCGTCCGAGCATCGAACGCCACGTTCTCACCCGCAGCCACTTCCGCGGCAACTTTCGCTTCATGCGTGGCCTTATGCGCGAGCATCGGTCCGCCCGCGAGGTCGCCGATCGCGAAAATATGCGGCACGTTGGTCTGCATTTGCTTGTTCACCGCAATGATGCCGTGCTCATCGACGGCAACACCAGCCTTCTCCGCCGCCAGTTTGCCACCATTAGCGCGCCTGCCAATTGCGACAAGCACCTTGTCGAAGGTATCACCCGTTTGCTCCTCACCCTTCTCGAACAGCACATCGATTCCCGCCGCCGACGCCTGCATACCGGCGACCTTGGTCCCAACCATGATGTTGTCGTAGCGCTTTTTGACGATCTTCATGAAGGGACGCAGCAGGTCAGGGTCAGTACCCGGCATGAGCGAGTCCATTAATTCAACGACCGTCACTCGTGCACCGAGCGCACTGTAAACACACGCCATTTCCAGGCCGATGATGCCACCACCCACGACCAGGAACTTCTCAGGAATGGGATCGAGTTCCAGTGCTCCTGTCGAATCGACGATCCGTGGGTCGTCAGGCAGCCCCGAAATCATGGCCGGCTCGGACCCGACAGCAATAATGCATTTATCGAAGCCGACCGTCTCGCCGTTGTCGAGTGTCAGGTGCCTGCGCGATGCGAACTCTGCGGTGCCATGAATGACAGTGACCTTTCTTTGCTTCGCGAGATGGTCCAGTCCGCCGGTCAGGCGCCCGACGACTTTGTTCTTCCATGCCCGAAGTCCGTCGGCATCGATCTCCGGCTTGCCGAATGTCACGCCATGTTCGGCCATCGCCTCTGCTTCATCGATCACCTTCGCCGCATGCAGCAAAGCCTTGGACGGGATACAACCCACGTTCAGGCAAACGCCACCCAGCGTCGGTGATCGTTCGATCAGGATGACATCCAGACCCAGGTCGGCGCCGCGGAATGCTGCGGTATAGCCGCCCGGCCCTGCACCGATGACGACCAGGCTTGCGTAATGTGTTGTGTCCGGCCGATCTGAAGCTGCCTGCTCTTCCGCCTCGGTCTCGAATATTGAGGCAGTGTCGACCGCCGCTTCAGCTAGCGCCGGAGGCAGCTCGGCGCCTGCCGTCACCTCGATAGTCGCCACGACATCACCCGAAATGACCTTGTCGCCAACCGCAACATCCAGTGAAACGATCTTGCCTGCCGCCGACGCAGGCACATCCATCGTCGCTTTGTCAGTCTCGAGTGTTACGAGAGGATCTTCGACAGAGACTTTATCGCCAACACCAACGAGCACTTCGATGACCTCAACGTCCTGGAAGTCCCCAAGCTCGGGTACGGTCAGCTTCGCCTGATCACTCACTTTGACGGCGCCTCCAGCAGACTGTCGACATCGGCCAGTTGCTGACATAAAAAGGTCGTAAAGCGAACAGCATAGGCACCATCAATGACGCGATGATCATAAGAGAACGACACCGGCAACATCAGCCGGGGCACAAAATTCTCACCGTCCCAAACGGGTTGCATCGACGAGCGCGAGACCCCGAGAATCGCCACTTCCGGCGCATTGACGATAGGCGTGAACGCCGTTCCGCCGATACCACCGAGACTGGAAATCGTGAATGACGCCCCCTGTAACTGCGAACTCTTGAGCTTGCCGTCCCGTGCGCCTTTCGACAGCGCACCAAGTTCGGTCGCGAGTTCGTAGACATCCATCTTGTCGGCATTCTGAATTACGGGAACCATCAGGCCGTTTTCAGTATCCGCCGCAAAACCGAGGTGATAATACTGCTTGTAAACAAGCGAGTTACCGTCTTCCCCCAGCGACGCATTCACTTTCGGAAATTCCTTGAGCGCCGCAATACAAGCTTTCAGGACAAAGGCGAGCGGCGTCAGACTGATGCCCTGATCTTTTGCTGGTCGCTTCAGTTCCTGACGTTTAGCCTCGAGCTCGGTGATATCCGCAAGATCGTGCTGCGTGACATGTGGCAAATTTATCCAGCTCGCCTGCAGACGCGGACCGGAGATCTTCTGGATTCGCGTCAGTGGCTGAACATCCACCTCGCCGAACTTCGCGAAATCGATTTTCGGCACCTGTGGCAGCACGGGACCGGTTACAGGTGACGATGTACCGGTCAATATGGCTTTGACAAATGCCTTAACGTCGTCATGCAGGATGCGCGACTTGGCGCCTGTTCCTTTGACCTGGACGAGGTCCACCCCGAGTTCCCGTGCCAGTTTGCGGACCGACGGACTCGCATGCGCTTTAGAGAAACCGACTTCGTTGATCGGCGGCAGATCGCGCGGCGCAGCGGGCGCCGTCAGCGCTGGTGCCTTAATCGGTGCCATCGGCGTGGCCGCAAGTGCTGCAGCGGGCGTCACTGACTGCGGTGGTGCCACCATCGTGGCCTCTGCATCGATTTCCGCAATCGGTGATCCCAGGGAGACCTTGTCGCCCGTCGACACCAGGACCTTTTCAATCGTGCCAGCCGCCGTCGACGGCACATCCATGGTCGCTTTGTCGGTCTCGAGCGTAATCAGCTCGTCGCCTACATTGACCTTATCACCTACGGCAATATGAATCTCGATGACTACAACGTCATCAAAATCGCCGAGATCGGGCACTCCAAGCGTCTGTTTGCCACCGCCAGATACTTCGGGTGTCGCGACAACGGTCGTATCACCCTGCATCGGTTCGGCCTCGATTGCCGGCGTCATGACGACAGTGTCTGTTACCTCTACTGTCATAGTGCCGATTGAGTCACCGAACGAGACGGTGTCGCCTGCCTTGACGGAGAGTTCAACAATCTTACCGCTGTTGGGTGCCGGCACATCAATGGTTGCCTTGTCGGTCTCCAAGGTAATGAGTCCATCTTCACGCTCGACCGAATCCCCTGCTGCTACCAGAACCTCAATGACCTCGACATCGGCAAAATCACCAAGGTCGGGGACGATAATGTCTATCTGGTTTGCCATCAGAGCGTCACCGGGTCCGGCTTGTCCGGATCGATGCCATATTTTTGGATCGCTTCGGATACGGTCTTTTGGTCGAGCTTGCCATCGTCGGCAAGCGCTTTCAGGGCCGTCACTGCGATGTAGCGGCGATCTACCTCGAAGAAGCGGCGCAAAGCATCGCGCCCATCACTTCGACCGAATCCATCGGTTCCAAGCGTCACATACCTCCCCGGCATCCAGCGCTGAATCTGATCGGGCACGATTTTCATATAATCCGTCGCCGCAATGTATGGCCCTTCGCGGTGCGCAAGCGTCGATTCCAAGAAGTTCTGTCGCGCCTCTTCTTCCGGATGTAAGTGGTTCCATCGCTCCGTCGCCAGCGCATCGCGTCGCAATTCATTAAAGCTCGTCACAGACCAGATATCTGATGGCACACCGAAGTCGTTATTCAACATTTCTGCGGCACCGATGACCTCCCGCAGGATCGTGCCAGAACCCATTAACTGCACCCGGATCTTTCCTTTTCCGCCAACCTGCAATTGGTAAATTCCCTTCAGGATGCCGTCCTTTACGCCACTCGGCATCGGTGGATGCGTATAGTTCTCGTTCATGCAGGTGATGTAATAGAAGACGTTTTCCTGCTCACCGATCATGCGCCGCAATCCGTCCTGGATGATGACTGCGAGTTCGTAGGCATACGTCGGGTCATAAGAGACACAATTCGGTACCGTCGAAGCTTCAACTAGACTATGACCGTCCTGGTGTTGCAGGCCTTCACCGGCCAGTGTCGTCCGCCCGGCCGTGCCACCGATCAGAAATCCCCGTGACTGCAGGTCACCGCCAGCCCAGATGAAATCTCCGATGCGCTGGAAACCAAACATCGAGTAGTAGATGTAAAAGGGAATCGTCTGAATATTGTGATTGCTGTAGGACGTACCGGCTGCCAACCATGAGCAGAATGCGCCTGCCTCATTGATGCCCTCCTCGAGAATCTGACCCTCGATATCCTCACGGTAGTACATGAGCTGATCGGCGTCCTGTGGCGTATAGAGCTGGCCCTTGGACGAATAGATTCCCACCTGGCGGAACATGCCTTCCATACCGAAGGTTCGCGCCTCATCGGGCACAATCGGTACGATGTTCTTGCCGATATTCTTATCGCGCAAGAGTGAGGTCAGGATGCGCACGAAGATCATCGTCGTCGAGGCTTCGCGCTCCCCTGTGCCGTCAAGCTGCGTTTTCAAGGCATCCAGCGGCGGCACTTCGAGTGACGGCGCGGATGTTCGCCGGGTTGGCAAAAAACCGCCGAGTTGCTTACGTCGATCCTGTAGATAGGCCATCTCAAGGCTGTCATCGTCCGGCTTGTAATACGGCAGGTCTTCAATGTCCTTATCAGCGATCGGGATATTGAATCGATCGCGGAATTCCCGGACAGCATCGACATCGAGCTTCTTTTGTTGGTGTGCAACATTCTGACCTTCGCCGGCCGCACCCATGCCGTATCCCTTCACGGTCTTGGCCAGGATGATCGATGGCTGGCCTTCGTGCCGCACGGCGTTGTCGTACGCCGAGTACACCTTGATCGGGTCGTGACCACCCCGATTGAGGCGCCAGATGTCGTCATCGGACATATTGGCGACCATCGCAGCCGTTTCGGAGTACTTGCCGAAAAAGTTTTCGCGAACGTAGGCACCGCCTTTCGCTTTGAAATTCTGGTACTCGCCGTCGACCGTCTCTTCCATGATACGGCGCAGGTGGCCGTGCTCGTCCTCTGCGAGCAACGTATCCCAGCGACCACCCCAGATCACCTTAATAACGTTCCAGCCCGCGCCACGGAATGCTGCCTCGAGTTCCTGGATGATCTTGCCGTTGCCACGTACCGGCCCGTCCAGGCGCTGAAGATTGCAGTTCACGACGAAGATGAGATTATCGAGCTTTTCACGAACCGCCATCGTGATCGCGCCCATGGACTCCGGCTCATCCATCTCACCATCGCCGAGGAAGCACCAAACCTTGCGATCACTCTTCGGGATCATGCCGCGGTTCTCCAGGTAGCGCATGAAGCGCGCCTGGTAGAGCGCCATCATTGGACCCAGCCCCATGGAGACCGTCGGGAATTGCCAGAAGTCCGGCATGAGCCAAGGATGCGGATAAGAAGACAGGCCGCCTCCGCCGACTTCTTGGCGGAAGCGATTGAGATGACCCTCGTGCAAACGACCTTCTAGGAAGGCACGCGAATATATGCCAGGCGCCGAGTGTCCCTGGATAAAGACGAGATCGCCGCCGTGCTCGGGCGTGGGCGCTCGCCAGAAATGGTTGAAGCCCACCTCGTACAAAGTCGCCGATGACGCATAACTCGAAATATGTCCGCCGTACTCCGAGCTGGTGCGATTGGCCTGCACCACCATGGCCATCGCATTCCAACGAATGTAGGCCTCAATGCGTTTTTCGATCGAACGATCACCGGGATAATCCGGCTGGCGACCTGTCGGGATAGTATTGAGGTAGGCCGTGTTGGGGGTAAAAGGCAAATAGGCGCCGGATCGTCGTGCGAAGTCAACCATCTGGTTGAGCAGAAAATGGGCACGCTCGGGACCATGCGCGCCGAGCACTGAATCAATAGATTCAAGCCATTCCCGAGTCTCGGCCGGGTCAATATCGTCAAAACGGTTGAATTCGCTCATATGTCATCCACAAACTTGCCACCTCTGCTTTGACAGAGATTGTCGGCGTGAATTTGGTCAAGTGTCCTGCTAGGATCACCATTCGATCATAACCGGACAATTCGTCCGGCAAATTCTACTTTATACCGCGTATTATGGCCCAAGCAGACCCAACAAGGTTAGTGCCGAAATGACGAGTCTTGCCGAAAATTTCAAGAAAACCAAACCAATAAAAGTTTCTCAGGTAACCGGAACACCGAGTAGCACGATTTTGGCGGGTCTCGACCAGTTGTTGCTGATCCTGCCAGCAAGGATCCCCACCCCACTATGGCGAAAGGTACCCCAAGGCAGCCGGGTGCAGGCGCTGAAGAAGCGTTCGGCGACGGGCAGCGTCCCGGCGGTCGCGTCTCGCCTGAACAACAAGAAACAAACCGCGCTTTTCGTCGGCACCACCAATACAAATCTCGATACATTCGAATTACTTACCTTCGCCCGCAAAATGGTTGCGGCCACGGCAGGCGAAAAGGCGGGTATTCTGGGCATCTGGGTGCTCGGATTTGACGAAACCGATCAGGCACGCCTGTCCCGCCATCTGACCGCTGCCGCGCTGGCGGCGGCATACCGTATGCCCACCTACAAAACCAGGGGGGCACCGCTCCGGATTCGCAGCGTGCAGATCTTGGGTACGCCGGATCGAATCGATGTGAGCCGGGAAATTGCGGAGGCGGAAGGCAATAATGTCGCCCGCTTCCTCACTGCTCTGCCCGCGAACAAACTCGATGCTGGCGCGTATACGAACTTGTTGAAGCACGTTGCTAAGGACGAAGGCTGGCAATACAAGAGATACGGCATCACCGAGCTTAAGAAGATGGGCGCTGGTGCATTCCTCGCGGTGGCGCAGGGCAATGCCGATGACAGTGCTGCCATCGTGCGCTTACGCTACCGACCCGGCAGCAAGGCAGCAGCGCCCGAATTGAGCCTCGTCGGCAAGGGGATCATCTTCGATACCGGCGGCACCAATCTCAAACCATTCACGTCGATGCTCGATATGCATATCGACATGGGCGGCAGCGCCGTTGCTGTCGGAACGTTGTTGGCACTCACCCGCCTCAACGTGGATATGCCGGTCGATACCTGGCTCGCAATCACCGAGAACCGCACAGGCCCGACGGCATATAAATCGCAGGACGTCGTTACTGCGTTGAATAGTAAGACGATCCAGACCATTCACACGGATGCGGAAGGCCGCATGGCGCTGGCCGACACACTAACCCTCGCCAGCGAGGACAAGCCGAAAGCGATCATCGATTACGCGACCTTGACCGGCGCCTGCCTGAACGCGGTGACCTCGCGTTATAGCGGTGTTTTTACGAATCGTCCGGACCTGCATCCCGTGCTAAAGAAGTCCGGGCGTGACAGCGGTGAACGGGTCTGGCCATTTCCGATCGGCAAGGAGTATCTCGAGGAGCTGAAGAGTGACACGGCGGATATCGCACAGTGCTCGCCCAACGGTGGCGGGGATCATATTCTCGCTGGCAGCTTCCTGCAGGAATTCGTCGATAACAAATGTGACTGGGTTCACGTGGACCTGAGCTCGGTCAGTCGGAAAGGTGGGCTTGCCCATGTGCCGACAGAACTGACTGGGTTCGGCGTCAGGTTCTCCACAAACCTGATTCTCGACAAGAATCTGATTGGCGGCGCAAGCCAAACGCCAGACCAACGTGACTGAACCCTTTGCAATATCAGACCGCTTCCGCGGTTTTCTTCCAGTTGTCGTTGATGTCGAGACAGGCGGCTTCAACTGGAAGACGGACGCACTGCTGGAGATAGCCGCCGTACTCCTGGAAAGTGGCGACGACGGAACGCTGATGCGCGGCGAGACCATTCGCTACCACATCATTCCATTCGAAGGCGCAAATCTCGAGCCCGCATCGCTCGCGGTCAATGGCATCGATCCGGATCATCCGCTGCGACCGGCAGTAGACGAAAAAGAAGCCCTACAAAATGTATTTCGCGAAGTGCGGCACGCCATCCGGGAAGCCGCATGCACACGGGCCATCCTCGTCGGGCACAATTCTTTCTTCGACCTGAGCTTTCTGAATGAGGCCGTTGAACGAAGTTCCATCAAACGAAACCCATTTCATCCGTTCAGCAGTTTTGATACGGCAACATTGTGTGGCGTTGCGTATGGTCAGACTGTCCTGGCGCGCGCGGTGAAGGCGGCTGGCCTGACCTGGGACGAAGACTCTGCCCACTCCGCCGCGTACGACGCCGAGATCACTGCAGATGTCTTTTGCGATGTAGTCAATCGCTTCAAACCGATGTTTGATGCGACCAGGAACTAGTCGGGAACTCTACGAAACATTTTCGTTCAAGCGGGTATTCTTCTGCTCCGACTGACTCCGTCTGAGATTGATCGGTATCGGCATCGATGTTGCCGTTGGAACTGACTTCGGCTAACCAATGAGGAATCCTTTTGTCTGGTGAATACCGCGCTCAGTCAATAATGCCAGCATTCGTCCGTCCTGCGCGCACTCGGCGATTATTCGCATGCCGGTTTCCTGCCCGACTTTCTCTGATCAAACGTCTGCGGGGCTCGTCGCCTCTTCGCCCAAAAGGTCCTTCAACTCGCCGGAATGGTACATCTCGACGACGATGTCGCAGCCACCGATGAGTTCGCCATTGACGTACAGCTGCGGGAAGGTCGGCCAGTTCGAATACACCTTCAGCCCATCCCGGACCTCCGGGTCCTCGAAGATATTTACATAGGCGAAGGGGCGGCCGATCGCCTTTAGAGCCCCGACCGTTTGGCCCGAAAAGCCACACTGCGGAAAATCAGGTGTTCCCTTCATATAGAGAAGCACCGGGTTCTTGTCGAGCTGGTCTTTGATTCGTTCGTTAACGTCCACTGCAATTTTTACCTGTGCTGATAAGACTGGCAGTCAGAAATAGGTCTGACTGTACGTATTTCAATCCTGTTTAATGGCTAGCGTGAACCCAGAGTCCACATTAATCCTGCAATACCTAGCCTCTAGCCTCTATAATACGCCACTTGCCTTCGGTAGGAGAAGGTAGCGCTTCCTAACAAATAACGGGCGCCATAAGCAACAATAATCCTCTGGGAGAAACACAAATGAATCCATTGAATAGCGTCAAGGGTACAATCGCCGCAGGATTTGTCCTGGCGATCCTAATATTGCTCGCGATTGGTGATAGCCATGTCACAGCCCCCATGCCGGTTAATGCCATCCTCATCTGGCTACACGTTTTTGCCGGCATTATCTGGATCGGGCTGCTTTACTATTTCAATTTTGTCCAGGTCCCCGCACTGGCGGACGCCATTGCCGATGAAGGTGGTCCAGGCGGCGCAGGCATTACGAAGTACGTTGCGCCACGTGCCCTCTTCTGGTTTCGCTGGGGTGCTGTGTTCACCTGGCTGACCGGTGCGTTATTCCTAATGCATCGCGGCATGCTGCACGACGCGTTCATGCTCGGCATGGCTGGTGACTCGACCAACGCCTATGCCATGACAATCGGTATCGGCGCCTGGCTGGGCACTATTATGCTGTTAAATGTCTGGGGGCTCATCTGGCCGAACCAGAAGAAAGTGCTGGGAATTGTAGAGGCGAGCGCCGACGAAATTGCCGCTGCCAAGAAGACAGCCATGATGGCATCCCGGACCAACACGATGCTGTCGATTCCGTTGATCATGAGCATGGTCGGCGCGGGTCACGGCTTCTTCATGTAGACATCTCGTCAATCGTCAAGAAACCCGGCCCAGCGCCGGGTTCTTTTTTTGAATCACTATGAGCATTAGGGACCAACTCACTGCAGCCATCATCGGCGATGTCAGCGAAAGCCTGGCAGAGGACGTGGGCAGCGGCGATGTCACTGCCTATATCGTCGACGCCGATGCGGTCACGGCAACGGCGTAAAGTTGATCTCCCGCTCCGAACCTGCGGTAAGTTCAAATCCATCAATTTTGCCGCTGTCATCACGCGAGAAATCGAGGTTCACGGTTGACGGACCGCCCCAGCCATCCGGCTGAAAGTCAAACTCGAAGGCATCGGTCGCTACCGAACGCATGACGAATGGCAGCTGTTGTTCTATACCCACAACGAGGTCGCCGGCCACCTCGAAGACACGATAGATGGCGTCCAACTCAGCCGAAAAGTAATTACCGGTATATGCCTTACGTTGGTCCGTCATCAGCAATGGCGGTTCGGGAACTTGATCGTCCTCGCCCGGATCAACATTTCGTGACACTTCCCCCGATTCCGGCTGCATTCGATCATCGAGATAATGCTCTGCGACCTGCCGTGCCAACACCCCCGGATTGGCAGAGGCAAAATTGCAGGAAATAGCTATGGACAAGCCGGCATCCAGGTAGCGAACCAGCTCTGTTCGAAAACCCCAGGAACTGCCGCTGTGCCCAACTCTCCGTAGTCCACGGTGCTCATCCAATCGCAGGCCTTGCGCATAGCTGAGCGGCTCTCCGTTGTTCAGCACCCCTTCGTCAAGCATCTGCTCATGAATGGCAGGCTTAGTATCCCCGTGTAGGTAGTTATCCCAGCGCAGCAGGTCCTCCATAGTCGAATACAACTGCCCGTCACCGGCTACGTCGAAATTGTAGTTGTGTACAACGCGAACGCTGCCATCACCGTTAAACGCGTAGCCGACAGAACGGTGTGGAATGATCTCAGTCTTGTCGTCGTACATTCGGCTACCGACCATTTCCAGCGGGTCGAAAATACGCGCCTGCGTAAAGTCACCGAAAGATTGCCCGCTGGCACGCTCGACAACCTGAGCCAGTAACATGTACGCGGTATTGCTGTAGGCGTACTGTTCACCGGGCTGGAAGTTCAACGCGTCCTGGCGTGACATCATGTCGCGAATGTTCGTGTGCGAGATCGGATAGTAATCATCGCGACCCGCGAGTGGAAAGAGATTCAGATAATCGCGCAGGCCGCTCGTATGATAGATCATGTGATGCAACGCCACCGGTGACTCGTGCACCGGCAATTCAGGCAACCATTGGCGCACATCATCATCGAGCGATAGTTTTCCGTCCAGAGCGAGCATCGTGAGGCTCGCTGCAGTGAATTGCTTGGTAACAGATGCGACGTCGAATACGGTCAGCGGTGTAACCGGCGTCCGATCGTCCAGGTTGGCAGAGCCATATCCCTTCGAATAGACGATCTCACCATCCCGGGCGACGGCGATTCCACAGCCGGGTGACGCCGAATCGTCCCAATCGGCGAAGACTGTGTCGATCTGCGGAATGCTCTTGCCAGAAGTCGCGACAATGTTCTGTTCCACCGGGCTCCCGCAAGCGGACACGGCCAGCGCGGTCAGGGTGAGCCAAACTGAGCGCTCCATTTTCTTCATTGGTCACCTCGTCGAATAGGCTTCCCAGGCCGCGCATCCGTGACTTCGCCATCCTCAAAAACCAGCGTCCCATTGACCCAGACCTTGTCGATACCGGCCGAAGGCAGGTGCGGCTCTGCCGGCGTTGCACGGTCTTCGATGCGCGCCGGGTCAAAAAGTACGAGGTCTGCATAGCGACCGGGTTCGATCAAGCCGCGATTGAGGATACCCAGCTGTTCCGCAGAAAGAGATGTAACTCGCCGGATACCCTCTTCCAGGCTGAGCACACTCCGGCTCCTGATATAGTGGCCAAGATACCGGGTAAACGCGCCGTACCCGCGAGGATGCACACCAGCGAGCGCACCATCGCTGCCGATAACCGTATGGGGCCAGGCCATGATCGCCTCGATGTCCGATTCATTCATCGCAAAACCCAGCATCATGGACGCACCCCGGTCATTATCTTCAGCCGTCTCGGCTTTCAGGAGATCCATGAGCGTGGTTTCCGGATCGGTTTCGCGTATCTGCGAAATCTCGGCAATCGTCATGCCCGAGTACTCGGGTTCCGGTTGATAATCGGGCAGCAGAATGCCTTCCGGCGATAACATGTCGCTCAGAATGTACTCGGCGCCTTCGCGGCGGTCGAGATCACGGTCCGGAAACAGGGTGGCCAGCCAGCTGAACGAGGTCGTCCATGCCGGATAGGGATAGATATCTGCGGTAATGTCGACACCGGACGCGCGGGCATCGTTCAGCTTCGCGATCAATGCATCGGCCTGTCCCCACCATCGCGTCATCGCCAGTTTGATATGCGTGACCTGTACCGGTAGTGACGCCTCGCGACCGATATTGATCACCTCGTCGATCGCCTCCCAGAAAAACTGGTCCTCGCTGCGTATATGACTGATATATCGCCCGCCATCGGCCGCAGCGACTTTGGCCAGCCCGACCAGCTCTTCAGTAGCGGAAAATGAACCCGGGTCGTACTCCAGTCCCGACGAAAGTCCGAACGCACCGGCCGCCATTTCAGCCCGCAGCAGCTCCCCCATCTGTGCAAGCTCTTCTTCTGTCGCATGTCGCCGATAGTCATCGCCCATGACCCTGCCGCGTAATGTTCCATGGCCGGCAAAAGAAGCAACATTGATCGTGACCGGAGCAGCCTCAAGATTGGCGAAAAACGCCTCTAACGGGTATACCTGGCCACCATCCTGGCCGCCGGCAATCGTCGTAATGCCCTGGTTGATAACTGCGAGCGCGTCAGGCAGGTCGAACAGTCCGTTGTCATGATGACTGTGCGCGTCAATAAATCCGGGAGCAAGCGCTAACCCCGCGGCATCCACGACGACGTCGTTGTCGGCTGGCGAGAAATCACCAACGGCATAGATACGGTCTCCAAGGATGCGAACACTGACGTCACGCGACGGTTCGCCGCTGCCATCGATAACCTGCGCATTGATAATGACGGTTCCGCCCGGCCCTGCCTCGTCCACCGTACAGGCCTGCAGTGATACTGCCGACAACAGCACCAGAACTACGATTCGCGCGTTCATAGATCCTCCCCGTACGCGACTCAATTGCTATTTGCTTAGTGCTAACTCAAGCCTGGTGATAGTAGAGAGCCGCCGTAACGATCAAATCAGGCCGTCGGTTCAACCATATCCGGACGTGTGTCGAGATAGTCCGTCACGGCCTCATAAGCCATTGCAAACTCCAACACTTCCCTGTCCTGCCCCATCCGGCCAATGCACTGAATACCCATCGGCCTGCCCTGCTCATCAAAACCAACGGGTACGTTAACCACCGGATTACCGGATATCGTTCCACCAATGACCACCTCCATCCAGCGATGATAGGTATCCATCTCACGACTCCCGATCAACCTCGGCCAGTGCACTGTCGCATCGAAAGGAAATACCTGTGCGGTTGGAACGACGAGGATGTCGTAACTCTCGAATAGCTTGCGTAAGGCTTCGTACCATTCACCTCTCGAGATTGCGGCCTCGGTGACTCGTTCAGCCGTCATACCAATACTGCCCTCGATTTCCCAGATAATCTCTGGCTTGAGCAGCGCCTTCGTTGCGGGATCGTCATAAAGAACTTTATCCGTGGACAACGCCCAGTGCCGAAATGTAAGCCAGGTTTGCCATAGACGTGCCATGTCGTATTCCGGCTGGCAGTCCTCGACGATCGCACCATGACCTGTAAGCCCCGACAATGCCGACGCGCAAAGATCGATAACGCCAGGTTCAGTCGCGAGGTAGCCGTCGTAATCGCCCATCCAGCCGATCTTATAGGCGGTCAGGTCCACCGCTTTGTACTGATCATAATTCGGCACTGCGTCCCGTCGACTTAACGGAGACCGTGCGTCGTAGCCTGCGATGGACTCGAGTAAGCGGATCGTGTCTTCCATGTTCCGACCCATCGGTCCCGACGTCGATAATTGGCTGTAGAACGGATTCGCAGACGGCACGCTGGGGACTCTGCCCTGGCTCGGCCGAAACCCGATGACGTTGTTGAATGCACCTGGATTACGCAATGAACCCATCATGTCACTACCGTCAGCAATGGGCAGCATGTGCGTCGCCATTCCGCAGGCAGCACCGCCACTGCTGCCTCCTGCTGTCAAGGACGGGTCGTACGCGCTACCTGTAACACCATGCACGGGGTTGTAACTTTGCGACCCCAGGCCAAACTCAGGCGTGTTGGTCTTGCCGATGAAGATAGCGCCCTCGGCACGAATACGGGCGACGTGCAAGTCGTCAGCCTCCGATATCGTCCCGGCGAGGATGGGTGATCCCTGGCTGTTTTCGAATCCTTTGGCGTTCGAGAGATTCTTGATGGCATGTGGCATGCCATGCATCCAGCCCCAGTACTCATCGTTATCAAGTGCCCGGTCGGCGAGTTCTGCCTGACGAAACAAATCATCGTCCCCTGCCATGCTGACGATGGCGTTATACACAGGGTTGTATCGATGAATCCGCGCAAGATAGGCCTGCATCACCTCAACGCAACTCACATGGCGTTGCCGAATCGCAGAGGAAAGCGCAGATGCGCTGAGTTCAGTGATATCGGCAGGC
>JAQWSV010000318.1 GCA_029243005.1 Woeseiaceae bacterium
ATCGATACCCGCATCGAAAGTGGTTTGAGCAACGTCTCCAAACTAAACAATGAGTGGGCCGACCTCGCCATTATGGAGCCACAATTTGATGTGGCGGTGTC
Organism: Woeseiaceae bacterium; assembly: GCA_029243005.1. Taxonomy (GTDB): domain Bacteria; phylum Pseudomonadota; class Gammaproteobacteria; order Steroidobacterales; family Woeseiaceae; genus SZUA-117. The sequence continues at coordinate 102 of JAQWSV010000318.1, forward strand.
CGCACTTAACGTACACGATGTCTACTTCTTTGAAGGTCCAGAGGGTGCCGCACAGTTCGCAACCGCAGTCTATAACGTCCTCCGCCCAGGCGGTGTATTCGGCCTGATAGAACACGTCGGCAATGCCGACGGCGACAACGAAGCGCTGCACCGACTTCCGCGCGCACTAACGATCGAGATTGTCGCAGCTGCCGGCTTCGAGCTGGAGGAAGACAGTGATATTCTCGCCAACCCAGACGACGACGGTACCTTGAGCGTGTTCGACGATTCCGTCCGTGGCAACACGGATCGTTTCCTACTGAAGTTCAGAAAGTCGGCAACTACGCGAGTATAGTAAAACCTTTAACCTGATCATCGGTTCGCTCGACAAGCTGACGCACGACGGTCTACGTAAAGTCACTCGCGACGCGAGCCGCCTCCTTGTGCCAGTGCTGCCTGCTTCGATCGATAGTCAAGGGGCCTCACGGTATATCACTGGCCTGTTGCGGGTCGCAAAGCTCGGCCGCCAAGATCGAAAGCACGCCATGATGGTGAACAGTACGCGCAAGAATACGAAGCGTATTGAAAACTGATGCGGTCCCCCGATTCACTCGGCATACCTATCATCGCAGTGCTACGCGACACTCAGAACTACGTGCCCGCGGTTGAAGAAGCCATCGGTATCTGCGAGATGCAGGCTTACAAGCTCAAGCAGGCCATGATCGGGATCGAAAAGATCGTGACCTCGCAGCACAGCTGGCAGGAGCGTCGCAAGCGGACTGCAGATACAAGCGTTATCGAGCAGTTGCCGAACGTGACCGCGCTCAGGAAACCGGGTTTCGACAACAGCTAGGCAGCCGCCTGGATCGACGCGAACAGCGTCGGATCGATATTCCCGCCACTCAATATCGCCACCGTGACTTGTCCGGACAAGTTGAGTTTGCCGGCCAGTGTGGCTGCCAGCGATACGGCGCCGCCAGGCTCCACGACAAGCTTCAGGTACCGAAACGCGAATCGAATCGCTTCGCGTACTTCATCGTCACTGACCGTAAGCACCTCGGTCGCCAGGCGTTTGTTGATCGCAAACGTCAGATCACCTGGTGGCGCGCTCATCAAGGCATCGCAAATCGTACGCGAATGCGGATCGTTGAGTTCCATCTTGCCCGACAGGATAGACCGACGCGTGTCGTCAAAGTCCTCGGGTTCAATCGGGTAAATTCGCGTATCGGGAGAGAGCGCGTTAACGGCAACAGCGCAGCCGGCTGTCAGCCCGCCACCGCTGCAGTTGCTCAGAACCTGGTCGGGCTGCATACCCAGTTCCCCGCACTGTTCCATGATTTCCAGCCCCGCGGTTCCCTGGCCGGCAATAATGTGCTCGTGGTTATAAGGCGGGACGAGAGTGGCGCCACGGTCATCTGCGATTTGTTGCGCGATTTCTTCCCGGTCCTCCGAGTAACGGTCGTACAGAACCGTCTCGCCACCAAGCCTTCGGGTATTCTCGATCTTGACCGGAGGCGTGTCCTCCGGCATCACGATCGTTGTCTCGATACCGAGCATCGTGCCCGCAGCGGCAACCGCCTGCGCATGATTGCCGGACGAGAATGCGACGGCCCCATACTGCGCCTGTTCCGGGGATAACTGGCTTAGCATGTTGTAGGCGCCACGAATTTTAAATGACCCGGTTCGTTGCAGGTTTTCGGCCTTTAACAGAATGCGACCGCCGACGGCCTCGTCGAGCGCGGGCGACGAAATCAGTGGTGTTCTGACGGCAATGAATTCAATGCGCGCAGCCGCCGCACGAATATCAGCAAGATCGACCATCTAAATCCCCTCAGCCAATGCATCTATTTTCGCCGCGCAGATGAAGTCGTTGTCAGACAATCCACCGATCGCATGCGTCCAGTAACGAACGCGGCAATAGCCATACGAAAAAGTGGCATCGGGATGATGCCCTTCGTTCATCGCAACAAATGCCACGGCATTGACGAACGACATCGTTCGCGAAAACGCCTTGAACTTGAATTCACGCTCAATAGCCTTGCCGTCATCTTCCAGGGACCAGTCGTCGTGGAGCTCTTCCATCAACGCAGCCGATGCAGCTGCGCCAAGCGGTTCCACGCCACCCTCGCAGGGCACGCATTTTTTATCTGTGAGTTTGCTCATCACCGAACGCTCCATCCAAGCAGGCGGGCACTATACCGGATACGAACAAAAAAATGCCGGCGCTCCATCTATCGGAAGCGCCGGCGAGGCGGAGACTCATTGCTGAGTCAGGGGGTTTCGAACTGGTCTTACCTCGGGTTAGAAGCAAATGACGGCGTTTCATCGACGTACAGCGTCAGACTAACGCGACGCTCAAGAGCGAAACTGTCGACATGCTGCTCAGCAGCCGCTGATTCGCCGTGCGCGTTTACCGAGATACGGTTGGCAGGAATGCCTGCGGCAACCAGGACATCACGGACGTAACCAACGCGGCGTGCTGACAGGGCCTGGTTGTAGGTTTCATCACCACGTTCGTCGGCATAACCATCCAGGTGTATCTGGATATCGGAATTGGCCACGAGGCTGGCGGCGAGTTGTGCCAGGCGCTTGTCCGTCGAGTCAGACAGCACGTCCTCGTCCGTGCGGAACAAGAGGTCCATCTCGATACCGACTTTCAGGAGAGCCAGAAGCTCCGGTTGAGCCAGCTCGCGAACTTGTTGCAGCTCACTATCCCTGGACTGAATCTCTCCCTGCAACGTGGAAATATCGCGCTCGAGACCGGATACTTTACTCTGCGAACCGTTCAGCGAAGCGGAGAGCAATTCAACTTTCTCGTTCCGTTCGTAGAATTCGTCACCAATCTTCGCGCCGAAAACGGCACCGACGATCGCACCGAGGGGGCCTCCGGCAACGCCGCCAACTACCACACCAATACCAACGCCAACGCTTTCTTCCCTGGACGCGCCTTCATCAGCAAGTGCGGGCGCCGTAAATAGACTCAGTGCGAGCCCAAGCAATAATGTCTTTCCTAATCCGTTTTTCATCGTGATCTCCTCCGAAATATCCAGCCCGGTGGGGCCGCCTTCGATATCGATTACACAAGCGTCAGCGGACCCTCCGCGGGCAGAAAAATGCCGTACAGGCGATGAATTCTGATGAATTGTGGCAGCGAGTGCCGCCGGCAAGTCGGCTAACGATTTGCCTCGGTCAGGGCAACGAAGGTGCCACCATTTCGTTCACAAAGGACACGCATGAGTCCAGCGAAACGCTGTGAGCTTGTCGGTGGCGTACCGGTGAAATTGTAGGGAAAACCGATAGCGTGGATGCGGACGCGGCGATCGCCGTTTTCGTCCTCGATATTAACCCGGTCGATCTGGCGCAACACAGATTCCATGGAGCCACCCTGGAACTCATCGCCCAGAACGTAGATGCTGATCTTCTTGTCAGGCGCCCAGAAATTCTCAATCGCATACTGGATACCGTCAGAGGGGTCGGAGTCACTGAACGGCGCCCACTGCCGCATCTGCTGCTTGATCGCCTGGCGGACCTGTGGCGTATCTTCAATCCAGGTACCGCCGTACTGCTGGAACATGTAGCGGCCATTGTCGTTCATGATCTGCAGGCCTTTGACGCGCGGATAAACGTCTAGCACCTGCGAAAGCTTTTGCTCCGCCCAGTTCCACTTGGCCTGCATACTGCCCGACGTGTCTATGACAAAAATAACGTATTCGCTATCAACAGGAATTCCGCCCACCGCGTCGTCCGGCGTTCGGCGGAACGGCCGCAGATTGAGCATTTCCTCTGTCAGGCGTTGACGTGCGGCACGCAAGTCTCCCTCATCCAGGCTGAGCGCTGGATCATCGGCATTGATCAAATCATACTGACCCTGCACCTTGCTGAGCTCCTCCTGCAAGGTGCGCAGGTGCAATCGCGTGTCCGATGTTTCGAGCTGCACGCGACCCAGCTCCGTATTGATGACATCGGTTTCACCGCGAATGACAAAGAGTTCTTCCTGCAACTTGGCGATCAGCTGCTGCAGATCCTCGTTCGTTTTCTCGAGGATTGCCGGCTCATATATCTTGCTCAAGACGAGCAGCAGAATAATCGCGCCGAAACCACAACAAATGCAGTCGAGGAACGACAGGCTAAATGCTTCTACGCTTCTTCTTTTGCGTGCCATCAGGGCCAGTCCTTGCTGATACTCATATAGGAGCCACCTGTACCGTAAGCCAGCAACCAGTACGCGATGGAAGCCTGGTAGTCACCCTCCATCGGGTACAAAAGGATGTTGACCGGCACACCGCTTGGGATAACGTCGATCGCGTCATAGTGAAATCGAAGGCGCTCCGCGCCTGTCACCATACCTCGCTCCGGCTCCACCTGGTCTGTCGTCGGCAAACTGTCGACCAGCAGCAATACGTTGTCCGGCGGTGGATTCAGATTGTTGATGACATCATAGGCAGCCAGCATGTTGGTTCCGTCCTGCGGTACTGTGCGGCGTAGTTTTCGAATGGCTTCGTCAAGCTGGTTGCCATCGCCCACTTCGAGCCAGATTTTCTCACTGCCTTCAAGCACCGGCTTGGCCACCGTATTGAAAGTGTAAATCTGGAACTTGCTGTCCGCCGGAAACTGGGCCGACAGCCAGTCGACACTGGCCACCGCCTGACGCCACTTTAGCGATCGAAGCTTGTTGGCATCCGACATGTTTCGCCGCCGGATAATATTGACGATCTTTCGGTCAAGCATGCTGGCGGAGGTATCGACCAGAACCAGAATTCGCTCGCCACCCACGCGGAGACCAGTTAGATACTGCCGATCGCCATCACCGGTGAACTGGCGGACGCGCGTACCCTCACCTTCGTTCTGTCGTTGCTGCGCGAGCAGTCGGTTCTTCTCTTCTTCGAGTCGTTCGATATCCGACTGCAGTCGCTCGATACGCTCGATCTCAGCCAGCGTTACCGAATCGTATTCCTCAAGTTCTTTTTTCAGCTTTTCGATGAGCGCAATGATCTGTGCGATCTGATCCGCCGCACGCATCTGCTCGTCCTGCAAGGTCTCCATCGTATTCCGCGCCATGACGAGATTCTTGCGCTCTTCCAGGATCTCAAACTCCAGCTTGATCGTCTCGGCTTGTGCACGTTCAGGCGGAATCTCGGACTCGTGTACGACTTGCGAGTTTATAATCATGAAGAACAGGATGACCGCGCCAAAGCCACAGCTCATGCAGTCAAGGAACGACATGCTGAATATTTCCATTGGACGTCGGCGTCTAGCCATGATGTTCGTCCGTCGTAATCAACTGAAACTCGAATCCCGGCGAACCAATTCTGAGCGTATCACCAACCTGCAACACCGACGAACCATCGATGCGATACCCGTTCAAGAACGTCCCGTAACGGCTGTAATCCTCCAGCACGCACTGGCCATTCTTGCGAACGACCGAGCAGTGCCGCCGCGACACACCGGGCATGTCAGCGGCTAGGACGACAAAGTGACTGTCCCCACCATCCTGCGACCCCAGTATGAGCAGTGAATTCCCGATCTCGTACGCGGTATATCCGTGGAGCAGATGCGTGGGGACGCCGGCGTGACTGGTGTCGACCGAATGGGCGCCCATATCAACCGCAGCCTGGTCCCAGGGCAGCTGCCGGAGCAGACTGACGCCCTTGCTACCGTCCGAACTGCCACGACAGCGTGCGATGGCGCCTCGGGCGGTGGCCCCCGGCTCCAGCATGAAGATCTCGCCACCCACGCGGGCCTTCAGGTGATCCGTCAGACCGGGCATCCGGGCGACGCGATCTGTGACCTGGAGGGCCGGCAGGTCCTCGGCACGAAAAAACGAACGCAGCATGCTGGAGATCTGCTGGTATACCGGCGCGGCAGCGCCAATCAGCGCCAGCGAATCGACCTCGGCTGCGTAGCGTCGGCCGCCCGATTCGATCTCCATCGATACCGAATCGGCACGGGACGCTTCAGCGAGCCAACCGCCAAGATTGTTCAGAAGGGTTTGCTCGCTCTCCGCGGTATGCAGTGGATCAAATCGCGACTGCTGGACAAAAACCTCGGCAACCGCGGACAGCCAAAGGTCGTAGAGGGCGTAAACACCTGCCCCGCCAACAGCCTCCGAGCGATCGGACTGCGCCATTGACGGCTGGGCGAGCCGGGTCAGGCTGGCCTGGTGCAGTGACAGGTCGATATGCACCGGAACCGCACCCTGAAATTCGCGGCGTGATGCCGCCACGGCCGCATCGACCATGCCAACCACCGGAAACTGGAGTTCGGCCGAAATGCCGAGAAACAGGCCGAGGTTTTCTGGCGCCATGTAGGCCGGCACCGCGACAACCAGTTCGCTGACTTCCACACCGAC
>JAQWSV010000321.1 GCA_029243005.1 Woeseiaceae bacterium
CTTCGGCTGCCGCTGAAGCTGCGTCTTAGGAAGCGGCTGCTGAAGCTTCTTCTGAAGCGTCTTATGCTCCTGCTGAAGAAGCGTCTACGGAAGCCGCTGAGGCTCCTGCTGAAGAAGCGCCTACGGAAGCCGCTGAAGCCCCTGCTGAAGAATCACCCGCTGAGGAAGCTGAAGAGGCTACCGAAGCAAAGAGTGCCTGACGGAGAAGTAAGAGATGAGTCGTTATTCACGTAGAAGGAAGTACTGCCGCTTCACCGCCGAAGGTATCAAGGAGATCGACTACAAGGATCTCAACCTGCTCAAGGCGTACGTGACGGAAACCGGCAAGATTGTTCCCAGCCGAATCACGGGAACGAAAGCACACTACCAGCGCCAGCTGTCGACGGCGGTTAAGCGGGCTCGTTACCTCGCACTGTTGCCGTACACGGACAGGCACTGAGCAAGACCGCACGGGTGACGGGTTCTTGCGGCCGGTAGCTCTATGGCTGGCTGCCCGCCCGCAGCATGGCGTCATCGGGCTGGCACTTGCGCTTCTGCTGCCGTTGGCGCCGGTTATTAGTGGACTGGTCATGGTGCACCTCGTGTTGTCCAACGGGGCGCGAATGCCGGTCATTCAGGGGCTGATTGCCGGCGTATTGCTGGCGGTGGTGGCCATCCTGCTGAACGCATCGGTCATGCAGATCGTTGCCAGCGCGGTGACCTGGTGGCTTCCGGTCTATGTATTGGCGGCACTGGCCAGCTACTGGCGATCAGTGCTGTTGGCGTTACAGGTCTCTGTCATTGTGGCGATGGCAGTGACGATAGGATTTTTTGTCGTTCTTGGTGACCCGGCGGGTTACTGGAACGAGATGATATCAACGTCTATCGAATTGGCCCGGCAAGCCGGACTGCATGGGCAGGCCGATATGTTCAGTCAGTCGCAGCCGTTGATCTTGCCGCAGATGACTATGCTATTTGTGTTTACGGTTTGGTCATTTTACGTGCTCGTCGCGCTGGGCGGTTACGCGCTGTTTCAGTCGTTGCCGGGCATGGAGGGACGGTTCGGCCGATTTTGCGATCTAAATTTCGGTCGGGTGATTGCCGCCACGGTGGCAGTGACGTCAATCGGCGCGGTTTTGACAGGTTGGGTATGGTTGCAGAACCTGGGATTCGTCGCGTTTGCTGTGTTTTGGTTGCAAGGGTTGGCGATCCTTCACTGGCTGCACGCTGAGCAGCGGTTGCCGGGGTTCGTCGTCATTATGACGTATGCGTTGCTGCCGTTTTTGAATGTGCTGCTGGTGATTTCGCTAGCGGTCGTGGGATACATGGATGCGTGGTTCGATTTCCGCGCCCGTGCAAAATTGAAAGACAACAGGACTTGAAGAGATGAACGTCATTCTTTTGGACAAGGTTGAAAATTTGGGCGATATCGGCGACCTCGTAAAGGTCAAGCCGGGTTTCGGTCGCAATTACCTCCTGCCGCAGGGCAAGGCGGCACTCGCGACGAAAGAAAAGATCGCGGAAGTGGACACGCGTCGCGTGGAGCTCGAGAAAGCAGCTGCGGCGGAGCTGGCTGCGGCAAAGGACCGAGCCAAGCTGGTCGATGGCATGGAGCTCGTCATTCCCGCCAATGCCGGGGAGGAAGGCAAGCTCTTCGGTTCGGTCGGCCCGATCGATCTCTGCGAAGCCCTTTCGAAGGTCGGGGTCGAAGTTGAGCGCTCGGAAATTCGTATGCCGGACGGCCCGATACACGAACTCGGCGATTTCTCGATCGGCCTGCACCTGCATGCTGACGTAAATGTCGATGTCAGCCTCAAAGTCGTCGCCGAAGAATAAGGCATCTGTGGTACGGTATACGGCCGTACCTAAAAAGGGTGCGGACGACTAAAATTTTTCCGGCGGGTGCTCTCCAAGCGCCCGCCGAACTAAATGTCCGGAGAGACAGGTCCGTATGATTCGAGCACTGGATGATGGAGGGCCGATTGACGCAGCCGAACGCCGACTTAAGGTGCCGCCAAATTCCGTTGAGGGTGAGCAATCGCTGCTTGGCGGCCTCATGCAGGACAATGAAGCCTGGGACAAAGTTGCTGACATCGTCGTTGCTGGCGATTTCTATCGCAAAGACCACAGGCTGATATTTTCCGCGATCGCGGAGCTCGCCGAAGATGGTCATCCGTGCGATGTAGTAACGGTGTCGGAGCACCTGGGTAACCGGAACGAACTGAATGCTGCGGGCGGGCTGGAGTATCTCGCTACGCTCACCAACGAGACCCCTGGGGCAGCCAATGCCCGCGCCTATGCCCAGATCCTGCGTGAGCGGTCCACCCTGCGTTCACTGATTCACGCGGGCAATGAGATCAGTGGCAATGCTTTTGCGACTGAGGGTCGCAGTGCGTCGGAATTGGTCGATGAAGCCGAGCGACTCGTTTTCGAAATCGCGGAGTCCGGCGCTCGCGGACGGGTTGGATTCCAGTCTCTGAAGCAGATTCTGCCGGCGGCTGTGGACCGAATTGATGTCCTGCATCAGACTGGCGGTGATATCACCGGAATTCCATCCGGCTTTAATGAGTTCGACAAGCTGACCGCTGGCTTGCAGCCGGGCGACTTGGTCATCATCGCTGGCCGCCCATCAATGGGTAAGACGACCTTAGCCGTCAACATCGCAGAAAACGCGGCCATCGGTGCGAAAGTGCCCACGGCCATTTATTCGATGGAAATGCCGTCGGAGCAACTCGCGTTTCGCATGATCTCGTCGTTGGGGCGTGTTGACCAGACGCATCTCCGAACGGGCAAGTTTCCTGACGAGGATTGGTCGCGTATCAATACTGCCGTCCAGCTGATGTCTGATGCTCCGATCTACATTGATGATTCGCCGGGCCTGTCGCCGACAGAGATCCGCGCGCGGGCACGGCGCCTAAAGCGCGAAGCTGATCTCGGTTTGATCGTTATCGACTACCTGCAGCTGATGCAGGTGCATGGTAACACCGAGAACCG
>JAQWSV010000322.1 GCA_029243005.1 Woeseiaceae bacterium
GTTTCAGGTTGACCTGACTAATGCATTTGACGTTGGCGCGGCATCTGACCTGATTCTTGCCTACGGCGTTAGCTTCATGGACGAGACCTACAACGTACATCAGAGCTCTGATGTTGCGTCGTACCAGTCTGGACCGCATGCTGTCTCTGATCCTTACGGATTCTGTGACGCTGGTGTGGCGACCATTGCCGGTACTGCTATTGCCAACGCCGATGCGCTATGGCCGCTGAACTGTGCTGATCCGGACGATCCGGCTTTCACCGTTGTTGGTGTCGGCTCGAACGGTTTCCCGGGCTACTCGCCGGAATTCTCTGATGAATACGCGCGTGATTCCTTCGCCGTATACGGCGAGGTCAGCACCGACGTCACAGAGAACTTCTTCATCCAGGCAGCTATTCGCTTCGAAGACTACTCTGACTTTGGTAACGAGATCGTGGGCAAGGTTGCCGGCCGACTCCGCATCAACGACAACGTAGCCCTTCGCGGTTCGTTCGGTACGGGCTTCCGTGCGCCGACACCGGGACAGCAAGGTACGACCAACGTATCAACGCGTCTGCCGAACGGCTTCCCGGTTGCAACGGGTCTGTTCCCGGCTGGTGGTCCGGTTGCCCAGGCATTGGGCGCTAACCCGCTCGCACCGGAAACGTCGACCAGTTACACCTTCGGCATGACGGCTGACATGGGTGAGGTGACGTTCACGGTCGACTACTACTCGATCGAAATCGACGATCGCTTCCGTGCGGTCTCGACGCTGTCTGTATCTACAGACCCGAATGAGGGTGAAGCGTACGATCGCTACCTCGCACTGGAGTCAGCCGGCGTAGCTGGTGCTGCCAGCATCGGTGGTGTTAACTACTTCCAGAACGCAATCGACACGACGACGACCGGTCTCGACATCGTGGCTTCTACCTCGATCGATTGGGACAGTGGCCAGGATACGAGCCTGAACTTGGCGTACAACTGGAACAAGAGTAAGCTCGACGCTGATCCGCTTGGCATCCTGAATGCTGAAGGTCAGTACGACTTCGAGAACTTCACTCCGAACACTCGCTGGAACCTGACCGCGGTACACACCTTCACCGAGCAACTCTCGGCGATGGCCCGCGTTCGTTACTACGGCGAAGCTGACAACTCCAACACTGGTGGCTCGGACCCGCTCGGCCTGCGTTATCAGACGTTCGCTGCGACGACGTTCTTCGATCTCGAAGGTTCTTACCAGCTCAACGACAACTGGAGAGTGACTGTCGGTGGTCGTAACATCACTGACGAGTACCCCGATGCTACGGCTCGGGAAATCAGCGACTTCTGCTGTGGCCGTATCTACCCGTCTGGCACGGTTGTGCCGTGGCAGGGTGGTTACTGGTACGCACGTGTAAGCGCTGACTTCTAAGGAAGTCGTTAGCCGGAGAAATCCGGTCTAAGAAACGGGAAAGGGCGCCATATGGCGCCCTTTTTCTTTTGGGGTTTGGCTGGAGGTTGCCGTCTAACTCGAATCCGATCAGATGCTTAAAGGTCGTTACTTACCCATCGTTAGCGCACAGAGTTTAGAATCAGGCCGACCGGCCTTCAGTATGCCGGATATGGCAATCGGCATCAGCTTCCTCCGTTGCCTCCCTGGTTGAGAAGCAGCAACGATTGAAACCCTATGTATGAAAGCAGGATGACTTTGGCGATTTCAAGGACCGAATAGACCGAATGTGCGATGGATGGCGGGGGTTCGGAGCCTGCGATGATCATGTCGGTTCGGGCACCCAGTTCCGGTAGCAGCCAGGCCGTTTGTGCAATCATAATGAGTGCAAGGCCAAAGACCGGTATCCAGAGTGAACGTGCACTCCCGGCGATCTGAATGATGATCAATGTGATGATGAGCGCGACGAATTCCGCCTTATTGAGGGCGGCGAAGGTTACCCGACCGACGTCGAGTGCAATCGGGCGGGTTATGGTCGTCGCTGTGAAGCGGATAGGGGTCGAGAGGACGGACACGCCCAGCACCATGCCGAGCCAGATAAACGATATCCATCCCGGATTGCGAATGATTGCCAACATACTTTTCCGCAGGTCAGGATTCACGGCATAATCTCCCTTCTTTTGATCGCCCGATAAATAACCCGACGATATGACCACTGCGCTCGAATCTCAACTGGCGTCCGCCGTACTGATGATTATGCCCGTGCGATTCGAAAGTAATCCGCATACGGCCGAGTCAAACAGTTTCCAAGGCAGGAATCCAGACCCTGCCGAGAAGCAACAGGAAGATGCCGCCGCAGAGTTTGCCGGCTTGCGTGATGCACTGGAGGCTGCCGGCATCGAGGTCATCGCTTTCGATGACACCGAGGAGCCCCACACGCCTGACGCCATCTTTCCGAACAACTGGGTGAGTTTCCATGCCGACGGCACAGTCGTCTTGTATCCCATGGAGGCGCCCAATCGCCGGACCGAACGGCGACCCGACATTATCGATGCACTGGTTGACTGGCATGGGTTCCAGGTACGAAACATCATTGATTTGTCAGGGCATGAGGCGGACGGTCAGTTTCTCGAGGGCACGGGCAGCCTGGTCCTCGATAGAAGCAATCGTGTCGCCTATGCAGGTGTGTCCTCCCGGACACACCTGGATGCGTTGGGGGATTTCGCGCAGCGCATGGGCTACGAGGTGGTGGCATTCGATGCAGTGGATCGGGATGGCGCGCCTATCTACCACACCAATGTGTTGATGAACGTGGGTGAAGCGCTAGCAGTGATTTGCGCTGAAGCCATTCAGCGAGAGGATCAGCGCGAGGCAGTTCTGACCAGCCTTCGGGATTCCGGCCATGAAATCGTTGAGATCAGTTTCGACCAGATGGATGCCTTTGCAGGCAACATGCTCGAACTTCGCTCGGCATCCGGTGAGCGAGTTATCGCAATGTCGCAGCAAGCCAGGGACTCGCTGGATGAATCGCAACTGGCGCGACTGGTGGCAAATGCAACCATCGTTAGCGCGCCAATAAACAGAATCGAAAGCTCCGCCGGTGGCAGCGTCCGTTGCATGTTGGCAGAGATTCATTTGAACAAGAACGAATAACTGATAAGGAAGCAGGATTCATGGGGACAACCCGCGACAAGATACTGATGTGTCCGCCCGACTACTTTACCGTGGACTACGTGATTAATCCGTGGATGGTAGGGCACGAGAGCTCACTCGACATTGCCCTCGCGAAGCAGCAGTGGGGAGAGCTTCGCGACACCATTGCAGAATATGCCGATGTCGTCGAGGTGGAAGCGGTAGAAGGGTTACCGGACATGGTGTTTACAGCGAATGCTGGTGCAGTCTATGGCGACAAGGCTATTGCCAGTCACTTCATGCCGCAGGAACGAAGGCCAGAGGAAGTGCACTTCAAGACGTGGTTTCGCGACAATGGTTTCGAACTGCTGGCGCTAGACGAGAAGATTGGCTTCGAGGGTGCCGGTGACTGCCTGCGCGATCGGAGTGGCCCGTGGCTTTGGGCTGGCTACGGATTCCGGACAGAAATCGAAGCGCACGCAGAAATAGGCAAATTTTTTGACCTGGAGGTCGTTTCAATAAAGTTGGTTGACCCGCGCTTCTATCACATCGACACTTGCTTCTGCCCGTTGACTGATGGCTTCCTGATGTATCACCCACCGGCATTCGACTATGACTCGCGTATCGCCATCGAAAGCCGCATTCCGCCGCACAAACGGGTCATCGTTGACACGCAGGATGCCGGCAATTTTGCCTGCAATGCGGTCAACGTTAGCGACACGGTGTTTCTCAACAAAGCGTCAGATCCGTTGAAGGCGGGGCTGAGGCTGGCCGGTTTTAAAGTGATAGAGGTCAATCTTTCCGAGTTTCTCAAGGCCGGCGGGTCGGCGAAATGCCTGACGCTCAAATTGACCGAACCGGTTGTGGAAGGCTAGCCACCGCCAATGACCGCACCTCACCAGTATCGAATATGTGCCGCGGATCCAGCCGCACACCTTTTTGAGGTATCGGTTACTGTCGCTGAACCGGATCCGGCCGGACAGATGTTCGCAGTAGCGGCCTGGGTGCCGGGCAGTTATCTAATCCGGGATCTCGCCAGGCATGTTGTCGGCATCAAGGCCAGCAGCGAGGGCGCCGAGGTTGAGCTTACAAAGGCTGACAAAAGGATGTGGCAGGCGGCACCCTGTGCTGCGCCGCTGACTCTGACGGCAGAGATTCACGCCTACGATCCAAGCGTGCGCGGCGCTCATTTGGATACAACCCATGGTTTTTTCGATGGGGCGGTCGTTTTTCCGGCGGTAATCGGCCAGGAAGATGTTGAGTGCCAGGTAGAAATCGTGCCTCCGCCGGAATCCGGCGGGAGTGCCTGGCGTGTCGCAACGTCGATGACACCATTGAAGGCCGGACCTTACGAGTTTGGTACCTATACGGTTCGCGACTACGCTGAATTAATCGATCACCCAGTCGAAATGGGTGATATCCATATAGGCGAGTTCGAGGTTGCCGGCACCCCGCATGCAATTGCGGTCAATGGTCATAGACGATTTGATATGGCGCGGGTATGTCATGACCTCGCGCAATTGTGTGAGAAGCAGATCAATTTTCTCGGCAAACCGAAGGACCTAGATCGATACCTGTTCCTGCTGGCGGTCAAGGAGAATGGATATGGCGGCCTCGAGCATCGCTGGTCATCCGCGTTGATATGCAGTCGCAAGGATTTACCGAGGCGGGGCGTCAGCGAGGTCAGCGACGATTATCGCAAGTTCTTGGGTCTTTGCAGCCACGAGTATTTTCATCTCTGGAACGTCAAACGCATCCGGCCTGCCCGTTTTACGCCTTATGAACTATCGGCTGAATCGTATACAGGCCTGTTGTGGGTGTTCGAGGGCATCACCTCGTATTACGACGATCTGTTCCTCGCGCGCTCCGGTTTGATCACGGAACAGAGTTTTCTGGAACTGCTTGGCAGGACGATCACCCGGGTCTTGCGTACGCCAGGTCGATTCCGGCAGAGCGTCGAGGAATCCAGTTTCAACGCGTGGATCAAACTCTATAAACCGGACAGTAATTCCAGTAATTCGATGATTAGCTATTACTCGAAAGGGTCGCTCGTTGCGCTGGCGCTCGATATGACTATCCGGAGAGAGACTGCTGGAAAACACACGCTGGATGATGTGATGAAAGCGTGCTGGGCGCGGTTCGGTGAGACCGGCGAAGGGATGCCCGAACGCGGTCTCGAGTCAGTCGCCCGCCAGGTGACGGGTCTCGAATTAGCCGATTTCTTTGAGCGCTTTGTCCGTGGTACCTCAGATCTGCCATTGCAGGGACTGCTCAGGACAGTTGGCGTCAATATGGTCCTGCGAGCGTCCAGCGGCAGCAAGGACCTCGGTGGAAAGGCGGCGAAGGAGGATTCGTCGCCGTCTACCTGGATGGGGGCAACGCTAGTATCCAATGGCAATGCGTGCCGATTCGCCAATGTGCTTGCCGGCAGTCCGGCAGAACTGGCTGGTATTGCCCCCGGTGATGAAGCTGTCGCGATCGATGGGCTGCGATTGAGTACCGAAAATATGGACAGCCGCCTGCGGGATCACCATGCGGGCGACGCGGTGACGATTACGGTTTTCCGCGATCACCACCTGATGCGTCACCGCGTGACTCTGGCATCGCCGCCCGATGACACTTGCGTACTTTCCATTGGCGAAGATGCGGACCGCGATGCGGAAGTGCAAAGAAAAAGCTGGTTGGGCTAGAGAACGCTCAGTGCATTCTTCTTCAGGCTGATTTGAAAAGACGTCTGCATCGGCTGCGGTTCCCCATCGAGGTGAGAGGGCACTGGCGCATCCGCTATAAGCTCGAAGTCGTTGATCGTGTGACACTGAATGTCGGGTTCGCCGACGTGGGTTCCCTTGATGAGTCCGGGCAGTAGCGCGAGCACCCTTCGACGGGTGACCGGTTCGGCAAAGACAAGATCTAAATGCCCGTCGTCGTTTTCTGCATCGGGAGCGATGTAGAACATGCCACCCACCCAGGCGCCATTTGATACGTTGGCGAGCGTAATACGCCCATTGTATTCCTGGCCATTGAACGTCATCTTGACCGTTGGCGTGAGCACGCCATCCCAGAGCCCTTCCAAGACCGCCATGAGGTAAACGAGATCGCCGATTGGCCAACGGTATTTCCGTGCAATGCGATTTACTTTTGCGTCGAAACCGATACCGGCACCGTTGGCAAAATAGCGGTCGTTCATCTTGCCTGCGTCGACTGACCTCGTTGCGACCCCTTCGGCAATCCGCCCCGCCAGCAGGCGTGCCGCCGCTTCCCAATCCAGCGAAATCCCACAGGCTTTCGCAAAGTCATTGCCGGTCCCGGTCGGCACCAGGCCGAACGGTGAATCCCTGCCCGACCGTAGTACGCCGTTGATTGCTTCATAGACGCTGCCATCACCACCAGCGATGATGAATGTCCCCGATTGACGACGTGAATGTTCAAGCACGCGATTTTCAAGATCGCCGACACCGGTACTTTCAACGATTGTCGCTTCCAGCCCACTGGCTTGCAGAATGTCCCGGATCGATGACGCTCGTTTGCCGGCACGGCCGCGACCGGCGACCGGATTTAGAAACAACGGAATTGGCTGATCTGTCATGCTTGTGGATGACCGGCTAACAAGTTGTTGATGCTACAATGCGGCACCTCAGCAAACCAAGCGATAATAAGAAGCTTACGCGCCTGATTGATGCTCGAACTGGGAACAAAATTCTTGCTCAGCTATTTTATTGGTTCCTTGATGGGTTCGCTGATCATGGGGCATATCCGGGGTGGCGTCGACATTCGTACGATGGGCAGTGGCAACGCCGGCGGCACCAACGCCTTGCGGACGCAGGGCTTTGCGTTCGCTCTCGGCGTGGTCATCATCGACGTGGGCAAGGGTGTTATTGGTGCCGGCCTCATCCCCGGATTGGATTTGCCATTTATTGATGCGAGCCCCGAAGTCTCGCGGACCTGGTTGACCATCTCTTGCGCGATGGCCGTTGTCATCGGCCACGTCTGGCCGATGTGGCATTGCTTCCGTGGCGGAAAGGGTGCAGCCACTCTGATTGGCACGTTAATCGTTTTGTCGCCTTCGATCATCGTACCGGTGTTATTGACTTGGCTGCTTGTACTTGGGCTGTCCGGCTTTGTCGGTCTCTCAACCATGTGTGCCGGCGTCGCTGCACCCATTGTGATTGCAATAACGCAGCTGCCAGATCAGCAGCCAATGTTTATCTATTGTGCCGGTATGGCGATGTATCTCATCTTCAGCCATCGGTCGAATATTGCACGGATGAGGGCGGGTACAGAAAACCGGGTAACCCGGGCAATGCTTTTAAAGCGTCGGTCATGACATTACTCGATGCCGTGCAGATTCGTGCACCCATTGCCGGCCAGTCCGGTCGGCGCCTTGATGAGCTCGAAGTCTTTACCGAAATTGATTCGACGAACAGCCACCTCATGCAACAGCCAGCGCCGGAGCCAGGGCGTTTCAGAGTGGCGCTGGCCGAGCACCAGACGGCGGGACGGGGCCGGTGCGACAAACGATGGCAGGCACCTGCTTCCTGTGGACTGTGCATGTCGATGGCTTATACGTTTGCGAAGCCGCGGCTGGACCTACCTGCAGCCTCACTTGCCGTGGGTGTGGGTGTCGCGCGTGCGCTGGAATCAACGGGCCTTACCGGCATCGGCCTGAAATGGCCAAATGACGTTGTGGTTCGAAACGGCAAGCTCGGTGGAATCCTGACAGAAGTGCGGCGATGGCGTGACCAGCAGGCAACGATTGTCGTCGGCGTTGGAATCAACATTGACCTTGGGCAGTACCGCGATTCGATCGATGCTTCACCTGGTGTTGGTGGTGTCAGCGACCTTGCCGGCTGCGGCGTCTACATCCAGTCGCGCAGTGCACTCTCAGCGACCCTGATTGAAACCCTATTCGATACCCTGGTCCAATTTGAAGCCAGTGGATTCGCCGGGTTTGCCGGGGACTACGCACGTTATGACTGGCTGCAGGGACAGGCTGTAATCGTTGACCTGCCGGACGGTCCCGTCGAAGGTGTTTCCGAAGGTGTCGACAACGATGGTGCGCTGATTCTTCGTACGAACACGGGTCACAGACGTATCCTGTCAGGCAGTGTTCGACTGCCCGCGAGAGGTCACTAAATATGGCAACAAGGGCGCTGCTCCTTGACGCAGGCAATACGCGATTAAAGTGGGGCATAAGCGTCGACGGGCGTATTACGCGTTCGGGGATCTTTTCTCATGATCCGCTGACGAAAGCGGGGCTGACGACGCTTGCGAAACAAATGCCACGCGATATCGACACCGTGTTGGCCAGCAATGTTGCCGGCCCTTCTTATGGCACGAAGCTTGCGGGTGTATTCGGCCTGCACTGCAATTGCGATGTGCAATTTGCGCGCTCGGACCGCTCAGCGTTCGGTGTTCGTAACGCGTATCGGCAGCCGCGGCGACTTGGCGTCGATCGCTGGGTTGCAATGATCGGGGCGCGCGCGGAATCGAAGTCCGCGCTTTGTATCGTGGATGCCGGTTCTGCCATCACCATTGATGCGCTGGATCGGCATGGTCAGCACCTTGGCGGACAGATTATTCCAGGACTTCACCTGATGCATTGCTCACTGGAGAGTGACACGAGCGGCATCAGCGGTCTTGGTGTGCGGACCGGTGATCCGGGTTCAGGTGTGGCGTTGTTTGCAAAAGGGACCGAGCGTGGCGTGCAGGCGGGCGCGCTTAACGCGATTTGCGGTGCGATCGAACGATCGGTCGGAATTATGCGCAAAGCAGGCTTGCGGCCGAAGATCATCCTGACCGGCGGTGGTGCAAAACCGATAATGAAACAACTGGGTGACAAGGTGCTGCATCGCCCCAACCTGGTCCTGCAGGGGTTAGCCACGATGCTTGCTCCGAAATAAATGTTGATTTGTCGATGAACATTCTGCCGTATGCTGATCAACTATTCATAGACGGTGCATGGCGTCAGGCTAGTGGTGGCACATTGCCCCTCGAAAATCCTTCGACCGGTGAACCCATCGGCCGGATTGCCGCTGCACAATCCGACGACGTCGACGATGCGGTGAATGCGGCTCGAAATGCGCTGGACGGACAGTGGGGCGCGCTAAGCGCTGTGGATCGAGGCCGGTTGTTGAGCGACATCGGACGCCGGGTCGGGGAACAGATCGATCTACTCGCAGGCCTGGAGGCGCTCGATGTGGGCAAACCGCTCAAACAGGCGCGTGCTGATGCCCTCGCGCTTGCCCGTTACCTGGAGTTTTATGGTGGCAGTGCGGACAAGTTTCACGGCGAGACAATTCCTTACCTGGGTGACTACACGGTCTATACCTTACGTGAACCTCACGGTGTGACGGCGCACATCATTCCCTGGAACTATCCGATGCAGATCATCGGCCGCTCTATTGTCGCGGCCCTCGCTACCGGCAATGCGACGGTATTGAAACCCGCGGAGGAAGCATGTCTGACCGCGCTGGCGTTCGCGCGAATCGCAACGGACGCAGGATTGCCGGCGGGCTCGCTCAACATTGTGCCTGGCACGGGCGTGCAAACTGGCGCCGCCCTGGCGGCTCATCCTGGTATCGATCACATTTCGTTTACCGGATCGACGGAAGTTGGGGTCGCCGTGCAGTCCGCCGCAGCGGG
This sequence comes from Woeseiaceae bacterium, assembly GCA_029243005.1. Lineage (GTDB taxonomy): Bacteria > Pseudomonadota > Gammaproteobacteria > Steroidobacterales > Woeseiaceae > SZUA-117. The sequence continues at coordinate 9,683 of JAQWSV010000322.1, forward strand.
CAACACAATTCCGGTCACGCTTGAGCTTGGTGGAAAGTCGCCGCAGCTGGTATTCGACGACGCCGACATCGAATCGGCCCTGCCGTTCCTTGTTAATGCCGGTATCCAGAATGCGGGACAGACCTGCTCCGCGGGATCGAGAATTCTTGTGCAGCGGGGCATTTACGAACAGGTCGTCGAGGCCCTGTCCAGACGTTTCTCGGCATTAACCGTCGGTCCTGCAACGGACGACCTTGATGTCGGCCCGTTGATTTCGGCGCAGCAGAAAGAAACCGTCGCTGGTTTAATCGATCTCGGGGTTGACGATGGCCTGACTGTCGCTGCGCAAGGCGTCGTGGTTGACGATGCGCCGCCAGGCGGACACTACGTTGCTCCCACGTTGTTTACTGACGTAGCGCCTGATCATGTCCTGGCACAACAGGAGATCTTCGGACCGGTGGTCGTGGTTGTGCCGTTTGATTCAGAAGATGAGGCGGTATCGATAGCCAACAGTGGCGGGTACGGACTTGTCGCGGGTGTATGGACGCGTGATGGTGGTCGCCAGATGCGACTGGCGCGACAACTCCGTGCGGGTCAAGTCTTCATTAATAACTATGGTGCTGGCGGCGGTGTCGAATTGCCGTTCGGCGGCGTCGGCCGCTCGGGATACGGGCGAGAGAAGGGTTTCGAGGCGTTGTACAGTTTTACGACGGTGAAGACGGTGGCAGCACACCATGCCAAAGGAGCAGACTAAATGAGACTGGATGGCAAATCAGCCATCGTGACCGGCGGCGCTTCGGGTTTTGGCGCCGGTATTGTGCGTCGCTTTGTCGCAGAGGGCGCGCGCGTGCTGATCGCGGATATTAATGCCGATGCGGCAAACGAGCTTGCGGCAGAACTTGGCGAAGAAGTTGGTGCAGCCAGCGTGGATATCACGGACACCAGTGACGTTGAGTGGATGGCTACCACCGCTGTCGAGTTTGCGGGTGGTATCGACATACTCGTCAACAATGCCGGTATCGGCCATACACCAGAATCGATGGAGGCCCTCGACGAAGAACTTTTCGATCGACTCTATGAAGTCAACATCAAGTCGATCTATCGCACCGCCCGCCAGGTTGTGCCGCTGATGAAGAAGGCTGGTAGTGGCGCCATCCTCAATATGGCGTCAACTGCGGGGGTCAGTCCGCGCCCTAATCTGACCTGGTACAACGCATCCAAGGGCTGGGTGATTACCGCAACGCGTTCGATGGCTATCGAGTTGGCAGACTGCGGGATTCGCGTTAATGCGCTCAACCCGGTAGCGGGTGAAACGCCATTGCTAAAGACCTTCATGGGTGAGGATACGCCGGAGATTCGAGCCAAGTTTCTGGCTTCCATTCCGGTTGGGCGGTTCTCCACGCCCGATGACATGGGCGCCGCGGCCGCGTTTCTTTGTTCGGACGATGCGTCGATGATTACCGGTGTTGCGCTCGAGATCGACGGCGGCCGGTGCATCTGACATGAGTGCCTTACTTGATCAGGTGTATGAGCGGATCGATGACCGCGTCGACGACATGGTCGAGCTGACCTGTGATCTCATTCGCTTTCCTACCGTCAATCCACCCGGCGAGGCCTACACGCCCTGTGCCGAATATATTGGTAATCGACTGGCGAAACGAGGCTTCGATATCCAGTACGTTCGTGGCGAGGGAACGCCTGGTGACAGCTCTGATTATCCTCGCGTTAATGTGATTGCCCGGCGCAAGGGCAAAGGCGATGGTCCTTGCGTCCATTTCAACGGACACATCGACGTCATTGAGGTTGGTGCTGGCTGGACCGTCGCGCCATTCGACGCGATTGTAAAAGATGGCCGGATTTACGGCCGGGGTGCTTGTGACATGAAGGGTGGACTGGCGTCGGCCATCATTGCGGTCGAGGCGCTAGTCGATACGGAGCCGAATTACCCCGGCACGATCGAGATTTCAGGTACCTGCGACGAAGAGACGGGTGGATACGGCGGCGTCGCTTACCTGGCGGAAAAAGGCTGGTTCTCAAAGCCCTGGGTGGATCACGTTGTGATTCCGGAACCGATGAATGTCGACCGCGTCTGCATCGGTCATCGAGGTGTCTGGTGGGCGGAGATTGAAACACATGGCAGGATGGCGCATGGGTCAATGCCATTCCTCGGTGACTCCGCGGTGCGACATATGGTGGCTGTGCTTGAACTCTTTGAGAAGGATCTGTATCCCGCACTCGCGACCCGGAGCTCTGACATGCCGGTCGTCCCGGAGGGTGCGCGCCAGTCAACCATGAACATCAATTCCCTACATGGGGGTCAGGCGGAGTATCACAGTGGACTGCCGTCGCCATGTGTTGCTGATTCCTGTCGCATGATCATCGATCGCCGCTTCCTGATCGAGGAAAGTCTCGTTGACGTCAAAAGGGAGGTGACTGCGATTCTTGAATCGCTGGCAGAGTCTCGGCCGGATTTTCGATTCGACATACGCGAGTTGTTCGCGGTCGAGCCCAGCATTGTCGATCGTGACGGCCCCGTAGCCAGTGCCACTGTGGCGGCGATTCAGGAGGTGCTCGGCGTTGAACCGGATATCGTTTGTTCGCCGGGCACGTATGACCAGAAGCACGTCGATCGCATCGGCAAGCTCAAAGACTGTATTGCCTACGGCCCAGGCCGTCTGGATCTCGCGCATCAGCCGGACGAATGGGTCGGCATAGAGGACATGACAGCAGCGGCGAAAGTGATGGCTACGGCAGCTTCGCGATTGCTGCGCCAGGAAGCATGACCGCACGTCGAGTTGGCGATATCCAATGAGCGTGTGGGCTCGCTCCTGTCTTTGTTTACTGATCGCTTTCGGTACCTTTCAGGGCGTGGCGGCGCAGGAACGGCTGGTGCTCGGCGTGCCGCTGGAGCCGCCCAGCCTGGATCCGACTTCCGGGGCGGCGGCAGCGGTCGATTCCATCGTCTATGGCAATATCTTTGAGGGACTCACCAGGCTAACCCAGTCAGGCGACGTCGCGCCGTCACTGGCGGAGTCGTGGGACATAGCGGCGGACGGCCTCACGTACGTATTTCACCTGCGTCACGGTGTGCGCTTCCATGATGGCACCGAGTTCGACGCCGATGATGTCAGGTTTTCACTCGAGCGCGCGTTGGCGTCGGACTCGACCAATGCCCAGAAGGCGTTGCTCAGCGCCATAGAAACTGTCGAAGTTCTGGACCCCAACACTGTTCAATTGACGCTTCACCGGCCGTCAAATCTGTTGCTCTGGCACCTCGGTTGGGGCGATGCAGTCATCGTGGGCGAGGAGAGTGCGAGCGAAAATTCGAGTCATCCGATTGGCACAGGTCCTTTTCGATTCGGGGGATGGCAGCGTGGCGTAGCCGTCAGGCTTGAGCGTAACGACGATTACCGAGGCCTCCCCGCCAGTTTCGAGCATGTCGTGTTTCAGTTTATTGCGGATCCTGCTGCCGCCTACGCAGCGATGAAGGCCGGCGACATCGACGCGTATCCGAACTATCCTGCACCTGAAAATGCCGCCGAGTTTGCAGGCGACCCTGACTTCAAACTGGTCATCGGCGCCACCGCTGGCAAGGTGATCATGGCGATGAACAATAGTCGTGCGCCATTTGACAACCTGAAAGTACGACAGGCGATCTCTCATGCGATTGATCGCAATGCCATTATCGAAGGTGCGATGTTCGGTTACGGAGAACCGATTGGCAGTCACTACAGTCGACAGGACCGCGCGTACGTCGATCAAACTGCCCGTTACGCACGTGATATCGAACGATCAAGGATTTTACTTTCCGAGGCAGGCTACCCGGACGGGTTTGAGGCGACATTACGCCTACCGCCACGCCCGTATGCCCGACGTTCCGGTGAAATCATCGCCGCTCAGTTGGCAGAAGTCGGCATTCGCCTCAACATCGAGAACATTGAATGGGCGCAATGGCTCGATCAAGTGTTTGGGCGACGGGAGTATGACCTGACGATTATCGAACACATTGAGCCGATGGATTTTGGCATCTACGCGCGCGAAGACTATTACTTTGGTTATTCTGATTTCGAATTCGACGCGCTTGCGGTCGACTTTGCATCCGAAACTGATCCGACCGTTGCGGACAATCTGTTGCGCCAGATTCAGGAGAAAATCGCAGACGACGCCGTCAATATCTTTCTTCTGCAATCTGCGCAGATCGGTGTCTGGAGGGCGGGCCTTAATGGGCTTTGGGTTGATACGCCAATACCTGCAAACGTTGCTTCACTCGCCTACTTTGATGGCCAGTACACGTCATCTGGCGATAGACCCCTGTACACGGAGACCGGTGCATACTGGCTGCCTTTCGTCTTCATATTTTTCATTGCGGTGTTGCTGGTCCAGGCCCTGCGACGCATGGGGGCGGCCTGGTTTTTCAGTCGGCTAACGTCCTACGCGGCAACCCTGTTTGCCGCTACTGTGGTTGTGTTTATTATTCTGCAGATCCTGCCAGGTGATCCTGCCTCCTACATGATGGGCATGAATGCCAGTCCCGAATCTGTTGCAGTGTTGCGCGAACAGATGGGACTCGAGTCCCCGG
>JAQWSV010000011.1 GCA_029243005.1 Woeseiaceae bacterium
ATGCCGATGTCCTCAGACACGTTGTCGTATTGGGCCAGCGTAACCAGCGACATTTTCGAATTGAACGACATCTCGTTTTCAAAGGTAATCTGCCGAGTCGTCGCTTTCTGTCCGCCGGGAAAGTCATATTTCGAATAGCGGTATTGCAGACTGAATGCTAGGTGTTCGTTAGGCCGCCACTCTAACTCCGGGTTGACGCTCAACCGGTCGCCGTCGAAATAGCCGCCATCTTCAATTCTAAGCTGCCCGCGAAATTTCCGGAAACTCGCGGTGCGGAAGAAAAACCCGTAGCGCTCGAACGAATGCTCGCCGTCCGGCATACTGATCCCGATGCGATCCAGCGGTTGCTCACCAGGCAGGAGCCCTTCCTTATGTAACTTGAAATCGAGTCGAAAGAAGTCTCCGGCACTGGAACGCAAGTCCAAGTAGTCGAAAGAAATTTCCTGCGATTGGACATTGCCGGTATCCAGATACTCCCAGCGAGCGACTTCGAGACCGTGACTGACCTCGCGGATAAAGACATCGCCATCACGGTTGCGCCGATAACCGAGCTCGCCGCCAAGTAGACGAACGCCGGTTCGATTCGCGAAGCCGAGCGCGGGATCAAAGTTTTCCTGGACTTCATGAATCTGCACACCACCTTCCAAGCCGAGGCGTGACGGCAAGCTGAAGGTGCCACTCCATGCCATGTCGTCACCATCGACTCTGCCATTGTCCGACTTCTGCAGCCAGAACCGCCCTTCCGCGGAACGATTGGCACCGATACGGGTATTCCGGTACAGGAAATCGGTACCAATAAGCGTACTGTTTTGATTCGATCCCGGATCGCCGTAAGTGAATATCGCGCCGACCGAAGACTCTTCCAGCACGCCGGTCGACACACGCGTGACGACTAGGTCCGATTGATCGACAAATTCGTCGCCACTAGTTTGGTACTCGTCCTGGAGGATATACAAGGTGCCGAAATCGATGTCGCCGATTCGACCACTGACTTTGCCGCCAGCGATGATGTCGACCGGTTGCCGATCACTGCTCAGGCCGATGCGTCGTGAGAAAAAGGCGAGCCCATTTGTGCCCGAGCGCATCCCAACCACGCGGTTACCGAATCCACCGCCACTGGGTACGCCACCGAACTGAAAGATGTCGAAATCAGTCAGGAAGAATGCACGCTTTTCGGGGAAAAACAGGCTAAAACGCTGAATTTCGAGTTGACGCCCGTCCACTTCCGTCGCTGCAAAATCCGTATTGAACGTCAGGATTCCATTGATAGATGGCGTGATCTTGTAGCTGATATCGACCGATGGATTGAAGTCACTGTTTGTCGAACTGTCCACGCGGTCGTTAAGATATGTAGAACTGACGGAGGGAATAATGTCCAGACCAACGCCCTGGCTCATCCCGGTCAATCCGTAGACCTCTCCTGCTACGGTCGGATTTGCTGCGCCATTTCGTGACTCCCAGCCCATACGTTCTGCCTTGCGCGCTATTCGTCGCCAGACATTGACACCCCAGGTATCGTTTTTGAGATCGAAGGTGATAGTGTTGAAAGGAATTTCCATCTCCATCGTCCAGCCGTCGTTAACGATCTGTGCTGCACCATGCCAGATTCCGTCCCACTCGTCGGAAGCTCGTGTGGGCGTCGCATAAATCGCTTCTGCCCGGACTCCGTTGGGATTCAGCGTAAAGGAATAGCCACTGCGTTTGTTATTGAATGGATCAATGATGAGCGACATGCGATCGTCCGGAAACAGGTTGCCGCCCTGGCGCAGGACGTTCGCCGAAATCTGGTCGGGCTCACTGTCGTAAGCATAGCCGGCGACGTACAACGCCCTGTCGTCATAGGCGAAGTACCAGACCGTGCGCTCGGATGGCGCCGTGAACTCGACCGGCTCGATCTCGTGCATATCGCTGATGCGCGCGGCCTCCTGCCACTCGGCCGAATCGATGCGGCCGTCAATCTGCGGGGCCTCGCTGATGCGATTGATGCGGAAACGCTTATCATCCATGGCGATTTCCTGACTGGCCATGGCCACAGATGCACCCAACGCAGTAGCGCACGCGATGAGCACAGTGATTGATAACGACTTCGACATAGGGCCGCTATTTTCCGTTTGTTTAATTGTAATATGATGGGTGTTGGCAAATCAGGCAGCCAATGGTGTCATGGATATTGAAACCCGGACCGCCGTGCACAGCTGCATGTTGCCATTAGACATGTTACTTCTAGGCCAGAAGGACTTCTGTTAAGGATTGTTACGAAATGAATGACCCTGATATGGCCCCCAACTCCAGCGGTCCGAGCCGACAATCGCTAATCAAAGGCGTCCTCTGGACCTTTGTGGGCGCTTCAATCGTCACAGTCTTAGTGGTGCTACCCGCCGAATACGGTGTCGACCCTACCGGATTCGGCAAAAAGGTCGGCCTGATGCGCTTATCAGGCGCTCAAGCACCCGAAGCCGACGCCGCGCCAACAATCGTCGTAGGCCAGTTTCCGATGATTACGCCGGAAACCCCCTTCGACTATTACGAGCCCGAGACACTTGGTGACCCATTCTCCCGTTCCCATGATGCCAAATTCAGAACGGATTCCATGGTGATCGCACTGAATGAATTCGAGCAGGTCGAGGTCAAGGCCGTCATGCACCAGGGCGATGCATATATCTATTCATGGAAGTTGGTCGAGGGTGAAACAGTCTATACCGACTTTCATGCGGATCCACTGAGTCCCGAGGCCTATCCGGAAGGCTACTGGATCAGATATCGCGAATCTGAATCGGCATCTTCGTCAGGGTCACTCGTTGCTCCGTTCGACGGCAATCACGGCTGGTACTGGCTGAATATCGAAGAAAGCCCGGTGAAAATTGAGCTGGAGGTTCGCGGCTACTATGAGTCGCTCGACGAGGTCATGCGCTCGTTCCAGTAATCGACGATTGTACGGGCCGCAGAATCAGGCGCCGAAGAAGTATCCCGCCATCTGGTAATCCGCCAGCAGAAATCCGGCAAACATCAAAGCGATGTTGACTGCGGTCGCGTGCCTGGTGAATCCGCCGTTCGCACGCCATAAGTTGATCAATACCAACAGTATCGCTAAAGCCATCAGTTGTCCCAATTCCACGCCAAAATTAAAGCTGACGATGTTCGCGACCAGGCCTTCCTTCGAAAGCGTCAATGCCTGCAACTTGGTTGCCAGACCGAAGCCGTGTGCCAGACCGAAACAAAAGACGGCCACCCGCGGGTTTGGCTGTTTGCCGAAGAACTTCTGGAAGCCGCCCAGGTTTTCGAAGGCTTTATAGACCACCGACAAGCCGATGATTGCGTCGACGATGTACACATTGACATTGATCTCACCCAGTACACCGAAGAGCAGGGTCACACTGTGGCCAACGGCAAACAGCGTGACGTAGATAGCAATATCGCGCGTCTTGTAGAGAAAGAAAATGACGCCGGCCAGGTAGAGCAAGTGGTCATAGCCGGTGAACATGTGCTTCGCGCCCAGATACATGAAAGCTATCAGCGCGCGACCTGGGTTCTGCTCGATGAACATCGCATCGCGATCGGCGACGCCGTGCGCCAGAGCCGCATCAACGGCGAACCACGCGAGTGCGCCCACAAACAGCATCAGAATCCCCGGGGTTTGCAGGTATCTTCGAAGTATTGAATGCAATGAATTTAGGCTCATGGGCACATTCTACCTGCCACAGATGCGACGTACCCGTTCGGTTCCGCTTGTTGCAACAAGAAGTCGTAAAGCCCACAGCGCTATGATGAAATGATGTCCGGCTTACAACCAAAAGGCACCCGGACGTTGCGTAAATCCTCACGACCCGTCGAATCATCCACGCTGATCGACAACGCTGCAACCTATGGATGGATATCCATATTGCTGCACTGGCTGACCGCGGTCGCCATCATCGCGATATGGATCATTGGCAAAAGTATCCTGAACGAGGACTCGACAGAAGTCGACGCGAGACGTGCGTTGCACGTGTCGGTTGCCGGGTTGATGTGGCTGGTCGTTCTATTTCGCATTGTCTGGCGCTTTCGTTCAGGACACCCGCGCGTCCGGGGTCTGACCACAAGAACGCATTACCTCGCCAGGTCAGTCCATTACGTGATGTTGGTGTTATTGATCGCAATGCTCATTTCAGGCCCCGTGATGGTCTGGGCGGACGGCCACGCAATCGTCCTTTTCGATTCGCTGACGATTCCCCCACCGTTCGCGGAATCGGAACCAAAAAGGTCACTCGCCTGGACGTTGCACTCCCAGGCCGCGATCGCGCTAGCATCCTTAGTCATTTTGCACATTGCTGCCGCATTGAAGCACCTTATGTTTCATTCTGACGATACAATCATTCGTATGCTGTGGCCTGAGAAGAACACGGAGAATCAATGAAAACTTCGCTCATTTGCGCGTCGCACAGCCCGTTGCTCTATTGTTATGCAAAGCCGCCAGAGGACTGGGATGCGCTGCAAGCAGCATACGCCGAGCGCGAACTTGCCGCACAGGCATTCGATGCGGATCTCGTCATCGCGTTCGGGGCTGATCACTTCAACGGTTTTTTTCTGAAGCTCATGCCCGCCTTTTGCATCGGCCTCAAAGCATCGGCCGTTGGTGACATCGGCGGATTTTCTGGCGACCTGGATGTACCTGCCAAACTCGCTACCGACATGGTTGTCGATCTGCGCGCCAACGACCTCGACCCTGCCGTGTCGACGGATATGATCATCGATCACGCGTTTTCTCAGACTATCAACAACATGCTCGGTGGATTGGACGCAAAACCGATCATTCCTATCTTTATCAACGCCATTGCGGAGCCGTTTGTTCCATTCCGGCGAACACGAATACTCGGCGAAGCCATCGGCAAATTCGTGGCAGACTCGGGCAGGCGGGTACTTTTTCTTGCGTCAGGCGGAATGTCCCACAACCCGAGACGTTATTACCCGAAACTGGGCCAGGGCACTCCGGAGATCACGGCGTGGCAGATATCTGGTGGTGACTACGAGGAATCGCTATCGCACCAGCAATATCTCGACTTGCTCGAGGACATGCATCACGAAGGCGCCGAGATGATCGTTAGTGGCGAGCGCACGGCGGCCGACATGAAGCTTAATGCGGAAGCGGATGCCAGGTTCCTGGACGTGTATTGCCGCGGATCACTGCAACAATTCGACACCTGGGACCCGCACGAACTAGTCGCCGAGGCCGGGATCGGCTCGATGGAGTTACACACCTGGATTGCGGCGGCTGCGGCACACGAAGCCGCCGGCGGTGGCAAACCGGTGCAGGATTTCTATTCGGTTGCGCCGGAGCTCGGTATCGCCTGCGGCATCGTGCACGCAGACTGATCGAGCCAGGTCACCCCGTACCGATGTAGGGAATCAGTCGGCCCAACAGCAGCACCCCAAACCAGGACCCAAGCGATACCCAGGCGATGATTTTCGCAATACCGGGGGTGTCCGCATGCGGCTCCCAGGACTTCATCACCGGATTAATCTTGACCCAGAACCACAGCGCGTTCAGACCGGCGATCAGCACCAAGAACATCTTCCACCAGAATCCTATGTTAGCGGTGTAACGCGCAGGATCACCCATCAGGAACAGTAAACCTGTCGCCAGATTGATACCGAAGCCGAGAAAAACCCACGGCAGCAACTTATGCGTGGCGACCACATTGATCTGCCGGAAGTAGCCCGCCATACGCAGATCGATGACCAGCAATGCTCCCAGCAGGATGGATAAACCAAAAAAGTGCAGGATCTCCATGATGGGCCATGCCCAGACGGAACCCAGTACCCATTCGTTGATCGGGCTGCCCTCAACGGCTGCTATGAATGCTTCCATGACGACCCCCCCTAAATGTAGGCAACCAGGCGGCCTGAAATGATCGCGCCGATCCAGAATGCGGTGGAAACCACGGCAATGGTTCGTACATTTCCGGCGACAGCACCAGAGCTGTCCCATTGCAGCCCCTCGTCCCTCAACTTGTTTTGAATCACTGCGGCACAGATGGCCGCCAGGAATATCATGCCGATCTTCAGCAGAAACGGCATGCTCGCGATAAATACTGTCGCCTGGGAGGTAAACAGAAACAGCCCAGAAATCGCGTTAATGACGAATCCGGTCCAGCCCAAATTGCGCAGGCTGTCAAGCGATTCATAACTGATGCCCTGGAAAAACCCCAGCAGGCGAAGATCTCGCATCATGAAAAGGCCGACGACAGTGGCCAACCCCACCACATGACAACCCAGCATGATCGGGTATCCCCATAACGACTCACCAACCCAGATCGCAGGCGCAGTTGTTTCTAACCACTCAAACATCCCGCTCTCCTCAGTCTGCCCTTTCGAGCAGGTTTTCGTATTTACTGTCCATGATTTCTGTTATTGATTCATTTTCATGAACTGCTTCGACCATGTGTCTCTCTTTGGCCGCGATCCACTCCGCCTTCGAGATTGCTTCCTCGGCAATCGCCGCCGGAATGAAGACCACGCCGGAACCATCCGCAATGACAAAATCGCCGGGCTCGACGGCGATACCGCCGACGTCGACCGGCACGTTGACCGCCGCCTCGTGAATGCGACCTCGCGCCGCGACCGGTGTAATGGACCGGGAAAACAAAGGCAAACCCGTTGCATTGATTTCATCGACGTCTCGCGCCGGGCCCTCGATGACCACGCCGCGAATGTGCTTGTAGTGGGCAGCCTCCGAGAGGATGCCTCCCCAACAGGCAGCATTAATGCCCGTGCGTTGCTCGAGCACGATAACGTCGGTGTCATCGGCTTCCTGGATGGATCGTGTGCCAAGATGCGGCGCATCACTATCTGGTTGCTTGCCTGCCTCCAGTTGCATCGTCCTGACCCGACCGGCAATGCTCTGTCGGGTCGAACGCCTGACGATACCGTCCGCCACACCCGGGACGCCCAAGCTGTCCAGTGCGTCCGAAACAGCACAGGTATCGAGTATTTCCAGTCGTGTGATGAGCTCAGTGAAATCCATTGGTTTTGTTCTTGTTACGTGGCGCTCAGTAAATGCAATTCAGAAGCAAAACACAATAGGGGTCACCCGTACGTGACTCAGATACCGAAACGCCTGACAACGTAGGTATAAGCCCGCATCCAATCGAGTGCGTCGCGGGCCAGCAGTTCGCGGCAGGTCCAGGCTGCGAAAGCCGCCGAACTACCGGTACCGGCGGACGTATTCAGTTGCGCCGTGTGCGAGCAACCTATACCAAGGACGATCCTTGCCATCTCTGAACCTTATGCCAGTCTAGAGGTTAAGAATACGCTTCGCATTGCCATCACGAATGCCGGCCGCAATATCCGGCGCCAGCGCATTCACCCGAGACAGGCATCCCACCATGTCGCCAATATTGTGTGGGTAGTCCGACCCGTACAGCACGTTACCCGGACCCGCGATATCGATACATAACTGCAAGGCTTCCGGCGAATAAACCACGGTGTCGTAGTAGATCTTCTCGAGATAGGTGCTCGGCTTTTCATTGATGGCGTCGGCACAAGCAGGAATCATTTCATAACAACGATCAAGTCTGCCAGCGAGATAGGGCAACGTCGCACCACCATGCGAGGCGATGATCCTGAGGTTCGGGTAACGATCGAGAAAGCCGCTCAGTATCATTCGCGAAACCGCCAGCGTCGTGTCGATCATGAAGCCGATCGGTGGCACTAGACCAAATTCATCCAGGCTCATGTCCGGCGTACCCGGTGGCGCAGTTGGGTGTACGAGTACCGGCAGCGCCCGGTCGTCGATTGCCTGCCACACCGGTGCAAATGCCGGATCTGTCAGGTTGGCGCCATCGATATTGGCAATTACCATGACGCCTGCAGCACCCTCGGCGATTGCACGCTCAAGCTCCCCGACCGCAGCATCGTCGAATTGCCACGGCACCGAGGCGAACCAGGCGATGCGGTCCGGCCGCGATCGCTGCTGCTCCGCCATGGAGTCATTCACCATTTGTGCGGCCTGCACGCTGATAGCTTCATCGCCGAAGAAAACATTCGGACAGGTCAGCGATACCACGGCAAGATCTACGCCGGCCTTATCCATGTCGCGAATGCGCGCGTCATAGTCCCACATTTCCTGCATCAGGGTCATGAAAGGCGCACCGAACATATAGATGCTGTCCTGCCCGGCAAGCGTTGGTTTCAGTTCGTACCTCGGTCCGCCGTGCTGATTCAGGAATGCCAAGTATTCCTCGGTCAGCATATGCGTATGTACGTCAATGACGGTCATGCAATTCCCCTGCCAGAAAGACGGCATCAGGTCAGATTGTCGCAACCATTTTATCGGCCATTTCGACAGATCCCAATGCGCGCGAGATGTCGACGGCCGTTTGTTTGAGTTGACTCAGGTACATTGTTTCCTGGTTCACGCAACCGGGACGACGATTCATCACAATGGTCAATGCAGCTTCCAGGCGTTCCGAGTGATCGAAGACAGGCGTCGAAACGACTGCGAAGCCTGCATCGTGCGGATCGTCAGCATAAGCATAAAAACGCCGCTGAATCGTTACAAATTCGGCTCTCTGTTCGACCGGGTCGAGAATCACTTCGCGTTCCGGCGGCAACTCGAGCATCGGTGTAAGATCACGTTCGGATCGCCTGGCCAAAACGCGTTCGCGAACGGATTCCGGCGAATAAGCCAGGATGATAGAAGCCGTCGGCGAGGTCGGTATACTCCAGCGAGTGCCGCGCACGAGATTCGGTGACAGCGTCTTGCCGCTGGCGATAGTCGACACAACCAGTGCATCGCCGCCGGCCGGTATCGCAAGCAACAACGACTCCTGGATCTGGTTTCTGAGCACGACCATGTACCGATAAGCGATGTTCGTGATTTCGTACTGGTCGAGTGCGGCATTCGACAGCCGGAACAAGGTCGGTCCAAGCCGATAACCGCTTTTGTCCGGCATCTTCGCGACCAGCCCCAGGTCCGCCAGCGTGCTCAGGTGCCGGGAGACCCGCGCCTTGGTCATGCCGAGGTGCACTGCTATATCGGTCACCCGCTGCGGACGACCACTTTCCGCAAGAAATCCAAGCAGCCGCGAAGCGACGACGACGCTATGCACCGTCGAAGACTTCGCGGGGTTTTTGTCGGGCGTTATACTCATGCTATCGTCCGGCCGACTGTTGTTATTTCATCTGAGCGCGTTAACCGAACGGACATTATATCGTAATACGAAATAGCTTATTGCCTATTGATCCGCCGCTGTCAGACTGGGTCGGATCGCCGCACAGGCCATTTACCCGGGGATTGACACGATGAAGCTTGGCACCATTCAAATGAATGCGCAGGAGACCGTCATCGGACGGGTGGACGACGAAAACGCCGTAGCGCTGGCGCCATCCAGTATGGAAGACCTCATTCTAGGCGGTGAGGCGGCGCTCGAAGACGCCGAGAAACGAATTGCACGTGGCGCCGCCGGCGAGACGGAACTGATTGACCTGACTGTAGCCGACTGGCTCGCACCCAACCCGAAGGCGTCCAAGATTATTGGCTGTGCCGTCAATAACAACAATCTGAACCAGACCGCGCATAGACCAATGGTCAGCCCAATGTTCTTCATGAAAGGACGTTCCGCATTGACGGGCCATGGTAAGCCGATCCAGATCCTTGAGCGCCACGGAAGGACGATTCCGGAACCGGAGCCGGTTGCGGTGTTCAAGTCAGTGGCAAAAGACGTCGGCGAGGACGACATCCTCGATCACGTATTCGGTTTCACGATGACGAACGACTGCACGGCAAGTGGAATCAAGTTCGGAGAAGACTCCATCGCGCTCAAGCAGGACAAGGGGCTGATCTTTCCTCATCACATGGAATGGCGACACCGCTTCGAGGACGACAACTACCTGTACTTCATTTATCACGCACGATCGAAAGCCGCGGACACGTTTGCGGCGATGGGCCCCTGGATCACGACGATCGGCGAAATTAAAGACGTTAATCAGCTGCACATCAAAGGTTACGTTGACGGCGAGTTGTACGCCGATGACTACACATCCAACTACTTCTTCACAGTGGAACGTGTACTCTCTGAGACGACGACGTGGTTCACGATGGAGCCTGGCGATTGCGTCCATACCGGCACGGCGGTCAAGGGTACTGACGCTTTTCCGCAGGGCAACTTAGGGATAGATCTCCGCGAATACAGCACCACCGATGTCGAGATTGACGGACTTGGCTACCTCAGCAATCCCATCGTGGATGCAAGGAAGACCTAAGACACGCTGACGCAGTCGCGGCCTTTTCGGTACGATAAGCTGCATGAAAAATCTAACCCTCTGCCTGATCCTCCTGTGCCTGGCACAAATTGTGCGCGGCCAGGATACAGACGCCGGCATCTATACACTCGAGCAAGCTGCAATCGGCCGGGATTTGTATGTTCGCGATTGCGCCATCTGCCACGGCGCTGCACTGGAAGGCGCTGAGGCCGGGTTGGATCTCGCCGGTCGCGCGTTTCGCGACCGCTGGCATGCGATGTCAATCGGCCAGTTCTTCGAACTGACCAAACAAACAATGCCAGTTACCAATCCGGCCGGATTGAGCGATGCGAATTACGCAGCCGTCGTCGCCTTCATGCTAAATCGCAACGGCTACGCGCCGGGAGATCGTGCGCTGAGCAGTGACATGGCGCAGCTCGCCGACATCCCGTTCGTTGAGCCGGCAACCACACAGGCCATCGCGCTTGCTGCACCAGTGGAAGCGGAAGGTATTACGACCGAGTGGCTGCACCACCGGGGCGACGCCGGCAGCATGAATTATTCGGCGCTGGACCTGATCAATCGCGAAAACGTCGGCCGCCTGGAGGTTGCCTGGCGCTGGAAATCAGACAACTTCGGTTCGGCATCGTGGGCAAACCTGCAAACCACGCCAGTCATGGCCAATGGTGTTCTTTACGCGACGGCAGGCCAGCGTCGCGCGGTCGTCGCTATCGATGGGGAATCAGGTGAAACCCTCTGGATGTACCGGCTCGACGAAGGCGAGCGTGGCGAGTATGCACCGAGAAAAGGGCCGGGCCGCGGCGTCAGTTTTTATCGCGGCGAAGACAAGGAAACAGTCTTTCTCATCTCCCCCGGCTATCTTCTGATTGCGCTCGACGCAAAAACCGGTCGCCCGCGTGAAGACTTTGGTGACAACGGCATCGTCGACCTTAAATTGCAGCTCGACCAGGACATCGACCCGGTCACAACAAGGATTGGTGCAAGCTCGCCGCCGATGATCGTTAACGACGTCGTTATTGTCGGCTCTGCTTTCCCGGCGGGAGGCGCGCCGCCGACAAAGGAAATGCCGGTCGGAAACGTCACTGCCTACGACGCAAACACCGGAAAGCGCCTGTGGATCTTTCATACGATTCCTCAACCGGGTGAGTTTGGTCACGACACTTGGCTGGAAGACTCATGGGAATACACGGGCAATGTCGGCGTATGGGCACCCATGTCCGCCGACCTCGATCTCGGCTACGTCTACTTGCCGGTTGAGGCGCCAACTGGGGATAACTATGGCGGACATCGTCCGGGCGATAATCTCTATGCGCAAAGCATTGTCTGCTTGGACGTTCACACGGGCGAGCGCGTCTGGCACTTCCAAACCGTGCATCACCCGATCTGGGACTACGACCTACCCGCCCCACCAGTACTCATCGATATCGAGGTTGATGGCAATCCGATCCCGGCCGTTGCCCAGATCACGAAGCAGGGCTTTACGTTCGTATTCGACCGCCGCACCGGCGAACCCGTCTGGCCAATCGAAGAACGACCGGTGGCACCAAGCACCGTGCCTGGCGAAATTACGCATCCAACACAACCATTCCCCACACGGCCGGAACACTTCCAGCCGAATGGGGTACTGGAATCCGATTTGAACGACCTGACGCCGGAGATCTTTGCAGAAGCTAAACGAATCGCTGGTCAATACACGCTGGGACCTGTGTATACACCACCAACGGTGATCTCTGAAAACAATCGCGGCACGCTGGTCATGCCCGGCACTGTCGGTGGCGCCAACTGGCAGGGCGCCGTCGCCGATCCGGAAACCGGCATAATGTACGTGTCGTCCACTTCCTCGCCCGTGGTACACGGCCTCGTCAGCGATCCGGACCGCTCCAATATGCGCTACGTGATGGGTCGCGACTCGCTTGATGGTCCCTTCGGACTGCCGCTCCTGAAGCCACCCTGGGGTCGGATTACAGCCATCGATCTCAATACCGGCAAGATTCGCTGGGTCATTGCAAATGGCGATACGCCGGAAGAGATCGTCAACCACGAACAACTTCAGGGTGTGGATTTGCCGCGCACCGGCCACGATGATCGTGCCGGCCTCCTTGTCACCCGGTCACTCTTGTTCGCTGGTGAGGGTATCGGCCTCTATGGCGCCGCCTACGGCGGCTCCAAGTTCCGGGCCCACGACAAACTGACTGGCGAGATACTTGCCGAAGTCGACATGGGCGTCCGTCAGAGTGGCGTCCCGATGACGTATGCCATCAACGGCAAACAATATATTGTCGTTGCGGCGGGCGCTGCTAACCATGCCGGCGAGCTGGTCGGACTAGCTCTCACGGACGAGTAGACCCTGCGATGGAGTTCCTCGAGACGTTCTATACTCAGTTTGTCCCGATTTTCCTGTTCACGGTCATGGTGGCGATGGGGCTTGCCCTGACCGTCAATGATTTGCTCGAGGTCGTGCGCAAACCAAAAGCGATTTCGGTCGGCCTGTGTGCACAACTTCTGTTCCTGCCAATACTTGCGATCAGTTTCGGCTATCTTTTTGACAGCCCGCCGGTGATTGCAGCAGGCGCCATCATCCTAGCCGCATGCCCGGGCGGTATCACATCGAATGCTTACGTATTCGCGAGTCGTGCTGATGTCGCGCTATCGATCGGGCTAACCACGGTAACCAGCTTCATCACTGTTTTCTCGGTACCGTTTCTCACATTGCTCGCGCTCAACCTGCACATGGATCAATCGTCGATTCCTTCACTACCGGCCGGTGACATGATTTGGACCCTGGCGCAGCTGACGATTGTGCCAGTCGCACTTGGGATGACGTTTCGACATTTCAAACCGGAAGCTGCCCTTCGGCTTATCGAGCCGCTGCGCGTGGCGACCCTGCTCGCCCTCATCGGGATCGTGGTCACCGGTACGATCACCGCCTGGGACACCATCGTCGAGAATGCGTTCACAGCCGGTGTGCTGATGACGGCGATCAACTTCACCGCAATGGCTTTCGGTTACAGGCTCGGCAAGCTCATCCGACTGCCTTTTCCGCAGGTCGCCAGTATCACTTTCGAGGTGGGGGTACAGAATCTGTCGCTCGCCCTATTCGTCGCGTTCACCTTCTTGAAGTCGCCCGAGCTCGCGATCGCGACACTCGTCTACGCGCTGGTCATGAAGATAACGGCGATATCGTTCGTCTGGTACGTGCGCAACCGGCTCGGCATTGCAAACAAGGCTGCCGCCGAAACTACTACCTGATTTGCAAGCGGTACGCGATCAATCCGCCGACGGCCATGGGCACTGCGAAGATAAAGTAGTTCGCTGACATATCGAGTCCGGCAGCAATCAGATAACCGGCTACCGCTGGTCCGACCACCGCGCCGAAACGTCCCAGGCCAATTGCCCAGCCGATGCCGGTACTGCGGATATCGGTTGGATAAGCCTTCGCGGCTGCGGCGTACAGTCCCGTGAAACCACCCTGCTGCACG
>JAQWSV010000017.1 GCA_029243005.1 Woeseiaceae bacterium
GATCTTGCTAAGTCGCATTTGAGGGTGTTTGCCCAACGCCTGATTGAATAAGGATAGTGTAATGGAATTTTGGGTATAAAACGATTCTCCGGTGAATTTGTCGAAAACGCCGAACTACCCGCGAAATATGGTCTGCAGCAAGCCTCGTTCGCACGGAACAGGGTACCTGTGCCATCAGAACCCAGCCGGGCAGAAACCATTTTTTGGCACTACCATGTGACTCGGAGCAATGTATAATTGCGCGTTTTTCTAGGTCTGGCAGGAGTTAGAAATGCCCGCAAAAAAACATGCGAGCAAGAAGCGCAACCCAGCGAAAACCTCCCGCAAAAAAGCGGTGAGGAAGAAGCCCGTTGCCCGAAAGAAATCTGCAGGCAAGAATCGTAAAGTGAGCAAGAAAAAGGTGTCGAAGACGAAGGTATCAAGGAAGAAGACAGCTGCCGGCAAGCAATCGGCGAGCAAGAAGAAGGCCAGCAAGAAGAAGGTGAGCAAGAAGAAGGTGAGCAAGAAGAAGGCGAGCAAGAAGAAGGCATCTCGTAAGAAACCAGCCGCCCGCAGCGCAACTGTCCGCAAGAAGGTAAGCCGCCGCACGCGGACAGCTGGCGACGTCCTGACCGGACCGATTCACGGCATCGATCCCTACGTTGCCAAACGTGGCGAAGATTACATGAGCGACGGCCAGCTAGATCATTTTGAGGCGATTCTCCTGTCTTGGAAAGACGAGCTGATGAAGGAAGTTGACCGTACGGTTCATCATATGCAGGACGAAGCATCCAATTTCCCCGATCCCAATGATCGGGCGACCCAGGAATCAGAATTCGGACTGGAACTGCGCACACGTGATCGTGAGCGCAAGTTGCTGCGCAAGATCAACTCCGCACTGATGCGCGTCGAGGATGGTACCTATGGCTTCTGTGAGGAGACAGGCGAGGAAATTGGCCTGAAACGCCTCGAAGCACGTCCGGTGGCCACACTGTGTGTCGAAGCTCAGGAGCGTCGTGAAATGGCCGAACGTCAGTTCCGTGATCGGGATGACCGCTACCGGTGACCCGAAGCCTGCAGCTGTTGGCGCCCGCTGAGCACAACCAGGCGTCACCGGCTCAGCCTGCCGCGCACAGAGGCAGGTTCGCCCCCTCACCTACCGGCCCTCTGCATTTCGGCTCACTGCTGGCAGCGGTTGCCAGCTATGCACAGGCGAAGTCCAACCAAGCAGAATGGCTGGTTCGTATCGAAGACATTGATCCACCACGCGAACAGCCGGGTTCGGACCAGCTGATTCTTCGTGCGCTAGAGGCCTACGGCTTCGAATGGGACGGCCCGGTTACCTACCAAAGTACGCTTACTGAGCGACATGAGTCCGCCGTGGCAGAGCTGCTCGAAGCCGGTTTCGCCTATCCCTGCGGCTGCTCCCGTCGCGACTTGGTCGATGTACCGCGCGGTCCTCTTGGCGCGATTTATCCGGGCACCTGCAGAATGGGATGTTCAGCGCCAGAGACAGCCATCCGACTGCGCACAAATGACGCCCCCATAACTTTTACGGATGCCCTGCAGGGGGCACAGACACAGCATCTGGAGTCGGAGTCGGGTGATTTCATCATCAAGCGTCGGGACGGGTTAATCGCCTATCACCTAGCGGCGGTGGTCGATGACCACGATCAGGGCATCGGCGAGATAGTACGCGGCATCGATCTGATCGACTCCACTCCGCGGCATGTCTGGATTCAGAGAGCCCTCAATATGCCGATCCCTGCCTACATGCATATACCGGTCGCAGTGAACGAATACGGACAAAAACTGAGCAAACTAACGGGCGCCGCGCCCATCAGCGAGGCAAATACCGGTGCGACGCTGTATAGGGCATTGAGCGCCCTGAGACAGGCCCCGCCGGCGTCGCTCGATGGCGCGGATCCGGCTGACATCTGGCGCTGGGTACTGCCACACTGGCGTCCGGACGTACTGCAGGGTCTCCAAGACATTCCTCCCTGTCATTACGACTTTGGATGACCTCAAAAATGGGCTATCGTAGGCTCATGAAATGTACTCGCATCATTACGAAATACCCGAACCGGCGCCTCTACGACACCGTGGAAAGCCGCTACGTCACTCTCGCTGACATCAAGAACCTAGTCACGGAGAAGATCGAGTTTCTCGTCCGGGACCGGAAAAGCGGTGAGGACATAACACGCTCGATCCTGCTGCAGGTCATTACCGAACAGGAGCAGCGGGGCATGTCCGTCATGAGTCGCGATTTCCTCTCCGAGGTCATTCGCTCCTACGACAAGGCCATCCCTGAGTTTGCATCGGATTACCTGGAAGAGAGCATGGAATTTTTCATGGCCCAGCAGCAAAACCTGAGACGGCAGATATGCCGTGTGGCAGGAATCGACCCGTTCGCCGCGGTGGCCGACGTCGCGCAAAAGAATATCGCACGATGGAAGTCCCTGCAGGACGAGGTTCTGCGCCGTTTTTCGGAAGTCTCCCTCCTGGACGACAGCCATGCGGACGACCTGTCAGCGGAGCACAAACAGACCTGAAGACTTGGAATCCCAGGCCCTGTAGCGCCTAATGCGTTGCTTGACACAAGGGTAGCAAACGCCTAATTTCGACAGTGCAACAGGGATTTGCTCCCCCGCCCCCTGTTGCATGCCTGAAGGAGTGAATACTCCATGGCTGGCCCCCGCGAAATCGGGGGCTTTTTTATGCTGGAGCCCGGGAATTGCAAGATCAAATCATCGCGAGCGAATTCAAGCCGGCCTGGTGGTTAAGAAACCGACATGCGCAGACGGTTTATTCATCCTTGCCACTGTCCCGGGCCCCAAAACCGAACCTGACCAGCGTCGACCTTGAATTGCCAGACGGTGACGTCACGGTCGTCGACTGGATGGCTGACGGGCCCGAGTCCCGGTCCGGGGCCCCAATACTGATTATCCTTCATGGGCTCGAGGGGTCCTCCGAGTCCACTTATGCACGACTACTGCTCCAGGCCGCAGGCGACCACGGCTGGCGGGCCGCAGTACTGCATTTCAGGGACTGTGGTGACTATCGAAATCGCTTGCCACGCCGCTATCACGCCGGCGAAACCAACGACATCCGGTTTTTCCTAGAATCTCTCCGATCCGGTGGTCACGACGGCCCGATGGTGGCGGCGGGATTCTCCCTAGGCGGCAACGTTCTCTTGAAATATCTCGGCGAAAATGGTGTTTCCACACCGCTGGACGCTGCTGCCGCGGTCAGCGTACCACTCAGTCTGCATGACTCAGCAAGAGCACTTTCATCTGGTTTTTCAAAGATTTATCAATACTATTTGATAAAAAAGATGAAACATGCAATTCGGCGCAAGTTTAACCATCACACAGCTGCGTTCGATTGGTATCGAACGATGGCGGCAAAGACATTCGCCGAATTCGATGATGCGGTTACTGCACCCCTGCATGGCTTCGCCGACAAAGACGAGTACTACGACCGTTGCAGTTCCGGCCGCTACCTGGAAGACATCGGTATCTCGACACTGATCATAAATGCACTCGATGATCCGTTTATGACCCCCGACACCATCCCGACGCCAACCGGGTTGCCGGGTTGCCTGCAGATCGAGGTCGCTGCGTCCGGCGGACATATCGGATTCATCAACGGCGGCTACCCTTGGCGGCCGAGCTATTATTTACCCGACAGGATCGTCAATTTCTTCGATGACCGAATCACCGCTGCGGCAGAACACAGTCGCGAACTGCCCGGGCACTAGGCCCGTTGAGGACTCATAATGAATCAATCCTTCCGCAGCCTGTCCCTAGCAGTCGTCGGTTGCCTCCTCGGCTATAGCATTGCCGTTGCACAATATGATGCGCTGGACCCAGTCCGAGCCGCACCGCATATCTACACAAACGTGCTGGAAAACGATTGGGTCCGGGTCCTCAAGGTCACGGAACGCAACGGTGAAACCGCACCGCTACACACCCACCCAGAGGCGCTGATCGTACACTTGAGTCCCTGTGCCTGGATGGAAGGCGCAGCTGGCGGCGGAGCGTCGATGCAATCATTCCGATTAGGTGACGCAGTCTGGCGAGTGGCAGTGACACACGGCGGGAAGACCAGCCAAGTCGTCCAGGACTGCAGTCGCCTCGAAATTGAAATGAAATAGTTTCCGCCACAAAAGCATTTGCTTTCTTTACAAGAGGTTATATTGAATCGATTGCAACCTGCACGCTTTCCCATTAACGTGCAATCGTCTCGCGACAAGGCTATTTTTTCTGAAAACCTACTGGCCTTTCACGAGTCAGAATGAGCAACGCTCGACCGAGTCACCCACAAGGGGGAAGCAGCATGGCAAAGGTCTCCAGACGACAAGTCCTTCTGGGTGGAGGCGCATTAATCGGCGCTAGCATGGTGCCCGGCAGCAATATCATTCGCGGCGCCGTCGGTGAAGAACTCGCCAAACCGGATTACATGATTCGCATGGGAACGAATGAAAACCCATGGGGACCTTCACGCCCTGCCCTGCAGGCCATCGTCGACTCCATCAAGATGTCGAATCTCTACGCTGGTGACCGCCGTACGCTCATGGCACTGATGGGCGAAATCAATAACGTCCCGGTCGACCATATTTCAATCGGCACGGGTTCCGGCGAAATCCTGAAGACGGCGGGCATGCTGGTCGCGATGGAACAAGGATCGATTGTCTGTGCAGATCCGACCTATCACGACCTGGTTCGCTACGCAGAACGTGCGGGTTCGGAAATTATCCGGGTACCGGTTGATCCTGAAACGCTGACAACGGACCTAGACG
>JAQWSV010000026.1 GCA_029243005.1 Woeseiaceae bacterium
AATCTTGCCAATGACAACAAAGACGATCGCCAGTCCGGTCGCTTGGATATAGACATTAGGTCCCAGGAGCTGGACCCAGGCTTCGATTTGACTAAAGATTTCCTGCAAAGTTATTTGTGCGAGTTGCAGAGCAACTCAATTCCTAGTTGCGCGGTTGATCTTCAGGATTGGACGCCATCCCATAGGTGCGCACTTCCGAAATCTCCTGGTTCTGTGGTTGCCGGTTGCGCTGATTGGACGCATTGGCTGCTGCCGCAGGGCGCATCGGCAATTGTTGCGTCTGGGCACTCAGGACCTGTACAAAGTTGTTGGCAGCCTGCGGTGCAGCATTGCCGGAACCGGCGAAAATCTGTTCAGGCGTGATCTGAGCCGATCCGTAGAAAGCCGCGTTGGCCTTTCGGTCCATCGTCACGCCAGCGCCTTCAAGTGCCACACCCGCAAACAGTCCGCGGCTCCTTGAATAGGAATACACCTCGGATTTGAACGTCACGTCGGTGTGCGCTCCGGCAGAACGGCCGATAGGGCCAGCAGCAATGGATGCATCGGCACCCAGCGTCAGTTTGCCCTGTGTAATACCGTCGACGCTCGAACGCGTCTTGAAGACCAGAATGACATCTGTCGACTGCGCCCCGGCTTGGAAGCCGAAACTGCCACCCGTCAGCCGGATAAAGGCCGGATTGCTCCATGTGTTGTCGTCCTGACGAACCACCATGACGCCCTTTCCATGGCGAGCGCCGAGGCCAAAGCCGACCTTGATAACGCGTGGGATAACGGCAACCGCGTAAGCCCTGGAGAGCAGCGCCGGAGGTACGCCCTGCTCGGGAATGCGCAATAGTTGATCGACGACGTCGGTCGCGTCATTTACGCGGGTCTCCTCCATGCTGGCGGCCATGGCTGGCCCGGCAGTCACGGAGGAAATAAGGAAAACGAGGAGTAAATGGCGTAAACGCATGATTCTATTCCCGTGTAAGAATATCGGTATCAGTCGCTGTCGCCGCCCAAGGCTAACAGCTCTTTAATAAGTCAGAGTCCGGCAGCCCATAAAGACGACCGTGGCAGACATAATACGCCATTTCGGCGGCGGACTCACCGGAATTCGCGTGTTTCTAGGTCACCGAGAGAATTGCTGGCAACGGGCATTCCAGGCTGGCACAGATGGCTCGCAGTAGCTCGGTCTCGCGCAGGGCCAGGCAATACCCAGTCTTGCGACGTTCAAAATACTGGCATCAGGAGGGCCCTGTACTTATCTCTACGTGCTCCTACCACGATGCATCTATTCCAATTCGTCGTCCGCTTGTTCAGACTTGGCGCTGTAATGGAAACAACCGACTGACCAGGAAATGACTGAATACCACGCACCGCTTAAAGACATGCGCTTCGCGCTTCGGGAGCTCGCCGGGCTGGACGACGTACTGGACCTGCCAGCGTATGGAACAATTGACGGTGACACAGTCGATCAGGTCCTGGAAGGGGCTGGTAACTTCGCTCGCGACATCCTCGCGCCACTGAACATCCCGGGAGACCGGGCCGGTGTCAGTGTAGTGGATAAGCAGGTGCAGGTTCCGGACGACTTCTACGAGGCGTATCAACAGTTCGTTGAGAACGGTTGGCCTTCACTGTCTGGGTCTGTGGAGTATGAGGGCATGGGTTTTCCACATGTTGTTGGCTTGGCGGCATTCGAAATCTGGAACTCGGCCAACATAGCATTCGCTTTGTGTCCGATGTTGACTGGCGGTGCGACGGGCGCCATTGCTGTACATGCCTCTGATGAATTGAAGCAAAAGTTCCTGCCAAAGATGATCAGTGGCGAATGGTCAGGGACGATGGTGTTGTCAGAGCCGCATGCGGGTTCCGATCTGGCGGCGATATCCGCAAAGGCAACTAGGGAGGGTGATCACTATCGCCTTACCGGCACCAAGATCTTTATCACGTGGGGTGATCATCCACTTGCTGACAACACGGTTCACCTTGTGCTTGCACGTCTGGACGATGCACCCGACGGTATTCGGGGCATATCCATGTTCCTCGTGCCCAAGTACCTCGTAAATGACGACGGTTCGTTCGGTGATCGCAACGACGTGTATCCGGCCTCAGTCGAACACAAACTTGGTATTCACGCCAGCCCGACCTGTGTCATGAATTTCGGTGAATCGACTGGCGCTATTGGCTACCTCGTCGGCGAAGAGAACCGCGGCATGGTCAACATGTTTACGATGATGAACCAGGCCCGGCTTGAAGTTGGCGTGCAGGGTATCTCGCTCAGCGAGCGGGCTTATCAATTGGCACGCGCCTATGCACGCGAACGGGTACAGGGCGTGGCGCCTGGCAAGGAAGGGCGCGTGACGATCATTCATCACGCGGACGTGCGACGGATGTTGCTCCTGATGAAATCACAGATCGAAGCGATGCGTGGTGCGTCCTACAATATGTGTGCCGAGATTGATCGTTCACACCATGCCGTCGACGTTGAAGATCGGGAGCGCGCTGCGACTAGGGTCGCGCTTCTTACACCTATTATTAAGGGGTGGTTGTCGGAGACTGCACAGGAGCTCACCTCGCTGGGTATTCAGATTCATGGTGGCATGGGCTTCGTCGAGGAAACCGGCGCTGCGCAGCACCTGCGCGACGCGCGAATCCTGCCAATCTATGAAGGTACGACTGGAATTCAGGCGGCGGATTTTGTTGGTCGAAAGATACTCGCCGACGAGGGCAGGGCGATGACAACTTTACTCGATGAGATGCGTGCAACGCTGGCGGCATGCGATTCGACGCCGCTGGAGCCTGTGCAAACGGCGCTCGCCGAGAACATCAGTCAGCTTGAGTCCGGCATCGACTGGCTGGTCGCGGAAGCTATGAACAATCCGGACCTCCCGGGCGCTGCTGCCGCCAATCTGTTAATGGCCGCCGGTGTCGCGGTGGGCATGTGGAATATGGCGCGTTCAGCTTTGGCAGTGTCAGGTGGAAACGATGATTACGACAAATCATTTTGCGAGAGCAAGCTATACACCGCCACGTTCTATGCTCGGCAGGTCAGCCCGAGAGTGCTCATGTATGTGCGTGCAGCCATGTCGGGCCCTGAGTCTGTCATGGGGCTGGATGAAGAATTGTTCTGAGCCGCACCAATTTAACCTGACAGGGAATCCGCGATGTCTGACACGAACCGGCATGGAAAAATCTGAGACGGCGGGGTTTCTGCCGATCATCGGTCCGCAACCGCGCGTGCTGGTGCTGGGTTCTCTGCCCAGCGTCAAGTCGGTTGAGAAGCGGCAATACTATGGGCATCCACAGAATGCTTTCTGGCGCATCATGAGCGAGCTATTTGGCACTGACCGCAAAGCGCAGTACGCCGAACGGGTCGAAGCGGTGATACGACATCGCATTGCCATCTGGGATGTACTGGCCGCATCGGTTCGGCCCGGCAGCATGGATTCGGCGATCGTTGAAACGACAGCTCGTCCGAACAACTTTGCCCGTTTGTTCAGTGAGCAGCCGGACATTTCCCTGGTCTGTTTCAATGGCCGGACGGCGGCACGATTGTTTGACAGGCTGGTTGTACCGACGCTCGGAAAAGGCTCCAATAGCTGCCGATATCAGGTTTTGCCGTCCACCAGTCCTGCTTATGCTTCCATGACGTTTCACGAGAAACTCGAGCACTGGTGGGTCGTTCAGGACACGGCAAATAAGCAATAAGGAGAAGAAGATGATTGGATACGTAATGCTTGGCACCAATAACTTTGACGAAGCGGCGAATTTCTACGATGAACTCGTGGGTACGCTCGGCGCAGGTCGCTTTATGGAATCGGAATCCTTCATTGTCTGGGGCACAAGCCCGGGCGCCCCATCGATCTCGATTTGCCGACCGCATGACGGCAATGAAGCGACCGTGGGTAACGGTGTAATGGTCGCGATCGCTGTGGATTCGCGAGAAAAAGTTGACGAGTTGTATGCCAAGGCGCTCGAACTGGGCGGTAAAGATGAGGGGGCACCGGGTCACCGCATGGATAATTTCTACGCTGGCTATTTCCGCGATCTAGACGGCAACAAGCTGAACGCGTTTTATTTCGGGGAGTAAGCCTGCCGTTATATCGCGCTGTCGCCGGTCTCGCCGGTGCGGATTCGCCAGACCTGTTCCAGCGAACTGACGAAAATCTTGCCGTCACCCACCTTGCCTGTCCTGGCGCTGTTGATGATGGCCTCGATCACCTCGTCCAGACGCTCGTCCGAGACCGCCACTTCAATTTTGGCTTTTGGCAGAAAGTCGACGACGTATTCCGCACCGCGGTAGAGCTCGGTGTGGCCCCGCTGACGACCGAATCCCTTGACCTCGCTGACGGTCACACCCTGGACGCCGACCTCACTCAATGCATTCCTGACATCATCGAGGCGAAAGGGTTTAACGATTGCGGTAACGAGTTTCATTTTTGGTGGATCCTGGCTATACGTTGGTAATGCACTCAGAGCATGACTGTGCCGCCGTCGACCATCAGTGTCTGGCCGGTGGTCAGTTTGCTCATATCACTCGACAGAAACAAGACGGTGCCGACGATATCTTCGGTCTCCAGGGGTTTGCGAACAGCCTGCTGAGACAAAGTCACTTCAACGATTTTATCGCGTTTTTCGCCGAAGACTTCACTGGTTGCGTCCGTATTGACAACGTTTGGAGCGACGGTGTTAACACGAATATTGAACCGCCCGATTTCCCGGGCAAGTCCCCGGGTGATCCCGATCACGGCGGCCTTGGATGCGGTGTAATGCAGTCCATTGGGCATGCCGTATGTTGCTGCAAGCGAGCTGATGTTGACGATCGCACCGCCCTCGCGTTCACGCATTGATGGAACGACAGCCTTACAGCATTGCCAGACTCCTTTCACATTGACGTCCATCGTCGAATCCCATTCTGATTCATCGAGTTTGTCGAAAGGGGCGAACGTCAGGCTACCGTAGAGGGCGGCATTGTTGACCAGTATGTCGATGCCACCAAATGCGTCGACGGCTGCCGCCGCCATTTCCTTTGTGCTTTCGGCACTGGTGACGTCCGTATTCAAGGCGAGTCCCTTTGCTCCTTCATCTTCAACCGCCGCAAGCGTGTCGCTGCAGTCGCGCAGGTCGCAGGCAACGACCCTGGCGCCGAGACGGGCAAACTGTCGAGCATACTCCTGTCCGAGGCCCCGGGCTGCGCCGGTAACGATAACTACCTTGTTGTCGAAATTCATGGGTGTGTTATTCCGCTGCTGCGAGGCGCGCTATGCTAGCAATCTTGCCGTGTCCTGCCTACAACGGTAAGAGCGCGCCTTGTCTGTAATGAGCCACGGGGTTATCGTAGCCCTGTGGCCGCAGCCACCCACAGGAAGGCATCAGTAACCAACTGATACATAAGAAAATGTCAGCAATAACCAGCAAGCTCCAGGAACCGGAAGGTCTGTGCTACCACGGCGGCGCGATTGCCTGGGCGCTGCTCGCCTATGGCGCCGGTTGGGCAGGCCTTTTTGCCGACAATCTGTTCGTTAATCTCGTTGGAACCTTGTTGCTTGCTCACGGGATGACGATCGCGGCTTACATGATTCATGAATGCGGTCACAACCTTGTGTTCAAGAGTGGCAAGGACAATGCGAAACTGGGACGTGTGCTGAGCTGGATTTGCGGAGCAGCTTACGGCACTTATGAAGACATACGTTACAAGCATTTCCGGCATCACGTCGACAACGATGACGTGGTCTGGTTTGACTATGAAAAATTCTTTGCGGACGACCCGATCGCATTGAGGGTTACGCGTTTCCTCGAGTGGTTCTACATCCCGGCCCACGACCTGATCATGCATTTCATCATGGTCTTTACGTCATTCATCATTCCGCAACGTCGGGACCAGCGCCGCCGAAACGTGATCGTCATCGCTATTCGGGGCGGAATCTTCCTGGTACTGGTTGTGTTAGCGCCAAAAGTTGCGCTGCTGTATGCAATCGCCTACATGATCATGATGACGATCCTGCGATTCATGGACAGTTTGCAGCACGACTACCCGTACAGCCTGACCCTGTTCGAATTCGACAAGCCGTCGCGTAAAGGCGACTTCGAATGGGAGCAAGAGCATACGTTCTCGAATCCGCACTCCATCAGTGTCGACTGGCTGAACTGGTTTACGCTGAACTTCGGGTTTCACAATGCGCACCATCACGACATGACCGTGCCTTGGTATCGCCTGCCTGAGAAGCATCGGGAATTGTTTGGCGAAGGGTCGGAGTTTGTTATCTCGCTTTCCGCACAGGTGGAGATCTTTCACAAGCAGCGCGTGCGACGAATCGTTGGTAACCACGAAGGCGTGGAACCCGAGGGAAGGAACTTCCTGCATGCGGCACAGCGTGCTGAAGTGTATGGCGGTAATGCTGCGTCCTTCCTGACGTCATTCTGACGCAGGCACGACGACGAATGCAGTCACTCAAGATATACCAGTCGCTTTGGGCGATGGAACTACGCAGCCCGGATCGGCCGGAACGTAGTCATGAAGAGAGCTTCCGGATGGTGGCCGAAGCTGGCTATGACGGCATATGCCTCGACCCTTCGGTTTCCGAGATACCGCAGACACTTGAGCTGAAGCCGCTCTTCGAAGAACAGGGGCTCGAGGTGATGGTCAATGCGTTTCCATTCGGAATCGACGATATGCGCCCTCTGTATGCTATAGCGAATGAATTGAACGCGTCACAGGTGAATATCATTGGTGGCGTCATGCCAATCAAACCCGAAGACGCAGTTTCCGTCATTGACCAATGGATGACCGAAGGTCGGGACGCCGGCTTGCCTGTTTTATTCGAGACGCATCGCGACAGTCTGCTCAATGATCTCTACTACACTTTGCAGGTGATCGATCTCGTTCCCGACATGCGGCTGTGTGCAGACTTGTCACATTTCGTGGTCGACCGCGAGATGCGCGAGCCGATCGGCGAACGGGACCAGGCCTGGATTGACCGTGTCCTCGATCGGTCCGACTGTTTCCAGGGACGGGTGGCGAATCGGGAGCAGGTACAGATCCAGATCGATTTTCCGCAGCACCAGCAATGGGTCGGAATTTTCAGGGATTGGTGGAAAAACGGGATGCGCCGTTGGCGCGCGAGAAACGCGGAAGACGCGACACTGATCTTCCTGTGCGAACTGGGGCCGCCACCCTATGCCATCACAGATGGTGAGCGGCGCGAGCTCTCGGATCGCTGGGAAGAGGCACTGACAATCCGGCGGTGGGTTCGCGACATCTGGACAGAGCTCGAGGCTGAGGATGCAGAAGGCTAATTCGGACGAAAAGGAACAGCTGAACTACGAACGCCGAATCAAGCGCCAATACGAGAGGCAAGGACATCCGTATTACGCCAGCGCACGTCTCCGGGATGACGGGTTCATCGATCCGGTTGATACGCGGGAAGTATTGAGCCAGGCAATCTCCGCGTCGCTCAACAAACCTCATGGCAGGAAATCGTATTACGGCATTTTTTGTATGTAATGCGATGTTACTGGCTATGACGGTCCATGTTCGTCACGCTATGATCCGGCCATGAGCGAACGTCAGGAACAATTTTCAGGAACGCGGGACGTACTCGATGCTCACGCCTTTCTGCCCGGTCCGCTGCAAGAGTACATGCGTTCTCATGTTGAGGGTTTCGCGGGGCCGCTAACAGTCCGCCAGTTCAAAGGTGGGCAGTCCAACCCGACGTATCTCCTCGAGTCTCCTTCAGGCCAATACGTAATGCGACGAAAGCCGCCCGGCCAGCTCCTGGAATCGGCACATGCCGTGGACCGCGAATTTCAGGTCATCAGCGCCTTGTACGCTGCAGGCTTTCCCGTGCCCCGGCCCTATATATTGTGTAAAGACGACGCCGTTGTCGGAACGATGTTCTACATCATGGATTTCGTTGATGGCAGAATCTTCTGGGATCTCGATCTCCCCAACTGCGATCCGGATGAGCGTGCCGCGATCTATGATAATGCCAACCAGGTAGTCGCGGACCTGCACAACTTCGATGTCGAAAAGATGGGTCTTACCGATTTCGGCAAGCCCGGCAACTACTTTGCACGACAAATATCGAGATGGTCGAAGCAATACGTTGCGTCTGAGACGCAGGGAGTATCGCCGATGAACCAGCTTATCGAGTGGCTGCCCGAGAATATTCCGCTCGATGAGTCGATTTCTGTCGTGCATGGCGATTACCGCCTCGACAACATGGTCTTTCATCCGACGGAGCCAAAGGTGATCGGTGTGCTTGACTGGGAATTGTCCACTATCGGGCATCCACTCGGCGACTTCACCTATCACCTGATGGCCTGGCAAATGCCGGAGGTTGGCATCGGCAGTACCGGTCTTGCTGGGAAAGACCTCGACGCCCTCGGTATTCCGTCCGGGCAAGCTTATGTCGAGGCTTACTGCAACCGAACGGGGCGCGACCGGATCGATAACATGGATTTCTACATGGCCTACAATTTTTTCCGAATTGCGGCGATCCTGCAAGGTATTGCGGGCAGGGTGCGGGATGGCACCGCGGCGAGCGTATACGCCGAGCGCACGGGCCTGGCTGTTAGGCCGCTGGCCGACATC
>JAQWSV010000044.1 GCA_029243005.1 Woeseiaceae bacterium
ATCGAGCGCTGAAAGGTGCCATTCGGCGGCACAAGGCGGAGTCCGGTTCCGTCGTCATCCTCGATATTGATACCGGCGAAGTGCTGGCGATGGTCAACCAGCCTTCCTACAACCCGAATGATCGTTCTCAGTATTCGGCAGAGCGTTATCGCAATCGCGCTATTACCGACATCTTTGAACCAGGTTCGAGTATCAAACCGTTGATCACGGCCGCGGCGCTCGAAAGCGGACGCTACCGGGCGAGCAGCATGATCGATACCTCGCCCGGCTACATTGTCGTCGGACCCAAGCGCATTGCGGACAACAACGATCTCGGTCGCGTGAGCCTGACGACTATCATGTCCCGTTCGAGCAACGTTGGTTTTACGAAGATCGCCATGTCGCTGGAATCCGACCAGCTCTGGCAGACGATGACGCGATTTGGTCTGGGCTCATTGACGTCGAGCGGATTCCCGGGTGAGTCGGCAGGACTGCTGACCCACTACGACGACTGGCGACAGATCACACAGGCGACACTAGGCTACGGCTACAGCGTATCGGTGACGCCGCTGCAATTGGCACAGGCCTATGCCACGCTGGGTGGCAATGGCTACATCCGTCCCGTCTCATTGATCGCACTCGATCAGCCCAACGACGGGCTACGTGTCATCACTGGCGATACCGCGCAGTCCGTCCGCGCCATGATGGAAGTGGTTGTGCAGCCTGGTGGCACGGGCAGTGAAGCGGGTGTGACGGGCTATCGGGTGGCCGGAAAGACGGGAACGTCATGGAAGGCCGCGCCGGGCGGATATTCGGAAGACAAATACTTTTCAATCTTCGCCGGATTCGCGCCGGCGAGTGACCCCAAACTTGCCGCCGTCGTCATCATCGACGAGCCGACCGGCGATCTTTACTACGGCGGTGATGTCGCTGCGCCAGTTTTCGGTGACGTCATGGCTGAGTCGCTTCGCCTGATGGCCATTCCGCCGGATGCGTTGCCGACGGCTTCTGGCAACGGTGTCATACAGGCCATGAGTCAATGAGCATGCCGGCAGAACTCGTCGACAACCTTGTCACTGTCGAAAAATTACTCGATGGATTGGCGCCTGCGCCAGCGATTGGCGTCACCGGTATTGCCGCTGATTCACGCAAGTTAAAACCGGGCTATCTGTTTCTCGCTTGTCAGGGCGAGACCTCTCATGGATTGGATTTTGTCACGCAGGCTGAATCCGTGGGTGCCGCTGCGATTGCCTGGGATGCATCGACTGGCAGCGCGACTGAATCTGACCTGCCAATGATTGCGGTCGACGGACTCGCGACATATCTCGGTCAAATTGCCAATCGTTGGTACGATGGCCCGTCCAGTACCGTCAGGGTGACTGGCGTGACGGGTACCAACGGAAAAACGACGGTTGCTTGTCTCGTTGCGCAGGCGCTGACGAAACTCGATCAGCGTTGCGGTTACATCGGCACACTGGGCAACGGCATCGAGGAAATCGGTGGTGATGATTCGCTGACGACGCCTGCCTGTCTCGATCTGCACAACACGTTGGCGGCATTTCGTGACGATCGTGCAATACATGCAGCGATGGAAGTCTCGTCGCATGCGATAGAACAGTCGCGCATCGATGGCATTACTTTTGACTCAGCGATCTTCACGAACCTGAGCCGGGATCACATCGATTATCACGGTTCGATGCAGGCGTACTTTGAATCGAAGGCAGCACTATTCCTCGATCGTGACGTCAGGAATCGGATCGTCAGCCTGGATACTGAATACGGCGTCGAGCTCGCGAACCGTTGTGGTGCAAACGTCGTCACCGTGTCCAGTCATCGTGACCGCGTCGCGAACGGCCGGCCCCACGTGTTCGCTAGATCAGTACGTGCTGACGCAGCCGGCTCGATCGTTGGAGTTCGAAGCTCCTGGGGTGAGACTGAATTGTATGTGCCGCTGTTG
Organism: Woeseiaceae bacterium; assembly: GCA_029243005.1. GTDB lineage: Bacteria > Pseudomonadota > Gammaproteobacteria > Steroidobacterales > Woeseiaceae > SZUA-117. Next base: position 1,937 of record JAQWSV010000044.1, read on the forward strand.
GGCGACTTCAATGTTGCTAACGCTTTGCAGGTGTTCGCATTGTTGCTTTGCAATGACGTACCCATGGACGAAGCAAGCGCGGCGATCAGCAAGGTAAATGCACCTCCCGGACGTATGGAGCGGGTCAACTCGTCGATTGATGACGGCCTGCCGCTTGTCTATGTCGACTATTCGCACACGCCGGCGAGTCTCGAAGCTGCCCTCAAGGCACTGCGACTGCATTGCCCGGGCCAGCTCTGGTGTGTTTTCGGTTGCGGCGGTGATCGGGATCGCGGCAAGCGACCCATGATGGGACGTGTTGTCGAGCGCCTAGCCAATCATGCGATCGTTACCAGCGACAACCCACGCACCGAGCCGCCGGAACAAATCATTGACGATATTCTGAATGCGATGAAAGACGGCACGACTACAATCAGCGATCGTGCCGAAGCCATCATGCATGTCATCAATGCCGCCGACAGCGACGACATCGTTCTGATCGCCGGTAAAGGGCACGAAAACTACCAGGTCATCGGCGCCGAAACGATTTCGTTCTCGGATTTTGGCGTCGCTAGGCACTGCCTAGAGGCGAGGGGTCCGACAGACAAATGATGACGAGCACTTTGTCTGATGCGGCGGAATACATGCATGGCACCCTGAACGGTGAAGATATACAGTTCAGAGGCGTCAGCACCGACACGCGTTCACTGCGCGCAGGCGAATTATTCGTTGCGTTGCATGGGCCGAATTTTGACGGCGAAGCATTCCTTGAACAGGCAGCCAGCAAAAAAGCAGCGGGTGCGGTGATATCGCATTCAGTCGACGCAGGATTGTCGACGATTGTCGTCGATGACACGCTGAAGGCGCTGGGTGAACTCGGCGCGGAATGGCGCGCACAAATGCCGGCGACGGTGATCGGGATCACTGGCAGCAACGGCAAGACCACGTTGAAGGAATTGCTCTCGAGTTGTCTGTCGATGGATGCCGAGACACTGGCCACACAAGGCAATCTCAATAATGAAATAGGCGTGCCGTTGATGCTGTTGCGCATGCGCGAAAGCCATCGCTACGCAGTGATCGAGATGGGCGCAAATCACCACGGCGAAATCGGCTACCTGACATCACTGGCTGCGCCCAAGATTGTCGCCATTACCAACGCAGCGCCTGCCCACCTCGAAGGGTTCGGGTCTGTGGAAGGTGTGGCAAACGCAAAGGGCGAAATTCTGACCGGTGGTCCAGAGCCGGATTTTGCGGTACTCAATGCGGACGATGATTACTTCTCATACTGGAAGGAAAAAGCCGGCGGCGCGCAGATCGTGACCTTTGGGCTGAGCGCCGATGCCGATTTTCGAGCCAGCCATATTTTGCCAATCGTTGAAGGCTACGAATTCACGCTGCACATGCCTGAGAAGCAGATGGATGTGAAGCTGTCGCTAGCCGGCAAGCACAACGTCCTGAATGCCTGCGCTGCGGCAGCAATCGCGCACTGCCTGGGTGTGGGAGGCATCCAGATTCGTAAAGGCCTAGAAGCGGGTGCGCCGGTTGGCGGGCGACTGCATCCTGTCGAAAGCGCCAGCGGCGCCATCCTGTTTGATGACACCTACAACGCGAACCCGGTCAGCGTACAGGCGGCAGCAGAATTCCTAGCCGCGCAGGAGGGTGAAACCTGGCTGGTGCTCGGTGATATGGCGGAGCTTGGCGGTGATGCCGAACTCCTGCATGCGCATACCGGCTGGGTAATTAGGGAGGCCGGCATCAGCAACTTGTTGGCGACCGGCCCGCTTGCGCGCAAGACAGTCGAGTCTTTTGGTGAAGGTGGTCACTGGTTCGAGACCATCGATGCACTGAATGACGCATTGCGGCAGCAGATTTCCACGGGAGATGTAGTGCTCGTAAAAGGATCCCGGTCCATGGGCATGGAGCGAGTCGTGCATGCGCTGGTGGATAAAGCAGTCGAAGCGAGGAGCGCTTAAAGATGTTGCTTTATCTCACCAACTATCTCGCCGAGTTCGAATCCTCTTTTAACGTGTTCAACTACCTGACCTTGCGCGCCATCCTCGGTGCGCTTACGGCACTGGTGATCTGCTTTGTCATCGGGCCGCGAATGATCGAGCGTCTGAGCACCAACCAGGCTGGCCAGCCGGTCAGGGCCGATGGGCCGGATACACACATTGTTAAAACCGGTACGCCGACGATGGGTGGCGCGCTGATTCTGACGGCAATCGTCGTTAGTACTGTGCTTTGGGTTGACCTCGAGAACCAGTACGTGTGGATCGTATTGTTCGTCACGCTCGCATTCGGTGTGATCGGCTATGTTGATGACTACAAAAAGCTGATCCTTCAGGACCCGAAGGGGCTGTCTGCTCGACAGAAGCTCTTCTGGCAGGCGGCGGCCGCACTCATCCCGGCGGTCGCGCTATATATGATGAGAACCGATGAGATCAGCACGTCGCTTCTGATTCCCTATTTTCCCGACCTGTGGGTGCCGCTTGGCATGTTCCAGGTTGTTATCACATTTCTTTTCATTGTCGGTTTTTCCAATGCCGTAAACCTGACGGACGGGCTCGACGGCCTTGCCATCATGCCAACAGTCATGGTCGGCGGTGCGCTCGGTGTTTTTGCCTATGTTACCGGCAATACGAATTTCTCTGA
>JAQWSV010000072.1 GCA_029243005.1 Woeseiaceae bacterium
ATTCGCGCCAACACTGGCTGCGGTGACCGGACTCTCAATACCCATATCCGCCGCAATTTCTGCAAGTTCCTCGACTGACACTGCCGACCATTGTCGCTCGTTTCTGCGCGGTGAGTCCTCCGCTTGTTTGTCTACGGCCCAGCACTTGCGAACATAGCCGCGATGGGCGCATCCAACGATGCCATCCAGTTCCACTTGGATCGACGTCTTCTCGTCTTTGCTGAGATCCTTGTTGCCGCCCGTATGTAAGGAAACGACCTTTCCCGTTAGCTGAGTCATTGGGGAAACATACGCGCTCACGCTCACGCGGGCAACGTAGCTACGAGTTTGGCGCCTGCTGTGTAGCCGGTATCGACGGCGAGGCTGCCACCGTGTGCTTCTGCCACCAGCCTGGCCAGATACAGCCCAAGGCCAAAGCCGCCGGTGTTCCGCGTTCGCGATGGATCGCCGCGGTAAAAGGGCTCACCGAGGTTTTCCTGCTGGTCAGGCGAGAGGCCGGGGCCCTCGTCCGCGACCGCAATCACGAGCGCACCGGCATCGCGGGACACCTGGATGCGCACCGGGCCTCCACCGGTATACCGAATTGCATTGGCAACCAGGTTCTTGAGCATGAGCGCGACACGCACGTGATCGATATTCGCCTCCAGTGGGTCCTCATCGATATCGATGGAAATTCGGTCTGCTTCGCGCTCGAAATAGGTATCAATGAGTTGCTCGACCAGCGCCGGGACCAGCACCTGGGAGCGTTGTATCGGTGCATGGCGCGTGTTCAGTCGTTCGGCTTCAAGGAGGGCCGAGATGATTTCCTCCATCTCCTGAATTTCTGCCCGAATGGCCTCTTTCTGTTCGCTATCGTCGATGAACTCCAGGCCAAGTCGGAGGCGTGACAATGGTGAGCGCAACTCATGGCTGATACCGAGCAATAGCTGTCGCTTGGCGTCTAGCATGCCGCGCACATCGTTGGCCAGCTGATTGACGTCTTCCGCAAGATCGCCGAGTTGGTCGTGGCGATAACCGCTGATGCGGTGATTGAAGTCTCCGCGTCCGATGCGTGATGCGCCTTCACGAATAGAGAGAATTGGCCGGAATAAAAAGCTGACACAGAGATACGCGACAAAGAGCCAGAGCAATCCGATGGCGAGAATGATCGGAAGCAGGTCGGGGCCCGCCGTGTTTTCTGCAATGCGCGGCGATGAAACGACGATATCGAAGTCACCCTGGTCGATCTTCAGGAATGTGTGCGGACCGAGTGCGGCGAACTCCACGTCCTCCAGTTCATTCAGCCAGGCGCCGGGGTCTTCGCCAAAGATATTGCTGGCGCCGAACTCCAGCTCACCCAAGGCCGGGAAATTTGGGTCGGAGGCCCAGTCTAAGCCATCGCCGGCAATGCGTATGTCAACCGGCACTTGGCGGGTGATTTCGATTGCACGATTGATCTGAGGTGGGTCACCAATATCGTTGCGAACGTAGTTGACGTGCAGCGAAAGATGTCCACTGATCAGTTCACGCAAGTCATCTTCACTGTAAACCCAGCGAATACCGATTGTTGCGAAGCAGACAAATACTGTCGCAAGGACGAGAAAGATTGCGAGCAGTCGAAAAGACAGAGAACGGGTGAGTCGCTTAATCATCCTTGGGACGCCGGGGAATAAACGCGTATCCGGTGCCCCATACCGTTTGTATGAATCGCGGAGGTTTGATTGTATCGCCGAGTTTGTTGCGGAGCCTGCTGACCATGATATCAACTGCCCGGGTTATCATGGCGGCGTCAATGCCTCGCAACTCATTCAGAATGTCGTCTCGGGATACTTTTTTGCCGGCCCGCCTGGCGAGCAAGGCAAGCAACTCAAACTCCATTGACGTTAATGTCACAGGCTTATCGTCGACCTTCACTTCACGCGCATCGAGATCGATTTCTATACCGTCGAACAGCAGAATCGGGTCGCGATTGTCTGCTGAAGACGTGCGCCGCAAAATCGTCTGGATTCGTGCAACCAGTTCTCGCGGCTCGAAGGGTTTGCCTACATAATCATCGGCGCCGATTTCCAGTCCTGAAACACGGTCGACGATGTCGCCGCGCGCCGTCAGCATGATGATCGGAATCTGACTGGTCTTGCGCACTTCCCTGCAGATGTCGAAGCCGTCCCGGCCGGGCAGCATGATATCGAGTAACAACAAATCGGGATCGGTGCGTGACAGCTTGCGCATGCCTTCATCGGCATCGCCCGCGCACTCCAAAGCGATCCCGAAAGGCTTCAGATAATTTTTCAGCAGATCAGCGTGCTTCTTGTCGTCATCAATGA
>JAQWSV010000084.1 GCA_029243005.1 Woeseiaceae bacterium
GATGACTTCTTCCGGCGGACGCCGTTCAACCAGGTGTCGATCGATCTCCTCCAAGTCCTGAACACGCAGGTTGCCGGCAGCTAGTTTCAGTCGCAGCACATTACCGACATATGTGTAACGCGCCTGCTCGTAATTCGTGATCGCGATATACAGCGACCGCTGTGAATTGAGCACATCGACAATCGTTCGAGTGCCGACCTCGAAACCTGCTTTTGTCGCTTCGAGCGCCGTGCGGCTGGACTTGACTGCCTGTGCGAGAGCGTTGACGCGGCTTATTTCAGATTCCACGCTGAGGAAGGCATCCCGCGTTTGCCTTTCTGTCTCGCGAGAGACTCGCTGCAGTTGCTCACGGCTCGCGCGGTGCAGGTAGACGGCCTCGCGAACCCGTGACGACGTACGGCCGCCACTAAACAACGGCATTTTGAACTGCAGAAAGATTGAGTCGTTCGTGCCGTCGATCGGAAAAGCAGGATTCGCGGATGCGAGACCGCCGACTGTCACGTCGCTGATGTCCGTGTCGCTCGAATCGTAGCTGGCCACGAGGTCCAACGTGGGATAGTGGCCGGTTCGACGTGACTTGATTTCGCCACGAGCCATCTCCTCGTCGAATCGGCTGGAGACCAGTGCAAGGTTCTGGTCCATCGCTAGGTCGATCCAGCTCTCTTCCGAGGCCGGGAAAGGCGATACCAGCGGGAAGTTCTCCCTGGGTGCCGACAACTGCGGAATGTACTCGCCCGTAATCTCGCGCAGGAACTCTCGCGCCGTCGCGAGTTCGCGTTTCGACTGGATTTCCGACGCAACCGCCTGGTCATAAGCTGCCTGCGATTCCTGGACATCGGTAATCGCGATCAGACCGACCTCGAATCGCTGTTTGGCCTGTTCGAGCTGGCGCGCGATAGCGAGACGATCAGCATGAATCGACGTCAGTCGATCTTCTGCGCCGAGGACATCAAAGTAGCGCGTTACGACCCGAACAATCAGGTTCTGTTGCGCGGCTTCAAAATCCACTTCCGCTTTGGCGACACGTTTTTCGGCTTGCTTGAGACCGACCCACTGGTCCCAGCGAAAGACGGTTTGGCGAAGTTCTGCGTTCCAGCCGAATGTGTCGAACTTGGAATCAGCTTCGAGCGACACAAAGCCGACGACGTCACCGGTCAAGGGGTCAATCTGGGGCTGCTGCTGCAAACCGGACCGTGCGCCTTGCCCGTAGTTTGCGCCCGCATTGAGTTGCGGAAGCAGCAGTCCGCGCGCCTGTGGCAGCGCTTCGAGCGTTGCCAGCCGCCTGGCCTCGGCTTCGTGGATCAGGGGATCGCTTTGCAGCGCCTGCTGGTAGACCTCCAGTAATGAGGTGGCCAGGGCCTGTCCGGGTAGCCACGAAAAGGTCAGGGCTACAGCTAAATGCATAATTTTATTTACATTTTTCATTAGAAAAGTTCCGTTTGGGTGGGTCGCCATCCCAGAAGGTGTTGTAGTCAACTATATAACTGAATCAGCTAAATGAATCGCAGGTCTTATGCACTAATATGGCACCTGCGTCTTTTAACAGGATACTTCTGTTCGCCGCCTGATTTTCTTCAAAAGGTAAAAGGTGATCGTTCGCTGGTCCGGACAAGCGGCGCTACGTCCGATTCGAACAATCCCCTGACATTCAGTTCATCCGCCTGGTCGTGGCTTATAAGCGTTGCGGTCATCGCGGGTGATTCGCCGATGAACGTCAGCAGGCGGCCACCGGGGCGCAGCAGCGTAGCCAAGCGGTCGTCCTGCCTAGGGAGTGAGCCGGACACGATCACGACATCGAATTCATCGTCGGGCAGTTCTGCTGAAGCATCCATTTGCGACAATGTGATATTGTCAGCCGTGTCCTCCACGAGCTTTTTGCATGCCGCGTCGAGGAATGACTGATGCAGGTCAATGCTCGTAACCGATGCGGCGAGACGGGAAATACAGGCAGTCAGGTAGCCAGTCCCGGTACCAACTTCGAGAACCGATTCGCCCGGTTGAATATTCACAGCTTGCAGAATACGTCCGTCTAGCGACGGCCGAAACATAACCTGACCAAAGCCGATAGGAATTTCGGCGTCGGCATAGGCACAATCGGCGAACTCAGCGGGCACGTAGCGCTCACGTGGGATGTCACGCAGCGTTTGCAGCACCTCGGGATCGAGCACATCCCATGTTCTGACTTGCTGCTCCACCATCTGTTGTCTTATAGAATCCGTATTCATTTTGCTATGGCCTGTATATTACTGATTTGCCATCATTTTTGCGCGAGTAGGTACCATTAGGAGGGCGCTATGCGTCTCGACCGTTACCGCAGCCTGACGATGGTTGCTGAATTATGGTGAATCGCCGCAGTAGCCCGCGGCTGCTGGGATATCCTTCATTGTGCACACGTTTAATGCTCAGAAATTGCCGTTTATGTGCGGCACCGGAGATGCATTACGAGCGCTGAATAATAACAAATGATTGTTTGGCGACATCATTTGCAACACAGCCGAACAGGGAAAGGCGCTGCATGACACCGACCGTTATCATTATCGCTCTTGCGGGACTTCTCGTCGCGGCCGTGATTGTGCTTATTGTCATCGGTCGGGATCGTGGACTGCTTCGGCATCGGGTTGGCAATCTCAACAAAGAACTGATCGAAGTTTCCGCTGATGCTTCCGTCGGACGACGGCTGTCTGAACGCGGTACGGGTGGTCTGGCGGATCTCACAAAGACTATCAATCGCCTGTTCGATGCGATCGGAGAGCGCGACGAGGAAATCCATGACAAGGATCGATTGTTCGCCGATTTCTCCCGCACACTTCCGGAAATCGTACTGGTGCACGACGAACGCATCTTGCTGGCCAATGGCAGCGCCGCCAGCCTGATTGGCCTCGAACCGGAACAACTGATTGGCCGCGACGCCGCAGATCTCGTCAAACCGGCGTACCGGGCGTTGTTCAGGAAGACGATGGCTAAACGCCTCCTGGGCGAGAGTGTGCCCGAGCGGCTCGAGATTCAGTTAATCAGCGGTGACGATGCAGGCCTGTGGGTCGAGGCGCAGAGCTCGGTCATCGAGTATGACGGCAGCGAAGCCGTGCTGACGGTCGCTCGAGACGTGAGTTATCGAAAGAATCTCGAAGTGTCGCTGAGTCGCAGCAAGCGTCAGGCACAGTTTACGCTGGAGTCGATCTCGGAAGGTGTCATCACGACCGACAACGAGGGCCGTATCGATTATATGAATCATGCAGCGGAATCGATGGCCGGTGCTAATCGCGACGACGCCACAGGACACAAGACGGGAGAGTTTTTCTCGCTGATCGACGAAGCGGATCGTCGTGCGCTTGGAGATCCGGTCGAGCGATGTTTGTCGATTCGCCGCCGGGTCAACATGGGACGACGGGCATTGCTCGTCAGTCGTGACGGCAAACACGAACATTCGGTCGAAGTCACGGCATCGCCGATCCGCGGGCCCGGTAACAGCGACTCCGGAACGGTCGTTGTCATTCACGACGTCAGCGAGATTCGTGGGCTGACACGGCAGATGAGCTACCAGGCAGCGCACGATGCGCTCACCGGCCTGATCAATCGAAGAGAGTTCGAACGGCGCCTGGATGAGGCGATGGACATCGCGCACGCAGAGGAGGCCGTTCACATTCTTGCCTACATGGACCTTGATCGCTTCAAGGCGGTCAATGATAGTTGCGGTCACATCGCTGGCGACAATATGCTGCGCGAAGTTGCCAACCTGATTAAAGACCAGGTGCGCGACTCGGACTATGTTGCGCGACTGGGTGGCGACGAGTTTGGCACCCTGCTGATGCGCTGTCCGCTAGACAAGGCGCAGCAGATCGCCGCCGATATCTGCAACGCCGTTGCAGACTATCGCTTTGTCTGGCAGGACAAGATCTTCAACATCGGTATCTCGATTGGGCTGGTCGAAGTCAGCCACGCGAGTGGTTCCTTGCAGGACATTATGGCGGCGGCGGACTCGGCCTGCTATGTCGCCAAACAGCGAGGACGCGGGCAGGTGCATGTCTACTCGGCGCGCGATGAGGCCGTCGCCCGTGAGCGCGGCGATATCCACTGGCTGCGACAGCTCCAGAATGCCTTGCGCGACGACAAATTTGAGCTGGCAATGCAGCCGATCATTGCGACCACCAGCGGAGAAGTGTCCGGGCCATCGGTCGAAGTGTTCATTCGCATGCCGGACGAGCGGGGTCGCACCGGTACAAACGCGGATTTTCTCCGCTCGGCTGAACGCTACCAACTCATGCCGCAGATCGACCGCTGGGTGGTCAACGCCGTCCTTGCGACGATCAACTCGGGCGAGATCAAGCTGGCATCGAGTCGGAGTTGTGCGATCAACATATCGGGTCAGACTTTGAGTGATGAGAGCTTCCTGAGTTTTGTTGTCGAAGCACTCGATCACAGTGGCGTCACACCCTCGAGTATCTGCTTCGAGGTTACGGAAGGCGCTATCTTCAATAACGTGCAGTATGCGCAGCGGTTTATCGAAGTGCTCCACGGCATTGGTTGTGAATTTGCGCTCGATGACTTCGGCAGCGGCCTCGGGGCATTCTCCGGCCTCAAGAATCTGCCGATCGATTACCTGAAGATCGACGGAACCTATACGAGCAACCTTAGTGCTGACCAAATCAACCAGGAAATGGTTGCGGCTATGATCAAGCTGGCGCGCACGATGGAGTTTCGGGTTGTTGCCGAGCAGGTCGAGGAGCAGGAAGACTTCGACTGGCTAAGAAACGCAGGAATTGACTTCGTCCAAGGCCATTTCCTG
>JAQWSV010000141.1 GCA_029243005.1 Woeseiaceae bacterium
CGTGATGCTCCACGAGCTCGTGCACAATGACATCGGGCCGCACAACAGGGCGTTCTTCAAGGTGCGCGCCGACGCCGACGCCGACGACTTCCTGACTTCTTCTTCGCAAACGCGACGTCGACCTCAACCACCTCGCGCGCGTTTTGATTCGTTTCGTTTCGTTTTGTTTTCGACGACGCGTGGAAACGCTGCCGCGCGTCGCATCGCTGACGCGCGTCCACCCCTCGACCTCAGCTCCTGGACGAGATAACCGCCGAGTGCGAAGATCTCACGGCGAGAGGCGTCGGCGGCACGGGCGTCGGATTCGACGCGCCCGGCGCGAAGCTCGGGCACCGCGGCGGTTTCGATGACCGTTCCATCACCATCGCCGGTATCAGTCTTCTCACCCAGTCGAGCCGTGACCCGATAGGTTTTGTCTTCATCAAGCAGGTAGGCACAGACTTTGGTGGCCTCACCAAAGCAGAGTGGCAACATCCCCGTCGCCGCCGGATCGAGGCTACCGGTGTGTCCCGCCTTCTTTGCATTCAGAAGCCTTTTAACCCGCTGCAAAGCCTGATTGGAGGTCATGCCAGCCGGCTTATTCAATAACAACAGGCCGTTCACCGGGACAGGCTTTCGCCGTCCACGTTTTGCCGTTCCTCGCACCATTTCAGTCTTCCCGTCTGTCGCCGGTCGCGTCATCGATCAGGCGGGAGATCTCCGCACCGTGCGCAATACTGTCGTCACGCACGAATCGGAGCTCCGGCACATGGCGAACCAACAATTCCGCGCCCAGCTTGCTGCGAAGAAACCCCGCGGCACGCTTCAGTCCATCCAAGGCAGGCTGCGGGTCAGCATCAGGGTTCAGCATGCTGAAATACACACGCGCAATGCTCAGATCGCGTGACAGGTCCACCGCAGTCAGGGAGATCTCCGCCAGGCTCGGATCTTTGGTCTCGAATCGCAGAAGCTCGCTTAATGAACGCAGCATCTGCGCCCCCAACCGCTGGTGTCTGGAAAACTCTCTCGGCATAGATGATCCAAACGTCAGAGCCCTGCCCCAACCTCCGCCATTCAGTCGATGGTTCTGGCAATCTCGACGCGCTCGAAGCACTCGATCTGATCGCCAACCTTGACGTCATTGTAATTCTTGACGCCAATGCCGCACTCGGTTCCAGAACGAACCTCGTTAACGTCGTCTTTGAATCGACGCAGAGATTCGAGCTCACCTTCGTAGATAACCACATTGTCACGCAGTACACGAATCGGATTCGACCGTTTGACGTAGCCTTCGGTAACGATGCTGCCAGCAATATCACCCAGTTTCGGCGACGAGAAGACTTCCTTCACTTCTGCTAGGCCCACGATATTCTCGCGAATCTCTGGCGACAATAGGCCACTCATCGCGGCTTTCACGTCATCAATCGCTTCGTAGATGATGCTGTAGTAGCGAACATCCACACCGGATTCCTTGATTGCGGCGCGCGCGGTTGCATCGGCACGAACATTGAAGCCAATGATTACAGCGTGGGATGCGGCCGCAAGTGTCGCATCGGATTCTGTGATGCCACCAACGCCCGAACTGATAACCTTCACTCTCACTTCGTCAGTGGACAGCTTGTTCAGCGAATCTCGCAATGCTTCCGTACTGCCGTGCACGTCAGATTTGATCATGATCGGGACAATCTTGCCGTCACCTTCCGTCATCTGGGTGAACATGTCTTCAAGCTTGGAGGCCTGCTGTTGTGCCAGCTTAGATTCCCGTGACTTCGACTGACGAAACTCCTCGACCTCACGGGCCTTGCGCTCGTTCTTGACGACGAGAAAGTCATCACCGGCACTTGGCGTCTTGGATAAACCAAGAATAACGGCAGGCGTCGATGGACCGGCGGTGCTGATTTTGCTATGCGTTTCGTCGAACATATTACGGATGCGCCCGTATTCCTCGCCGGCAATGATCATGTCGCCATGTTTCAATGTACCCGCCTGAACGAGGACGGTCGCTGTTGCACCACGGCCTTTCTCGAGACTCGATTCGATCACAATGCCCTGCGCCGGACCTTCCGCGACTGCCGCAAGATCCATAACTTCGGCCTGCAGCAGAATAGACTCGAGTAATGAGTCCACGCCTTCACCCGTCTGCGCAGACACGTGAACGAACAGGTTCTCGCCACCCCAGTCCTCGGGAATAATCTCGTGCGCCGACAGTTCATTCTTGACGCGTTCGGGGTCCGCATTATCTTTGTCGATCTTATTGATCGCGACGACGATGGGCACTTCAGCCACCTTCGAATGCTCGATAGCTTCGATCGTCTGCGGCTTTACACCGTCATCGGCAGCAACTACAAGGATCACGATATCCGTTGCCTGTGCGCCCCTGGCACGCATCTGCGTAAATGCCGCGTGGCCGGGCGTATCCAAGAAGGTCACCTTGCCCTTTTCGGTTTCCACGGCGTACGCGCCAATGTGCTGCGTAATACCGCCAGCCTCGCCGTCTGCGACCTTAGTGCGGCGAATGTAGTCGAGCAGAGAAGTCTTGCCGTGATCGACATGACCCATGATCGTCACCACTGGCGCGCGTGGTACTACCTCGCCAGCCAACTTCTCATCTTTCAGCAGATCTTCGTCAAGCTCCGTACCGGAAACCAGCTTCGCGACATGACCCAGTTCCTCAACAACCAGCGTCGCGGTGTCCTGATCAATGGCCTGGTTGATAGTGACCATGGCGCCCATATTGAAGAGCACTTTGACGACCTCGTTACCTTTGATCGCCATCCTCTGGGCGAGCTCGGAAACGGCAATACTCTCCGGAATCTCGACCTCGCGTACAACCGGGGCAATTGGTTTTTCGAAGCCATGCTGGCCGTCAGAGCTAATATTGACCGGGCGCCGGCGAGTCGGCGTCTTGCGGCGGCGTCTGCCGCTCTTGTCACTGGCCACATGCAATTCCTTGCGACCATACTTGGTTTCAGATGCCTTTCCTTTCTTCCTGTCTTTTTCCTTCGTCCGACGATTGCGCGCATCCTGATCGGCCTTTTCAACCCGGGCACGCTCTTCAGACGCCTCCTGAGCTGCTTTATTCTCGGCCTGACGGGCATCAATCTCGGCCTGTTTCTTCTCTTCTTTCTGGCGACGCTCTGCTTCCTCTGCGTCCTTTACCGCCTGCTCCTTCTCCGCCTTCTGACGTTCATGCTCGCGCTTTTCGGCTTCGATCTTGTCCTGGTCTTCCTGTCGCTTCCGATCAAGCTCTTCCTGTTTTTCCTGCGTTTCCTTCTCGAGCACATCACGCTTGATATAGGTACGCTTGCGGCGCACTTCGACGTTGACAGTACGAGAACGACCCTGAGTGCCGGATAAGCGGAGTTCAGATTGCGACTTGCGGCGCAAGGTAATGCGGCGCGGTGCACCATCATCCGTTGGATCCTCCTGACCATGACTGCGGCGCAGATGCGTCAGAAGTTCGAGCTTCGCATCCTCGCTAATCATATCGTCTGCGCCCGCTACCTTGATACCAGCATCGTCGAGCTGCGTTAAAAGCTTCTCGACCGGTACTTTAAGTACTTCGGCAAATTGTGCGACGGTGACGTCAGCCATTTGATACTCCGTTTATCTTCTCTGTGAATGCCCGGAGATCATGACTCCGAGCGCCCAGCCAGTCATTTGTCTCTTGCAATACCCGATCAGGTCGGCTGCTCTGCTTCGAACCAGTGTGCGCGTGCCTTCATAATCAACGCTGCAGCTTCTTCCGCATCCATCTCGTTAATATCAAGCAAGTCATCGGTGGCAAGCTCCGCAAGGTCTTCTCGGGTTATCACACCTTCACTCGCCAGCTTGAGCGCCAGTCCCTTGTCCATGCCTTCCAGACTTAGCAGGTCTTCCGCGGGTTCGGCTTCATCAATCTTTTCTTCATGAACAATGGCCTTTGTCAGCAGAACGTCGCGCGCGCGATTCCTCAATTCGTCGACGATACCCTCGTCAAACTCTTCGATTTCTACTAGTTCCGATGCTGGAACATAGGCGACCTCTTCGATCGTCGAGAATCCTTCCTGTACCAAAATCAGAGCGACTTCTTCGTCGACGTCTAGCTGCTTCGAGAACATCTCGATTAGCTCGCGCATCTCCGTCTCGCTCTTTTGCTCGGCGTCCATCTCGGTCATCACGTTCAGTTCCCAGCCGGATAACTCACTCGCCAGGCGAATATTCTGGCCGCCACGTCCGATCGCCTGCGATAGCTTGTCCTCGTCGACGGCGACATCCATGCTGTGCGCGTCCTCGTCAACTACGATCGATACGACCTCAGCTGGTGACATAGCATTCACGACAAACTGAGCCGGATTATCATCCCAGAGAATGATATCGACCCGTTCGCCAGCGAGCTCGTTCGAAACCGCTTGGACACGGGAGCCACGCATACCGACACAGGCACCGACGGGGTCGATACGTTTGTCGTTACTCTTTACAGCGATCTTAGCTCGCAACCCTGGATCCCGGGCTGACCCCAAGATCTCGATGAGCCCCTGGCCGACCTCTGGGACCTCGATCTTGAAAAGCTCGACCAGAAATTCTGGCGACGTGCGCGTCATGAATAGCTGCGGACCCCGCGGCTCAGATCGCACCTCGGTCAACAGAGCCTTCATACGATCCTGCGGACGAACCGGCTCACGCGGCACCATCTGCTCGCGAGCGACGAAGCCTTCGGCATTGCCGCCGAGGTCGATGTAGACACCATTGCGATCGACGCGCTTCACAAGTCCAGAGAGCAATTCGCCTTCACGGCCCTCGAATTCCTCAACCACCTGCTCACGCTCGGCTTCGCGGACCTTCTGTACGATGACCTGCTTCGCGGTCTGCGCCGCAATTCGTCCAAACTCCACAGACTCCATCGGCACTTCGACATATCCGCCGGGTTCGGCAGTTTCATCGACGTCTACCGCATCGATCATGCGCAACTCTCGATCTGGAAACTCAAGCTCGGTCGACTCGTCTTCAAACACCAGCCAGCGCTGGAACGTGTCGTAATCACCGGACTCCCGGTCAATTGCCACGCGTACATCGATATCCTCACCGTGACGACGGCGGGTCGCCGATGCCAGTGCAGCCTCGATCGCCTCAAAGATGATGTCTTTTTCCACGCCTTTCTCGTTCGAAACGGCATCGACAACCATCAGAATCTCTTTACTCATTACTTTTCTACTCCACTATGGCCGCCGCATTACACCTGCGGCACCAGCCGAGCCGATTCGATCGTCGACAGCGGCAGGCTGTGCGACTCCCCATCAACCACAACTTCAATATTCACGTCATCCGCGGCCGCAAGCGCGCCCCGAAAATTACGCCGCCCGTCCAACGGGAAACGCAACTTTACCCGTACGTCTTCGCCCATAAATCGCTGAAAATGGCCGGGTTTTGTCAATGTGCGATCCAGGCCAGGCGAGGAAACTTCGAGCGTGTAATTGCCGGGGATCGGGTCTTCCACATCCAGAATCGCACTGACCTGACGACTGACGGTCTCGCAATCCTCCACGCCAATGCCATTCTGAGCATCGATGAAGAGGCGAACGAGGCCATCCCGCCCACCGAGCTTCAGCTCCAAATCGGTCAGCTCATAGCCGAGATGATCGACAGTCGGCCCCAGCAATTTGATCAACTCCATTCTAGACATTGGTTTAATAATATATCGCAAATCGTTGTTCTAAAAATAAAAAATGGGCCTAAAGCCCATTCTATTTCTTCGCAAAAAATCATTCTGCTGACAACAAAAAAGCCCGCTAAGGGGCCTTTTCTGCGAAGACGCTGGCTGCGAGGTGTCGTACTGCCCACCTCGACTTTGGCGCGCGATTATACGGCAATCATCAGGGCATGTGCAATCACGCCGGGCGCCTTTAAATGCTCATCAAAAACGTGCATGACCTACAATCTGTGGACGGTCATTCGACCAGTATTGGAGAGAGGACACAGGTAAGGATGACTTTATACACTTCAATCATGAAGCGGCTGCTGACTCTGCTTCTCATGGCGTTACTGGGCGGCCTCGTAGGCTATGGATTCCTAAGGAACGTTCCGCCAGTGCCGCCTGCCAAGCCTGACTTGCGTATGCCAACGGGCAAGCCTCTCCTGGAACCCGACCGACCCGATCTGATCGGCGACCCTGGCATTCAGCCCGAGGACAACGACGAAGGCGACACTATTTAGGGTCGGTGGACGCAAGCCGGATACCGTTGGCCAAAACATGGAACTCGTGATACGACTTCATCTACATTGTCGCTGCCATCGCATACTTCGGCTTTCGTCAGAAGACAGCTGGTTCCCAAGCGCTCAGGCAGCAGTACCAGGTACGCTCATTCCATGCCAGAAGGGATGGTTGATCTACCTATTTAATTCCATCATTCTCCCGTGTATCTCAGAAAATAAGGTTAATAGGCATGGGCGAAAATTTTCCCGGACCCAAAACACGTGCG
>JAQWSV010000158.1 GCA_029243005.1 Woeseiaceae bacterium
ATCGACGCGCGTGATTCAGTGTGAGCTTGCCCAAGCCCAAAAACAGTATTACGTTCAACGCCATCTCCCAATGCCCTAAGCGATGTATCGTCTGCCTCAACGCGCCTCGCATAATCGCAAAAGCGCGCAGCCGCATTTGTAACAATTGCGTCTCAAATTGGCAACAGAACCTGTCAGATCAGGCACTTAGTGAGACGCAATTCCTTTACCGGGCAACAGTATTGATAGAATCTGCAAGTATTGGAACCTCCTACTCCGCATTTGTTTCAGGAATCCGGCTTTTCAATGAAAAATAACAGGATATTACTTACCGGTGGGGCCGGTTACATCGGCAGTCACGTAGTGCGTCAGCTGGGCGCTGCCGGCGAGGAAGTCGTGACGCTCGACAACCTGTCCACCGGCTTCGAGGCCGCCGTAACGGCCGGAGACCTTGTCGTAGGTGATACCGGCGACAGTCAGCTACTCAACAAAATTCTTTCGGATGGCAGCTTTGACACAGTGATACACTTTGCCGCGCACACCATTGTCCCGGAGTCTGTCGCCGATCCGCTTAAGTACTACCGGAACAACACGGCCAACAGCCGCGTCCTGCTCGAGGCCGCACAGCGAAACGATGTTCGTCACATCGTCTTTTCATCAACAGCCGCCGTTTACGGTGAGCTGGCGGATGGCAAGGCATCGGAGGACACGCCGACCCGGCCGGTCAATCCCTACGGGACCTCAAAACTGATGACCGAATGGATGCTAAGAGATCTCGCCAATGCAGGCGGCCCGTCGTACGCCGCGCTCAGATACTTCAATGTGGCCGGCTGCGAACCAGGGGGCTCGATCGGACAGTCAACACCAAAGGCTACATTGCTCGTCAAGGTCGCTTGCGAAGCGGCTGTGGGCACCCGTTCGCACGTATCCGTATTCGGCACGGACTACCCGACGCCGGACGGAACCGGCATACGCGACTACATTCATGTCGAAGATCTCGCTGCGGCGCACCTGGATGCGCTCGATTACCTTCGCAAGGGCGGCGACTCGATCATCCTCAACTGCGGTTATGGGCATGGCTACAGCGTCCGCCAGGTGCTTGATGCGGTCGAGCGTGCCAATGAGTCCAAATTGACAATCGTCGACGAACCGCGACGCGCCGGCGATCCGCCCGAACTCGTCGCGATTGCCAATCGTGTCCGCGACGTGCTCGGCTGGGAACCCCGATACGATGACCTCGACACGATTGTCAGCACCAGTCTCGCCTGGGAACGCAGGATCGCCGGGCAGGATCCTGGCGCATATTGGGCCATCTAACACCAACGGCCGGATGCTAGACTGACGTCATGAAACTCGCCCAACCGAAATCGCTGAACGGCTTGATTCTAATCGGTTGAGGAATTCAGAAGGCGCAACGATTTGGTCGCCCAGAGGGCCAATGAGACTAGCGCGTCTGGACGCGGGCACCGGACAAGCTCATCTATACGTTCAAGTGCAACTCTGACTCTTTCTTCCGCCAACTCTTTAACGAAGGTCGAATGCAGGAATACATCGACCGAACACCGACCCGGCCGTGATCAGCTGAAAGCCTGATCACT
Organism: Woeseiaceae bacterium; assembly: GCA_029243005.1. Lineage (GTDB taxonomy): Bacteria > Pseudomonadota > Gammaproteobacteria > Steroidobacterales > Woeseiaceae > SZUA-117. The sequence continues at coordinate 1,578 of JAQWSV010000158.1, forward strand.
ACAGCTAACCCTTGCTGCGACCGTTGGTGCTGCGTTTGGAATAGGCCTCGGCGGATAGACCATACTTATTCAGCAGATCGTATAGCGTAGGACGAGTGACGCCGAGTTGTTCCGCGGCGCGCGAAATGTTGCCGAAATTCTTCATCAGGGCGATGCGAATCGCCTTTGATTCTGCCTGCTGCCGGACTTCGCGCAGGTTGAGTGAGTTCGCCTCGTACTCTTCGACGCTTTCGATCCCCATGTCTGCCGCTGTGACCTGCTTGCCATCCGCCATGATGACCGCGCCTTTGATCTTGTTCTCCAGTTCGCGAACGTTACCGGGCCATGAGTACGCTTCAATCGCTTCATTGGTGTCATCGGCGAACCCAACCAGTGCCCGCCCCTGCTGCTTCGCGTACTTGGTGAGTAAGTGCCGGGCTAGGATCAGGCGCCCCTCCTCACGTTCGCGGAACGGTGGTATATCGATCGTAATTTCGCTGACCCGGTAGTAAAGATCCTCGCGAAACAGGTCCTGTTTGATCAGGTCAATCGGATTCTGATTTGTTGCGCAAACCACCCGGACGTCGACAGAGATCTCTTCGCGACCGCCCACCCGTTCGATGACGCGTTCCTGCAGGAAGCGCAACATCTTGGCCTGCAGGGCGAGCGGCATGTCACCGATCTCGTCAAGGAACAATGTGCCACCATCAGCCAGTTCGATTTTACCGGGCGTCTGTTTGACGGCACCGGTGAACGCCCCCTTCTCAAAACCGAACAACTCAGATTCGAGGAGGTTCTCAGGGATTGCTGCACAGTTAATCGCAACGAATCGATTTTCAGCACGTGGACTCAGCCGGTGTAACGACCGGGCGAGCAACTCTTTGCCGGTACCGCTCTCACCCAACAACAAGGTTGTTACGTCTGTAGGCGCTACTTTCTCGATCATTCGGCAGACGCTGAGCATGCCCTCACTCGCCGCGACGATGCCGTCCAGTGGCGACTCGCTGGCAAGATTCTGTAGTCGACGATTCTCACCCTCGAGTTGTGACATGTTGAAGGCGCGTTCTACGAGGAGTTGCAGCGTCTCGGTGTCGACAGGTTTCTGATAGAAATCGTAGGCACCCAGCGCGACGGACTTCAACGCGTTCTCCTGGTCGCCATGACCGGTAACCACGATGATCTTGGTGTGTGGAGAGAGTTTCAGGAGTTCCTGGAGGGTTGCCAGTCCCTCGTCTACCCCCTCCGGATTTGGCGGCAAACCCAAGTCCTGCAGCACAACCGTGGGTTCGTGCCGGCGCAGTTCGTTGATGGCCGAACCGCGGTCTTCGGCCGTCACGACATCGTAGGCCTCAAAGCACCACTTCAGCTGCGACAGTAGGCCCGGATCGTCCTCGACGATCAAGAGTTTTCGGTTGTCCTGGTTCAATGGTTACGCCCTAAGCATTATCTGGGTTGCCCAGCATTTCATACTAGCTGGCCATGTTGCCATGTCCGAGCATAACTTTGCAGGGTATTGAGCACACCGCATTCCGGTACTGGTTCACTGATCGGCGCATTAATAGTTGTACTCAATTAATTCAATCGAGAATCATTCTTATTTCTATAAGGTTCACTCATTAAGCCCTGAATATTATCCAGAGATAAATTCCATTTGATGGATGCGCCAATTAACCGTAATGTTATTGACAATCATTCTCATTTCGGTTTGAATAATCGAGGGCTCAACAAGTAACTGAAATATGTACGTCTGTATCTGTAAATCGGTCACTGACAATCAAATTCGCCGTGCGGCGGCACGCGGCGTCGACAACCTGCTTGAGTTGCAGCAAAACCTCGGCGTGGCCACCGGATGCGGCAAGTGCGCCGGCGCTGCACAAGACGTTCTCGACAAAGCTAATGCGTTAGAAGCTGGCCCGGTTTTTTACGTTCCCTCCTCCGCCTGAGAACGCATCTCATTCAAGTTTTTGCCGGCAATTGCCGGTTTTTTTATGCCCGCGTGATCACTACAATGGACGTTCGCATACCAGGCGAATCATTCAATTGGAGAGACAACAATGCAGGGCGACGCAACTGTCATCGAACACCTAAATCGCGTATTGAAAAACGAACTCACGGCGATCAACCAATACTTCCTGCACTCGCGGATGATGAAAGACTGGGGATTCGAATCGCTCGGTGAAAAAGAGTACGAAGAATCGATCGATGAAATGAAACATGCCGACGAGATCATCGAGAGAATTCTCTTTCTCGAAGGTCTACCCAACGTTCAGGATCTCGGCAAAATAAGAATCGGCGAGGACATTGCCGAGATGTTGCAATGTGATCTCGACCTGGAACTCGATGCCCTCCCCGACTTGCGGGCTGGCATCGCCTATTGCGAAGCCCATAAAGACTATGTGACACGCGACCTGTTCAACCGAATCCTGAAGTCGGAAGAAGAGCACGTCGACTGGCTCGAGACACAGCTCAATCTGCTCGAGAAACTGGGCGAGCAGAACTACCTGCAATCAGCGAAGTAATCGTTTCAATCGATTTTTTATTCTGGCTTTCAAACCGCGGCGAGGTTTTGGGTTGACGGGCTGTTGCAATACGTCGGGCCACAGGTCGCCTATCGCTTTTCGATACAGTCGTGGCTTGAGACGATCCCGGTAGACTTGGTCACAGGCTAGGAGGTCCGTCAGCAGCGACCGAATGTTGAAGGGCACGAGGATGTCTTGCCAACCGAGATCGTATTCGACGCAATTGGCAGCCAACCATCGGCCGATCCTCTGTTCCCAATAAAAGAGATCAAGCACTTTAAACCCCTGACGGGATTCGCTTGATGGAATCCATTCCTCAAGCGCGCGCAATGCAAATTCACTATCAGGCATCCCGATGTAGTTGGCCAGGATCCCACCGTCAGGGTCGTCCAGATCCTTTTTGATGTTTCGATAGGGTAATCGCGCCACCTCAGAGAGATTGCCAATGACGGCCATGCGCGAATACTGAAACGCATTGAATTCAGCCTGTACGCTGACGGCAAACCGCTCGTGGGGCCGATAGGTGTGCTGGTAAAACAATGCGTCGAATTCCGGGTCCGTGCGCTCCGGATGGTCAATTTTGACATGCTCGAACTTCAGCTGGGCAGCGAGTTTTCGCGGAATGTGAACGTCATGGTGATCGCCAGCCATTGCCCAGGGACGCACCGAGTAAACCGATATGTCATCGATGATTTCGCGACTGGCGGCCAGCAACAAGCGACTATCCCAACCTGCGCTGAGCCCCAGTGCCAACTTTGACCGGTTCGCCGCACTTTTGAGAATCCCGGACAACTTGTCAGCAAGACTGGTGCGTGCCTCATCAATAGACTTTCGTTGAAAGCCTGCCCACGCCCAGTATCGCTCGCTCTCTCCGGCTTGCATGCAAAGCGCATGATTCGGCAGGAGCGCCGATGCATGTTGATACGGCATCCGATTCCCTGGCCACCAGCATTCCGGATCGCGAGCCGCCTGCCAATCGATATAGGCGACAGCACCGGGGTCCAACGACAGATCGGCCGCTTCCGCCAGCAACTCGGACTGGGAGGCGCACCAGGTGCGACCCGTTCGGTTGTCCGGAGCAAAGCAGACCTGCCTGAGTCCACCCGCGTCGTGAAATACGCGGAGGTCCTCGCCGCACCGGTAAATCAAGACCCACCGGCCACCCAGGTCGTCGGTTGCCTTGACGCAGTCTTCGAAGCGCCCCGCAGACTGAGCGATTCTCTTGAGAATGTCTGTGTTGGACGCCTTTGGCCACGCCCAGTCAAGGATAAACCCGAGCAGGGTCAGCGATTGCCCATCGACATTAACCTGTGTGACATCGAGATGCGTGTCAACCGACAGGCAGAATTGTCGGCCTAGGTCGAATCGTCGCCAAGCCGGATCCGCCGCATAGGACGATCCAAGTAGAAACTGGTTTCGCCGCGGTGGACCGATGGTGCGAAGCCTAGTATCGGCGGCACCGGTAACACTATTAACGGACAATCGTTGTTGAGTGCCTGATGGATTGGCGACAGGTTGATCTGCAGATAACCTTGGGAAGGTTTCCTGTATTGCTGTATTTCTGCGCGGAATGTTCGATCACCCATCGGAACACAAACCTGCGATGAATCACGTTACTCCTGTCACTAAAAAAGGACTACCGAACCACTCCCAATCGGAAATGTTACATAGTTCCGTTTTCATTGAAGAAGCGGATGACAGTGTCATTGAGTGTCATTCGACCGGCACGCTGGCTTCGTCGCCAACCCATTTCCAGATGGATATAAGCGTTTCACTGCGAGAGGACAGAAAAGAAGTCAGATCCAGACGCTGGCAGGATTCGATTAAACGCGAGCTGGTCTAGTGGGTCGTCAAAAAAGGGCTGCCTGGTGCCCTGTATGTGACTGTCCGCTTTGGGTCAAAACCGGACAGTCTAGTTTAATTCAGTGCAGGGGCTACTTTCGGCCAATAGCGGTCGCTCAGATCCAGACCGAAGTTAATCTAGATAAGGTGCGAGCGCCTGTTGCCACAAGAAATAGCCGCGCTCATTGAGGTGTAATCCGTCGTCGACGAAAACGTCCCGTGGCTTGCCGCGGTCATCGAGTAAAGGTGTCGCAAGATCAGCATATTTAAGATTCGGATGACTTTCCGAATACTCGCGCACCAAGCGATTGGCTTCCACCATTTGCGGCCATTTCTCCCACCGCAGCTTGCTCGGCTTGATCGAAATAAAAACCAGGTCAATCCTGGGATAGTCTGACTGTATAGTCGCAACAAGCTG
>JAQWSV010000164.1 GCA_029243005.1 Woeseiaceae bacterium
CTTCGATTCGGACAACCCTTATGCCACGAAGGAAATGCTCGATCACATTCGCCGCGAGAAGTTTGACCTGGTGCTGCCGCGCGTCATGCGTGAGCACGACGTTGAAATGTGGATACATATAATCCGTCCCTGGACCTGGAGCGGCAACGAAGCACGCAAACTGGAAGGGCTCGATCTGAATTACCAGAGTATCGACAGCACTGACCCGATGCGTTACGAATTTGGGAGCAACGCCGCGGTCATTGTCTTTACTGATCTAGGTGAAGACCGCATCGAACGCGCAGTGTTCGAGGGCGAAGTCGAAGATGAAGGCGCTTTCGATATCGTCCGCGGTCAGTCGAAGTTCATCAACCAGGAAAACTACGAGATCATGGAGTACACCCGGAACAATCCAAGGGATGTGCCGGATACAGAATTGGGCTACCGGTTCATGGGGCTGCGAGATTTTGTCGCCGATCGTGATCCTCGAAAAATTGCTATTAATTACTCTGAGGAACTGACCCTCGCCGAAGGTTCTGAAACCTACACGTTATCGCTCACGGACGGAATTTCATTTGCGGATCACAGACAACTGACGCGGGAGTTGGGGCGCAAGTATTCAGGACGCATGGTCTCGGCCGAACACATGATTCTGGACTACCTCACCCGTAGCGTGATGGCGGAAGTTGTTGTTTTTGGCGGTCCTGGGAAAGAAAGGAAGCTCCGATCGTTTGAAAAGGTCGTGCCAGGCGTAACAACGTTGGCATCGATCGGTGGTAGCTGGTTCAGCACCCGCGAAGCCGACCACGATGAGGAGGCGTTCTTCGATTACCCATTGCAGCAAGGCGATATGTTTCAAATTGGCATGGATGCTTACTACGTGCTGCGCGATGGGGAAACCGGTCCGCCACCGCCGTTTCAGAGAAGCTGGGATGAAATGATTCGCGTCAGGAAAATCCTGGCCGAACACATCGTGCCAGGGTTAACCGGTGAGGAGGCGCTGGAAATCGTGGTTCGAGAGTTGCAGGAGGCAGGCTTTGCCTACATTGACCGCGACAGGTTTGACCCGAACATTGATCCGACAAAAACCCAGGTCCATCTGGATCTGCACCAAGTTGGTAAGGGTTTGCTGTCGCCGAGAATTTCACCGATGGGAGCAAGCTGGCACCGCGAAAAGGAGATCCCGCTGTTCCTCACCCTGGGTGTCGAATACATGATTCACATGCCGGTACCGGAGTGGGGAGAAGGCAGACACATTTATTATTGTACCTTGCATCCTCGGGCCGTCGTTACACCTCGGGGGTTGGAATTTGCTGCTCCCCCGGTTGCCGGCATCCAGAGTATTCATTGATGATGCGCATCAGCGTATGGGTATTGACCCTACTGACTTGGTTGAGCCTGGCGTTGGCCGGCGATGCGCCGGCAGAGGGACCTTACGAAGTAAGGCTGAAAAAGAGCGTAATGGTGCCCACGAGAGATGGGACGCGATTAGCCACCGATCTATATTTTCCCGTGGGCGCTGGCGAGCGGCTGCCGACTATTTTGTTTCGCGACCCCTATAACAAGAACAGGGGGAGGGATAAATCAACGGACCAGAGAACGTATTTCTTTGCCTCGCACGGGTTTGTCGTTGCGAAACAGGACAGCCGGGGAAAATATGAATCCGAGGGCGTTTATTCGCCGCCGCACGGCCACGAAGTAACGGACGGGTACGACACTGTCGACTGGATAGCAAAACAGGCCTGGAGCTCGGGAAAAATCGGCACGTCGGGCTGTTCGTATCCGGGTGAAACACAGATGCTGCAGGCGCCGCTGATGCACCCGAATCTTACAGCGATGATCCCGCAGGGTGCTGGCGGTGTAATCGGCGAGGCAAATGGAAAGTATAATTATTGGGCTGGTTTCAAGGGTGGCGTGCTTGATCATTTGAGCGGCATGTCATGGTATGCGACGGCGGGTGTGAGTCATTCGCTCAAGCCGCCTCCCGATTCGCTGGAGATAGACTGGGACAAGCACATGTGGCACTTGCCAGTTGTCGATGTCATGAAGGCGGCGAACGCCTCGCCCAATGACTGGGTCAAACTAGTGTCAACGGATTTTGGGGATCCATGGTGGACCGACGTAATGGGGTTTTACGACGGTAGCGAACAGTTCAACACGCCTGCATTGCATATGAGTTCTTTCTACGACCTGAGCGCTGACGATACCGCTTTTGCGTTCAACTATTTTCGCGAAAAGTCGGTATCGCAATCATCCGCCGACAATCAATTCCTCATTCTTGCGCCGACAGAACACTGTAACTGGAGCGAATCAACTGAACAAACTATTGTGGGCGAACTCGACATGGGCGATGCCCGGCTGGACTGGGATGGAATTTATCTCAAGTGGTTCGGGTATTGGCTAAAGGGAGACGAGAACGGCATTACCGATATGCCGAAGGTGCAGTACTTTTTGATGGGGCAGAACGAGTGGCGCTCATCGGATGTCTGGCCGTTGAAAGAAACCGAGTACAGGAATTACTACCTGCGCAGTGACGGAAATGCGAACAGTCGATCTGGCGATGGCGCGCTATCGGCGACGCTACCGGACGATGAGGCACCGGATCGACTGACGTATGATCCGGGTAATCCGGTGCCATCCAAGGGCGGATCGCGCACCTTGCCTGGCGCCAGGGACCAGGCAGACATTGAAGCGCGCGACGATGTTCTGGTTTATACGACGCCGGTACTCGAGAAAGGCGTAGAGGTCACCGGCCCAATAACACTGAATCTTTATGTGTCGTCAACGGCGAAGGATACCGACTTTACAGCGAAGCTGGTTGATGTTTACCCGGACGGCAGAGCCTACAATATCCAGGATGGAATTCTGCGCGCACGCTACCGGGAGGGTTTCACCAGGAAGGTCTGGATGGAAGAAGGTGAGGTCTACAAGATACAACTGGATCTATCGGTGACCAGCCGATACTTCAAACCCGGGCACAAGATTCGGCTGCAGATCTCCAGCAGTAACTTTCCGAACTTTGAGCGAAACCTCAACACCGGCGGCAAGAATTTCGATGAGTCAGAGTGGGTCATAGCAGAGAATACGATTCACCACTCAGACCAGTACCCATCTCACCTGATTCTACCTATCATTCCAGAGTAGCAAACTGCATGTTCAAAACTATGATAAGACCCAATAGGTCCCGTTTGGTATTTGATGGTCCTAGGTGCCGAGAAGAGGACTTGAACTTCCACTGGGCTACCCTCACTAGCGTCTGAAACTAGGTCTAGCGCTCCGATCTCACCTGTAGAGTCGCCACGCCTCCTTGGACTTCGATAGACGTTCCATAGGACGCCGACAGCTCGGCCAGTCGATATAGGATCGACTCACCGAAGTCACCCTCCGGCACCTCGGGATACCCACGCGTCTCGAAAGACAGTGGCCCCGGTGTCCCTGGGTCGAGCGCAATCGGAGTGAAGAGGACATTGCGCACCCCGGCGGCACTCAGCTCGACCTCTGCTACAACGCTCTCCCAGACATCTGAAGTGTACCTACCGGGCTCGGTCCTAGTGTGGAAGATGAAGTTTCCGAGACCATAGAGGATGAGTCCATCGTTGTAGATTTCGACACCAGCCAGTGTGGGCTCCCCGTGGCTGACGTAAATGTTGGCCCCGGCATCGACAGCGGCCCGAGCCCAACTCTCTTGCCACCCACTCGGCGCATCAGTCTGATAGTGCTGATAGACGAGAACGACGTCGGACGATTCATCGGCGAGGCGAATGCTCGCCAGGTTGCGCTCCCAATCTTTGGAATCGTTTGGATCTAGCATGTTGACACCAGGTACCTGGTCGGCAGCACGGGCTCCCTCTGGCGAGTTCACCGAGGCGGCAGATACCAGCGCGAGCGTAATACCTTCGATCTCGAGGTAGGCCGGCGCGGTTGCGGCGGAGGCATCGGGACCCGTACCCGAGTGCGCGAATCCTCGTGCTTCGGCCTCAGCAATCGTCGAAAGCACACCTTCGGGTCCGTAGTCCCAGGCGTGGTTATTCGCGAGTGACATGAGTGAGACACCTAGGTCCCAGAGATAGTCGAGCACCTCGGGGCCCGCGCCGTGGAAGTACACATCGTCACGCGTGCGCTCACACGCACAATGGGGCCCCGCTACCGCGACCTCGAGATTCGTGAAGACGGCGTCCGATTCGCTGAGAATTGGCGCAACCGTACTGAGAGGCGCATCGAGGTATTGACGCGGGTCGTGCTCGATTAAGGCCTGTCCGATGATAGCGAGGCGAACCGTGGAGATGGTTTGTGGGAGATCCGGGGAGCGATCGGCACATCCGAACAGGGCCAGGCCCAGACAGAGTGGCCATATAGATAACCTCATAACTCGTCCTTCCTCATTCCCCTTGCGCCCTAGCCACATACTACTCACGAAAGAGTCCGAACATGGTTCTATTTTCTAGGTACCAAGAACCTGATTTTAATTTGGCGTCATCCTGCCGCGTATTTTAATTGATTTGGGTACCACCGCCACTGGTGTGAATTCAATATCACGAAGCGACCTGTCGTTAGAGCAGGCAAATTGAACGGTGTTTTGAAGCTTAAGGATTGGTGCCCAGGAGAGGACTTGAACCTCCACCTACTTACGTAGACCAGCACCTGAAGCTGGCGCGTCTACCAATTCCGCCACCTGGGCAATACACAAACCAATCAGACATTAAACTAACTTTCCAAACCGCACATACGACAAAAACAATACTAGTCGCATGGGTCCTGGGCGACCTGCGATTGTAACCGCGTGATTCTCTGGTAGATTTTCATCACGTGTCACATAGGCGTACTTGCTCCTGAAGCTAGTGCGACTACCAATTCCGCCACGTCGGCATGGTCGAAACCGCGTACAATAACGTTTTTCGCGGGTGGCGCACTGTACTCAAAGCGTCATCAATCTGTCAATCTCATCGTCATCGCCGCCCGCCCCGGAGAATGTTCGCTTGTCCCAGGACAATAAAAAGAAACCAAAATCTGTAAAGGTCTACAAATACCCGATTCCGAATCGCGTCGAACTCCTGGATTTTCTTAAAGATCATGGAAAGCCGTTGCATTTCGATGCGATCGTCGAGCACTACGAGCTGAAGCTTAGGAAAGACCGGTCAAAACTTGGTGATCAACTACGGAAGATGGTTCGTGCGGGACAGTTGATTGAAAATCGTCGCGGTGAGTACTGCCTCCTGAAGCGGCTCAACCTGGTCGCTGGCACCGTGTCCGGCCACCAGGACGGATTCGGCTTTGTACGGCGCGACGAGGGTGGCGAGGATGTCTATTTGTCAGCGCGCGAAATGCGGGCGCTTTTCCATGGGGATCGTGTCGCTGTGCGGGTCGTTGGGGAGGACAGACGCGGTCGTCCGGAGGGCAAGCTTGTCGAAGTCCTTGAACGCGGCGTCAAAGAGGTCGCAGGACAGTTCATTCGCGAACGTGGAATCGGTGTGGTCATTCCTGACAATGCCCGGTTCTCACACCGCATCCTGATCGGCAAGGGCAGGGCAGGCAAGGCAAAGCATGGAGACATTGTCGTTGCGCGGATTCTCGATTATCCGTCGCACGCTGAGCAGGCGACCGGCGAGATTACCGAGGTGATCGGGGCACCGAATGACAAGGGTATTGCGACAGACATTGCTATTCACGCGCATGGAATACCGACCGATTGGCCGAATGCGGTCCGCGAGGAGGCTGGCGACTTTGGCGAGCATGTGCCGGAATCGGCGAAGAAAAGCCGCATCGATCTGCGTGACGTCAATCTGGTCACGATCGATGGTGCAGATGCCCGTGATTTCGATGACGCTGTATATGCCGAGCCCTCGGGCAAGGGCTTCCGGCTCCTAGTCGCCATTGCAGATGTTAGCCATTACGTCGAGATTGGTTCGCCCATCGACAAGCAGGCGATCCGGCGCAGCACATCGGTGTACTTCCCCGATCGCGTCGTACCCATGCTGCCGGAGGTGTTGTCGAACGGTCTCTGCTCGCTGAACCCCAAGGTCGATCGGCTCTGTTTGGTCTGCGAGATGCGGGTGGACAAAGACGGCAAGGTCTCGCGCTCGAAATTTTATGAAGCGGTCATGAAATCCAAGGCTCGCCTGACCTACGCCCAGGTTGCCGACTTCCTGTCCGA
>JAQWSV010000089.1 GCA_029243005.1 Woeseiaceae bacterium
GCAATGCGGCGCTTTCGCACAGAATAATCGAACTTACGCTCGAGAAGAGTGACGTTAGTTATGCGGAGGAATGGAGATTCGATCACGGCATCATGGTACCGCTCCAACAAATCACACCGAACTACGACCTGCCGGTCATCCCGGCCAATATCAACTGCCAGGCACCACCGTTTTCGCCCCTGCATCGTGCCTACCAGTTCGGCCAGGCGTTACGTCGTGCGTTTGATCGTGTTCCGGAGCGCATAGCTCTGCTGGGCACCGGCGGCACCTCGCACTGGCCCTGCACACCGGATAGTGGCAAGATCAATGAAGCTTGGGACGAGGATTTCCTGGCTCGCTGGGCTCGTCACGACGTCGAGGCCATGACGGCCTATGACGACGCTGGGATTGTCGGCGATGCCGGTGCTGGAGCACTGGAGATTCGGACGTCGATAGCCGTTGCCGGCGCGGCTGGCGGTCTTGGTGAAATCCGCTTTTACAGACCGATTCCACAATTCGCCTGCGGCTGCCTGATCGCTGACATGGCAATATGTTGAATTGAGATTGATCCGCATTCAGAGGTCAGAGTAATGAACAGAACTTTCTTTGCCGCACTGTTGTTACTCGTGCTCTCACTTCCCGTACAAGACACCACTGCCCACCACTCCGTGTTCGCGGAATATGACATCAATGGTTCCGTATCGATCGAGGGGGTCATCACCGAGATCTGGTTCAAATCGCCGCATATTCGAATCTTCGTCGACGTCATCGACGCAGACGGCAATACGGTTTCCTGGAATACGCATGGACACAACCCAACTGCACTACGAAGGCGCGGTTGGGTTCGCGACACTCTCCAGGTCGGCGAAAAGATCACGATGAGCGGAGATCCAACCTACGACGGATCGCCAAAGATGTTCATTCGCGTCATTACACGGGAAGACGGCTCTATTCTCGAAAACAAGGTGGGCAACTGATGCGCGACCTGGTCACCGGTGGGCTGGTCCTGTTAGCAAGCAGCTCACTTTGTTTCGCTAATGATGATTTCAATGGCCAGTGGTACATGACCCTGAACCAGGGCCGATTTGTCACGGAAGGCGTACTGGATATTCGACCCGGCACCGATGGTCAGATTGGATTCGTCGAAGGTGGGCCGATCCAGCTGGCAATCGACGGTGACGATATCCAATTTGTAATGGATGATCGTACGGCCACAGGCATGCCATTCGAACGTCTCCTCAGAGGAAAACTCCAAGACGGTCAGATGAGCGGAGAATTTGGCGCGCCTGGCGAGGTGAGCGAAGAAGACCACGCGCTCTGCGCGCGACTCCCGCTTGCATGTCCTGTACCGGAAGGGTCGTGGACGGCGGTCAGACATAACGTCGAAGACACGTTGGATGCGCCGCCCGAACCCGTGGACCTGTCCGGCGTCTGGACAAATGCCGTAGGCGGTATCCGACGACTGACGATGGATCTGACGGCATCCGGCCTTGCGTGGAAGGCGGAATTCGATGTTGAACTCGATCTGCCGGGACAGCGGTGCCAGTCGTCCGGCCTGGTGAATGGCTGGAACTTTCGCGGCAATGCGCCGGAGATCTACCAAGCAGATACTAGGATAATCATGATACTCGGTAAGGAAGTACGACGTATCTATCTCGATGACCGTCGCCCGCCGGAGTTCACGGACTGGTACCCGCTTGGGTTCTCTTCCGGTCATTGGGAGGGCAGCACACTGGTGGTCGAAACAGCTCTCCTGCAACCGTCCGTTCGTGAATGGAATGGCGACCCGATCTCGGAGAACGCGCGCGTCATCGAGCGCTATTCAATAGACGATCAGGGCCGATTGGTTGGCGTAATGACCTTGCACGACCCCGATTACTACGACGAACCACCGGTCAAACGAGCGCGATGGCGACCAGCGGATGACTCAGCCATTCGTTTTCCGACGCTGTGCGATCCCGATTCGTTCTATCGGCAGCTTTATGACGACAATCTCTTTGACGAGTACTGGGAACGTGGCCACCGTCGGTACTGAACTACCCACTTACTGTAACTATTGCTGCCGTGGAACTGACACAGAGTTCGTGCAGTTTGTAATCAGAGGAGTCGCGGGGGTCTGCAACCGCGGTTCGACGTAAGGATCGATTCGGAGCAATTCAGCTTGTATCGCAAACTGACAGCAACGGTGATCGCGCTCATCGCGGTCATCACGTCGAGTGCCGCGTCTGCGCAGGTCGACGACTACATTTCACTGGATGTTCCCGGCAAGCAACCGATCCAGCTGCTCCGAATTGCACACGCAGATGCAAATATAGAAATCGACGGCCGGCTCGATGAACCCGTCTGGACCGAGCTTGATACGATTGGTGAGTTGCGGGTCACGGATCCGGATACGCTGGCAGTCGCACCCTACCCGACCAATACACGGATCTTCTATACCGACAAAGGCATCTACGTGTCATTCGACATGGTGCAACCGGTTGACACGATTATTGAACGCGCGGCGCCCCGGGACGCGTATGGCGTCAATCGGGACAATGTCGGATTTACGCTGGATACATCGGGCGACGGTCGCTACGGCTATTGGATGAATCTTTCGCTGGGTGATAGTGAGATGGACGGCACGATCCTGCCCGAGCGACAGTATGGTATCGATTGGGACGGTGCCTGGTATGGCGCAACGCAACGCACCGACAAAGGCTGGGCGGCCGAGTTCTACATCCCGTGGTCACAAATGGCCATGCCGAAAACGGCAGGTGAGCGCCGTATCGGTATTTTCGTTAGCCGACAGGTGGCCTTCCTCGACGAACGATGGGGCTGGCCAGGGCTGACGCAGACTCAGCCCCGCTTCCTGAGCGCCATGCAACCACTGACGGTTAGCGAGGTCGATCCTCGGCAGCAGTGGAGCCTGTTTCCGTATGCGTCAGCCACCATGGACAATGTCGATGACGACAATGTCTGGAAAACGGGCATGGACGTTTTCTGGCGACCGTCTACGAATTTCCAGTTGACCGCGACCGTCAACCCGGACTTTGGCTCGGTCGAGTCGGATAACGTCGTCGTTAACCTAACGGCCAATGAAACCTTCTTCCCGGAGAAACGCCTGTTTTTCCAGGAGGGTCAGGGAATATTTGACGTCTCCGGTGCGAAGGAGCAATTCGGCCAGCCTGGTATGCGTATGGTCAATACTAGGCGCATTGGCGGTAGACCGAGGGAGCTGGATCTCCCGAACGGAGTGGACCTGGCCAGACGTCAGACGCTCGAGCCAGCCGACATCATCGCTGCAGCGAAAGCCACGGGGCAAATCGGCGCCGTACGCTACGGTTTCCTCGCCGCCAGCGAAAACGATAAAGACTACACAGCGAGTGACGACCTGCTGTATACGATGGCTGGGCGCGACTTCGGCATCATGCGCATAATTTATGAGGACAGCCGGAATGCGGCCTACCGCGGACTGGGATTCATTTCGACGCTCGTAGCCCATCCCGAGAGCGACGCAATCGTGCACGGAATGGATGCTCACTATTTGTCCAGCAGCGGCACCTGGAATCTCAATGGCCAGTACATTTACTCGGACATTGACGAGATAGGCGATGGCTCGGGCCTCATTGCCGAGGCGAATTACCAGCCGCGCAAAGGACTGCGGCACGAAATCAAGGTCTCGCTCCTGGATGACAAGGTCGACGTCAACGATCTAGGTTTTCAGGTTCGTAACGATATGGATGATTTCATTTACCGCATCCAGTGGAACAAATCCGGCCTGCAAAAGGTGCGCAACTTTCGCTTGTCACCCTTTGCCCGCTACCAGGTCAACGGTGAGGGTTTTCGCACTTTTCATGGCTACGGCGTCGGCGGCCAGGTCAACCTGAACAGTCTACACACCATCGGTGGATTCATCGGTTACTTCCCCGATCAGTACGACGATCGCAACAGCTTCGACAATGGCACCTTTGCCGTGCGGGGCAGAACATATGCCGACCTCAATTTTCGCTCGAACACAGCCAAAGCACTGAGTATCTTCCTTCGGGTCGGGCTGCGGCCGGAAGCCATGTACGGCGACTCATTAGAGTCACAAATCGGACTAACGTGGCGACCACTTGACAATCTGAGCATGGAGCTGAATGTCCTACAAATCGACAAGAATGGCTGGTTACTTCATCAGGACGATGAAAACTTCACGACGTTCAACGGTACCCAGTGGCAACCGCAGTTCAGCCTCGAATTTTACCCGACGTCCAAGCAACAACTTCGTCTGTCAATGCAATGGGTCGGCATCAAGGCATTCGAAGATCGATTCTACGAGTTACCCGACGGAACCACCGAACTGATCGAAATAGCAGATCCAACTCTCGACAGTGACGATTTCAGCATCTCGCAACTAAATTTCCAAGTGCGGTATCGATGGCAAATCGCACCCCTGTCCGACTTGTTCGTGGTCTATACGAAAGGCGACCGGCAGAAGACCGACCTAATGGGATTCAGCGATCTGTTTGACGACAACTGGAGTAATCCACTCGGAGATTTCCTCATCGTCAAACTGCGTTACCGGTTGGGCTCCTGACCGCTACGATTAATTCAGCCTGCCGCCTGTGCCGGTGTCGACTTTAAAGTCTGCAGTCGATTGCACGCGTCTTCGAGCACATCGTCTTCCTTGGCGAAGCAAAAGCGTACGATCGAATCACCTGCGTCACCCTTGAAGAACTCCTGACCGGGCACGCTCGCAACCCCTGTCTTCTCCAGCAGATGGATCGCTCG
>JAQWSV010000203.1 GCA_029243005.1 Woeseiaceae bacterium
GCCGTGGACACAGCACCTTTTTGTCAATGAGGCGACAGGGTTAGTGAGACTGGCGGCCAGCAAAAATGGCCTGGCTGCGGCCGTATCCTAAGCGTTCGTCGTTGGATCGACTTCGCGACCACGCAGGCCCAGACGAAACGCCGGGCGTTCGATGTGTGGTTTCAGGAGCGTTGCACGGTTCTGAGAAATAAACCCTGTCGGTCAGAGCCTGGCTGTGACCGCTTGCTTGACGGGGTGAGCTAAACAGGCAGCCGAATAATGTAGTAGTGATCAATTAGCAGTGCTGCGAACAGGTACATCAGGTAGGCAATCGAGAAGCGGAATACCTGCATCGGGATTTCTTTGTCGGGATCTCTGCGCATGCGAATGGCCCAGTAAAGAAAGCGACCGCCAAGTATGAGCGCTGTGATCAGGTAGATCAGTCCGCTCATGTCTGTCAGGTAGGGCACAATCGTGACGAGTACGAGCAGTACCGTATATATGAGAATGTGCTGGCGCGTGAATTCCTCGCCGTGGGTCACTGGCAACATGGGGATACCCACGCGCTCGTAGTCCTCGAGCTTTGCAATCGCCAGTGCCCAGAAATGTGGCGGTGTCCACATAAAGATAATCAGGAACAGGACGATCGCATCGACGTGTATCTCGCCCGTTACCGCCGTCCAGCCAAGCACGGGTGGGGCCGCGCCCGCTGCACCGCCAATGACGATGTTCTGTGGCGTCGCGCGTTTCAGGAAGACCGTGTAGATGATGGCGTAGCCAATCAATGAGGCGAACGTCAAAAGTGCCGTAAGCGGGTTGATGACGAACCAGAGAAGCAGCATCGACAGCGCGCACAGGATGAACGCGAAGGTCAGCGCCTGGACGTCGGACAATCGGCCCTGGGCGACCGGGCGGTTATGCGTGCGTGACATTTGCAGATCGATGCGCGCGTCCAGCACGTGGTTGATGACTGCGGCCGATGACGCCGCCAGGCCGACGCCGAGGGAACCGATGACCATCGGCTGGATACCTGGCCAGCCCGGCACGGCGAGCACCATCCCCACGATAGCCGTGAAGACGATCAGCATGACGACCTTCGGCTTTGTCAGCTCGTAGAAGTCGCGCCATACTGCGCTTTGTAACAGGGTTCCTGCGGTCACAATTTCATCCTATCCGCGGCATTCCCGCCAAGTGCCGGACGTCACCCATCAGGTCTCGCGGATAAAGCTCCAGTGAAAAATACATTACGAGGTTTGCGTGAAGATCCAATAGGTAGATGCCGCCGCGCGCCGTGTTTTTGGTCTTTAGTCCTGCAGCAGTTTCCGAAGCCCTTATTTTCCAGGGTTTTCGGTCCCGGGGCCCCCTCTCGATGAGCACTCTATCCGGCCCGGTATCGGCATGCAAGAAGACCTCGACCACCCGTTCGGCCTCGTGATCCAGCGCCTGCCAGTCCAGGAGGTAAGCGTCGGGAGCGTCGAATCCGCGTCGACACAGGCGATCTGATCCCGCCGTGCGATGACGTGGGCTGCAATCGTCTGCGCCTAGCTATCGGCCAGGATATTCAGAAATTTCTTATGTAAATACCAGCCGGCAATTCCGCTGACTACCATGGCCATCGTGAACCACTGAAAGGCGTAACTGTAATGCGTCATCGGGCCGCTGACATCGGGCTCCCAGCGGCGGACGAAGCCTTCTTCCGCATCCGGGTGGAGCAGCAGCACGGTCGGCATCAGTGTTTCACTGAGTTCCGCGGCGACCTCGTCCATAGTGGGATAGAAGCCGACACGAGGCCAGTTGTTGTGTTCCGTAAATGCCTCATCCGGCCGAATCGCGACGCGCGGGAGAAATCCGGACAATCCCACGATTGTGCGGCTCTCCCCGTGAAGGGAGAGGTCGACGTCGGCTGTCTTTGGCACCCAGCCACGGTTGACGAGTAACCAGTCGTCGCTGACGGAAGGTTTGAACGGCGTGATGACGTAGTAACCAATATTGCCATCCTTTGGAATGTTGTCGACGAGGATCTGGCGATCATCGAGGTACTGACCGAAAACCTTGATGCGATCAAATTGCTCAAGGGCGGCGAAGTCTGAAGGCTCTTCGAAGATGGCATCGCTCTGGAATAGGGAGAGCATGGCCTTCTTCTCGATCGCCCGATCGAGTTGCCAGAAGCCGAGCGAAACAAAGACGCCAATGAAGACTGCCGCGGCAACCAGCGGCAACCAGCGTAGGAATGCTTCATTCTTTAGAAGGTCATCAATCACGATTTACTCTCGCGCCCCGTTACATTGCCTTGATAGTTGATGAATTTCGTCGTGATCCTCATTGAGACTGCATCCCGACTAATGGATTGGTGTGCGATAGCGAATTGGAGCGGCTGGCCGAAAAGCTCGCGCAGTGTACTGAAAGGTACCTAGCCGTGCAATCGGGAAGGCGCCATGGGAAGAAAAAACTCTTTAATAAACAATCCTTTACAATTTACAAGCTAGTGGCGAGACGTGCCGGTTAGTAGGGACCGATCAGGGTTGTTCCCGGAGCCCAATCGCACTGGGATCGATACGAAATTCGCCCGCGTCCGACTGTGGTCCCGAGCCCCAGGCATGGCCAAAAACGAGTTCGAGCTCTATGGCAATATGACCCGAAGCATCGCGGCCGGGGAAGACTGGGGCTAGGCTTCGGAAAGGTGCGCCTTCTTCCGACTGCGGTCGGCGAATGGCACCGCAGGCAGCGAGATCGGCAAGCAACGTGTCGAAGGACGACCAGGTGATCTGCAGACGGTCGACATCCAATACGGGGTCTCGCAGGCCCGCATGCATCAGCGCATCGCCAATATTATGCATGTCGGGAAACGTACATATTTCCATCGCCACATCGAGGCTTTGCACCGTCTCACGGAACTCCCGCATGCTGTCGGGACCCAAGCTTGCAAACGCGAAGACAGCATTCTTGTTCAATACGCGATTCATCTCGGCAAAACAGCCGTCGATGTCAGCGACCCAGGGCAGCACCAGGTTCGCGAATGCCAGGTCAACGCTTTGGCTGGGCATCGGCAAGCGCATCGCATCTGCCTGGACCTGACGGACTTGGGAAAAAAAGCGTTGTTTTTTCTTTGCCCGGGCGAGCATCCGTCCCGAGATGTCGATACCTATAACGCGACTGCCGGGAAACGATCTGGCAAGGCGTTTGCTACCGGCGCCAGACGCGGCGCCAAGATCGAGAATGACCCCGCGATTGATTGCGACAGGCTCCAGGCGATCGAGTAGTCCATCGCAGGTATTGCGATGGACATAGTCCGCGTCATCGAACGAAGCTGCGGCTGCATCAAATCGCTGCCGCACGTCGTCGACGGAGTTGCTACCTGAATCTACGCGCATGGTGCCAGTATACTTTTTACAGAGGTAAGCGGAATTCGCGGCGTGCAATGGCTGGTTTTGCGGCATACGCTCGGATGGTGTTTGGCGCGTGTATTGAGAGGGGCGGGAGTGGAACGGTTAGCAGCAGTGGCCGTAGTGCGTGCGTCGTACCTATGAGCCGGCGAAGGTGTAGTGTAAAACGATGCCGATGAATACGATCATGCCGATGTAGTGACTGTGCAGGAACGCTGCGAAGCAACCGGCTGGGTTACGATCCCGGACCAGCCACTGGTGGTAACCCATCAATATGGCGGCGATGAATACGGCGCCGTAGTACCAGGAACCGAGCTCGGCCATGTCGCCAATGAAGGCGAGTGCCGCAAGCATCAGCAACTGTAGCCCGCCAATGACAAACAAATCAGCGTCGCCAAACAAAATCGCGGTCGACTTTACGCCGACTTCCAGATCGTCTTCCCGATCGACCATTGCGTAATAAGTATCGTAGATCAACGCCCAAACGATAGCGGCGCCGTATACCAGCCAGGACAATTGTTTGGTTTCGCCGGTTTGCGCGGCGAAAGCCATCGGTACAGCAATACCGAATGCGGTGCCAAGGACGAACTGCGGGATCGAAACGAAGCGTTTGATGAATGGATAGATGACGGTCAGTATGGCCGCGATAACTGCGATTAGCTGGGCGGGCCTGTTCAGCATGGCTGCTAGACCAACGGCAACTAGGGAAAGTGCGACAAATAGCGTGAGTGCTTCGGCGGGCGCTACGGCGCCGGAGGCAATGGGACGCTTTCGGGTGCGTTCGATGTAGGGATCGATATTGCGATCTGCGAAGTCGTTCAGGACGCAACCGGCGCTGCGCATCACGATCACGCCGACAACGAAGATTGTGAAAACACCGGGATCGGGGCGGCCCTCTCCCGCCAGCCAGAGTGCCCAGAGCGTCGGCCAGAGCAGCAACCAGATGCCGATCGGTTTGTGAAGGCGCATGAGCTCGACGTAATTTCGGAGCTGCGTAACGAAGCCCGACGTCAGCCCAATCGTTGGTTTCTTATTGACCGGAGAGTTTGTCGCCATCATTCGCCAAAGGAGCCATCAAGCCGGCAACGAGTCTACCCTATTTGCGTTGCTTCGCACGACGGCCGGAAGTGTTCGCTGCCCGGGGCGTGCCATCCGCCGCAACTCACACCTTGCCGTAGTGATGGGCATTGCCGAGCCAGCGCGTAACGATTGCGCGTTCCCGTTCGGTGTTCTCACCAGCAATGACGCCAGCCGCTTTTTGCACGGTTGGCATGAAATGAGCATCGCGGACGAGGTTGGCAATGCGGTACTCCGGCAAGCCTGTCTGCTTTGTCCCGAGTAACTCACCCGGACCTCGCAGTTCGAGGTCTCTCTGGGCAACGACGAAGCCGTCATTGGTTTCACGCAAAACACTGAGCCTGGATTTCGCCAGTTGCCCGAGCGGTTGCTTGTACAGCATGACACAGTGACTCTGTTCGGCACCACGACCTACGCGACCACGAAGCTGATGCATTTGTGACAGGCCCATGCGTTCCGAGTTTTCGATGATCATGAGACTGGCGTTGGGCACGTCGACCCCGACTTCGATGACAGTCGTGGCCACGAGGACATCGACATCGCCCCCTTTGAACGCGCGCATGACTTTTTCGCGCGCCGCATTTTTCATGCGGCCATGTACGAGGCTAACGGTCAGGTTATCGAGGGCGTCCGACAGCATCTGGTAGCTTGCTTCTGCCGCCTGGTAGTCGAGCACATCCGATTCGTCGATCAGAGGACAGACCCAGTAAGCCTGTTGTCCGTTGGTACAGGCTTCGCGCACACGTTCAACGACTTCCATGCGACGCGTATCAGGCAGCGCGATCGTCGATACCGGTTGTCGACCCGGCGGTAGTTCGTCGATGACCGATGTGTCGAGGTCCGCGTAAGCCGCCATCGCGAGCGTGCGCGGAATAGGTGTTGCAGTCATGACCAGCTGATGGGGATGGCCGGTCCCGGTCTTGCCTTTGTCCCGCAAGGCGACTCGCTGATGGACCCCGAAGCGGTGCTGTTCATCGATGATGATCAGCCCCAGCTTCGAGAATTCCACGCCCTCCTGGAACAGGGCGTGTGTACCGATGACTATTTGTGCCCGACCGGAGCCAATGGCTTCGAGCGACGCTTTGCGTTCGGTCTGTTTCTGGCTGCCGGACAACCAGGCGAGCTCGACGCCGAGCTTGTCAAACCATTCGTTGAAACCCGTCCAGTGCTGCTCAGCGAGCAGCTCGGTTGGCGCCATGACGGTGGCCTGCACATCGCTTGCAACAGCCTGTGCAC
This sequence comes from Woeseiaceae bacterium, assembly GCA_029243005.1. Taxonomy (GTDB): domain Bacteria; phylum Pseudomonadota; class Gammaproteobacteria; order Steroidobacterales; family Woeseiaceae; genus SZUA-117. The sequence goes on from JAQWSV010000203.1 coordinate 5,676, forward strand.
AAGCCGCCGCTGCAACAACGGTTTTGCCGGAACCGACGTCCCCCTGGATAAGACGCATCATCGGATGCGGTTCTTTCAGGTCATTACTGATCTCCGCAATGACACGGTTCTGGGCGTTCGTGAGCTGGTAGGGAAGACTGTCGATAAATTGCCGTTGCAACGCAGGACCGGGGCCGAGGGGCATAGCTGCCTCACGATTGGCAAGATTTCGCAAATGGCGAAGGCTCATGTAGTGCGCAAGCAATTCTTCGAATGCCAGCCGTGACTGGCAGGGGTGTGTACCCGATTCGATGATCTGGATATCCACGTTTGATGGGGGTGTATGCAGGTAGTCGAGTGCTTCGGCCAGCGTCGGTAATCCAAGGTGTTCCACGACGGACGGTGGCAACAATTCAGCGGGCGGGTTACCACGCATCATCGCCAGTGCCTGGGCAACGAGGTTTCTCAACCGACCTTGCTGGACGCCTTCAGTAAGCGGATACACGGGCGTCAGGGAATCGTTGACGACAGGCGATTGTTCCTTGCCGAGAACACGGTACTCGGGGTGAACGATCTCCAGTCCGACCGGCCCGGCCCGGACATCGCCATAGCAGCTTACCGTCACGCCGGGCTGAAATTGCGCCTCCTGCTGACGTGAAAAATAGAAAAAGCGCAGGGTGAGTTGCCCGCTGCCATCGCTAACCCGAACCAGCAGGCTGCGCCGACCTCGATAGACTGTCTCTGCGAGCAATACTTCGCCACTGGTCAGGCAGCGCATGCCCGGTTTCAGTTCGCCGATTCGATGGAGGGTTGTACGATCCTCGTAACGCAGCGGCAGGAAAAACAGCAGATCTTCAACCCGATGAAGATCGAGTTTGGACAGCGTTTTCGCCAGCGCCGGACCGACACCCTTGAGAACGGTGAGTGGATCGGATAGGTCGCCCATGGGAGCCGCGCTGAATACTGACTGACGGTCTACTTAAGAGACAGGGTGGCTTCTGCTTCGATGTCGGTTCCCAGCGGTAATGATGCGACACCGACAGCAGCACGTGCGGGGTAGGGCTCATTAAAGTACTGCGCCATGACCTCATTGACCGTAGCGAAATTGCCGAAGTCAGTCAGAAATATCGTTAGTTTAACGGCGTCGTCGAGACTGCCGCCGCCGGCTTCTGCGACCGCCCTCAGGTTTTGGAAAACACGATGCGCCCTGTCAGCAAAGTCGCCTTCAACGAGCGTCATCGTCTCCGGATCCAGCGGAATCTGTCCTGATATGAACAAAAGGTTGTCCGACTGTACTGCCTGCGAATAGGTGCCGATAGCCGACGGCGCGCCGTCTGTATTAATGGTGTTCTTGCTCACTTCAATCTCCGTTTGTGTTTTTTGCTTATGTGTTATCTCGTCCAACGCGAAAAACGTTCGGCATCTTGCGAACGTTTCGCATGATCTGTGCAAGGTGGGTTCGGTCCCGTACTTGGAACAGGAAGATCATCACAGATACGTCGGGATTGGGATTCAACACCGATACTTCCTCGATGTTCGAGTCGGAATCTGCAATGACTGCGGCGACCTCGGCAAGGACGCCCGTCTTATTAACAGTCTCAACATGGATCTGGCTCATGAAGTCCCGATCCAGGCCAGTTTCCCAGCTCACGGTCAGCCATTTCTCGGGCTGCTTCCTAAAGTTGATGAGGTTGCCACAGGAATTTCGATGGATGACGACGCCGCGGCCGGCGCTCAGGTAACCCATGACGTTGTCGCCCGGAATCGGGTGACAACATTTCGCGTAGCGGACTACCATGCCTTCCGTTCCCGCGATCACTAGGCTGGTAGACGCTGGTTCCTCGTCATCAGTCTTATCGCCGATCAGGAAGCGCGCGGTTAATGGCGCGAGGCGCTCGCCCAGTCCAATCTGTCCAAATAGGTCGGCAGGTTCCTCGAGGCTGAGCTCATCGAGTGCTTCACGTAATCGAATCTTGCCGACTTTGCGCAGCGACGATTTGAGATCCTTCAACGCACGATCGAGCAGACGTTTGCCCAGATCCTCGGATTCGCTCACGCGCATATTCTTCATGTACTGGCGAATGGCCGATCGCGCCTTCGCCGTCGTGACGAAGCTCACCCAGTTGGGGTTGGGTTTGGCGCCTCTCGCCGTAATTATCTCGACGGTCTGGCTGTTATGTAGGGTAGTGCGCAATGGCACCAGCGTTCGGTCGACCTTGGCCGCTACGCAACGGTTACCGATGTCGGTATGCACCGCGTAGGCGAAGTCGACCACCGTCGCGCCCTTCGGCAGTGGCATGATGTCGCCATTAGGCGTGAATACATAGATCTTGTCAGGGAACAGGTCAACCTTGACGCTCTCGAGGAACTCTTCGGAGGTGCCGGTCCTTTGAATCTCCTCAAGCCGTGCAAGCCAGTCGCGTGCGCGTACCTGTGGCGTCGCTGTCGTCTTGTCTATAGCTTTGTACTGCCAGTGGGCCGCAACGCCGGCCTCTGCGACCCGGTCCATGTCCGTCGTGCGGATCTGAACCTCGAGTGGGAGGCCCTTCGGCCCGAACAGTGTCGTGTGCAAAGACTGGTAGCCGTTGATTCGCGGAATGGCGATGTTGTCCTTGAATCGCCCCGGCATCGGTTTGTACAGACCGTGCACGATGCCAAGCAGTCGGTAGCATGTATTGACGTCGTCCACGACGATGCGAAAACCGTATACGTCGACGACATCGCTCAAAAGTCGCTTTTTGCCGGCCATCTTTTTGTAGATGCTGTAAAGGTGCTTCTCGCGTCCGCGCACCTCGCCGTCGATGCCCTCTTCCTGCATCGCTTTCATGATGCGCTCGGAAATGCGCTTGACGATCTGACGCTGGCTGCCTTTGCTGCGCTTCAGCGCGTTTTGCAGAACCGCGTACCGGAAGGGATAGAGGTAACGGAAGCCTAGGTCTTCGAGCAGCACCTTCATGTGATTGATGCCCAGGCGGTTGGCAATCGGAGCGTAAATCTCCAGTGTTTCGCGGGCGATGCGGGCCTGCTTCTCTCGCGGCATCGCCTCCAGCGTTTCCATGTTATGAAGACGGTCGGCAAGCTTGACGAGGATGACGCGAATATCCTCAATCATCGCGAGCATCATTTTGCGAAAGCTCTCGGCCTGCGCTTCGGCGCGGCTCGTGAATTCCATCTGGTCCAGCTTGCTGACACCGTCGACGAGTGCGGCGATTTCGGAATCGAATTCTTCCTCGATCTCTGTTATCGAAAACTCAGTGTCTTCGATGACATCGTGAAGAATTGCAGCGGTGATGGTCTGGCCATCGAAGTGCATGTCGGCAAGCGTCTGGGCGACGGCGACCGGATGGTAGATGTAGGGCTCGCCCGACATCCGGGTCTGTCCGTGGTGGGCGAGTGCGCCAAACTCGTAGGACTTCATCACCTGCTCGATGTCCTCGGCAGGCATGTACGCTTCCAGTGTTTCGACGAGCTGCTTTATATGCCTGCTACGTCGGGGCGACGTAGCAGGCAGTTTCGACAGGAGGGCAGCTGCGTAATCCATAGCTCATCTTAACGCGTGGCTATGGTTTTCGGGCGACGTTTAGTCGCCGATTGAGATCCCGCGCATAGGCAAAATGTCATCGGGAACTTCCGGTTGCATGAACTCTTCTGTGGACGGTTGTTCGATCTCTTCCAGGATAGCCGGCGTGATATGGCCTTCAGCGATCTCGCGAAGTGCGATGACCGTGGGTTTGTCGTTCTCGAGTTCGACTAGGGGGTCGGCGCCATGCGAGACGCGGCGGGCCCGTTTGGCAGCTACGAGCACCATTTCAAAAATGTTGTCGATGTTTTCCAGACAATCTTCGACCGTAATTCTGGCCATGAAACCTTAACTCCAAATTCTGTAGGGGCCGGCCCGGCGGGCACTTTTCAAACCCGTGACCGACCAGCTTATCGCAGAACTGTCAGCCTAAACCAGTATATTTTTAACCCGTACCGCGAGGGCGGTATTATTGACCTGCGAATTCTGGCCATCGCCCTCGATAATCGCCTGGAGATCGTCGACCGCCTGGTCGAGGTCGTCGTTGATGATGACGTGGTCGAATTCGTGCCAGTGGGACATATCACCCAAGGCGTCCCGCAGCCGACGTTCGATCACCTCATCGGAATCCGTCTTTCGCCCGCGCAGCCGTCGTTCCAGTTCTGGGCGGGATGGCGGCAGGATGAAGATGGTCACGCAACCAGGTACCGAGGCCCGCACCTGTTGCGCACCCTGCCAATCTATCTCCAGCAGGACATGATTACCCTTGGCAATGTGTTCCTCGACCTGGGATCGGCTCGTACCATAGTGGTTTTCGAAAACGATCGCCGATTCAAGCAACTCGCTCTGTTCCTTCAGCGAATTGAAGGCCTCTTTGTCTACGAAGAAATAATCTCTGCCGTGTTCTTCGGTCGATCGCTGTTTGCGCGTCGTGTACGAGATTGAAAACGTCAAGGAAGGGTTTTCCTCGACCAGCTTCTTGACGAGCGTCGTCTTACCGGCGCCCGATGGTGCCGCGATGACGAAAAGTGAGGCGTTAGCGGTCACGGGCATTACTCGACGTTCTGGATTTGTTCCCGCATTTGCTCGATCAGCACCTTCAGGTCGACTGCTGACTTTGTAGTGTCCGAGTCCGCCGATTTTGAGCCCAGCGTGTTCGCCTCCCGATTGAGTTCCTGCATCAGGAAGTCCAGTCGGCGACCGACCGGTTCGTCGTCGACAAGTGCAGCGCGAACCTCGCTGACATGACTATCTAGGCGGTCGAGCTCCTCGTCGACGTCGAGTTTCTGGGCAATCAGCGCTAGTTCGGTTTCAAGCCGTGTTGGATCCGCGTCGATATCGAGCTTGTCGATCCGATCCTTTTGCCTGGCGCGAACAGCATCAAGAACTATGGGCATTCGCTTCCGGACAGATGAGGCGATCGACAGAATCTCGGCAAGACGGGCTTCAATCATTCCGACGATTCGATCGCCTTCGCTGGCACGCATATCGACCATGGCCAGCAATACCTTTTCCATCAGCGCCAGCGATTCCGCAAACAGAGGTTCCATATCAACCTCCGGTTCGGCTACAACGCCCGGCCAACGCAGGACATCGAATGGGTCCAGGGGCTGCGAGTCAGGCAGAAGTTTTGAAATCTCGGCAGCACGCGCTGCGATTTGCGCAACGAGCATCTCGTTGAGGTTCAGCTCTTCCTTGTGACCGCCGCCGCGCTTCAGGTAGATGGAACACTCGATCTTGCCGCGCTTCAGGGAGCCGCTGATGCGGTTACGCAAATCGAGCTCTTTTGCCCGCAGTTCCTCTGGCAGGCGGAACTGGACGTCGAGATAACGGTGGTTAACCGCGCGCATCTCGCAAGTCATCGTGCCGAAGGCCGTTTCGGCGGTCTCGCGGGCAAAGCCCGTCATACTGTTCAACATGAAAAATCCCGGTGCATACACAATTACTGGCGTTCTATCACAGTCAGGACGCCACGGTCCCGCAATAATGGAGCCGCAAAACTACAGGCGGTATCGTTGAAGCGTATCTGTGATTTTGTTTATTTAGGCATTTATTTTAAGCTGGCTGGCCGACTCGGACCAGCGAATTAGGGTTAATCGTCTTAGTAATGAAAATAGAGTACGCAAAAGTGTCTGCTCTGGGTGACAGGCAGGACAACCAGGACAGAGCCGCGGTCATTGTCTCGGAGGATGCCGTGATCATGCTCGTTTTCGATGGTATGGGCGGTCATACAGACGGTGCTATCGCCGCGGAAGTCGGGATGAAGACGGTCCAGGACCTGTTCACTTCTGCCAGTCTGCCGCTCTTGGATCCCCAAGGCTTTCTCTACATGGCACTGTCCCAGGCGCATGATCAAGTCGTGAAGTTGGGCGAGGACCACGAAGTTGACCTCAGGCCCAGGGCAACCTGTGCGGTTTGCCTCATCCAGGAAACCGGTAGTTGGTGGGCGCATATCGGCGATAGTCGCATTTACTTGATGCGGAATGGTCGTGTCGTCACCCGATCCCGGGATCACAGTCACGTCGAGATGCTGATCCAGAAAGGGGCGATTACCGAAGAGGAAGCGCTGGATCATCCGATGCGGAATTTTGTCGAGTGTTGTGTCGGCGGCGATAGACCGGCACCGGACATGAGCATCACCCGGAAAATGCCATTGAACGATGGCGACGTACTGCTCGCATGTTCAGACGGATTATGGTCGGGGATGAACGACTCGGAAATCGCCCAGATCTCCGCTGTTAAATCTATTAGTCTTGCCGAAAATCTCAAATCGCTGAGCATGAAGGCACTGACAATGAATGCGCCATACAGCGATAACACGACCGGCACCGCGCTGCTCTGGCTCGGCGACTGATTATCCTTCCGAATCCGCAGTCAGCACGAAAATCTCCCAAATTCTATCGAGCAATAGCGGTTACACTTCGACCTGATTGACAGGAGAAGACTTCATGAGACCCAGTGGTCGCGCACCGGATGAATTACGGCCGGTGCAATTCATCGTCGATTACACCAAACATGCGGCTGGCAGCGTCCTGGTGGCATTCGGTGACACCCGGGTGCTTTGCACCGCGAGCGTGGAAAACCGCGTGCCACCATGGTTGCGCGGTGCCGGCACAGGCTGGGTGACCGGCGAGTATGGCATGTTGCCTGGCTCGACGCATACTCGCGCGGGTCGGGAGGCAGCACGTGGCAAGCAGTCCGGACGGACCCAGGAAATTCAGCGACTCATCGGTCGATCGCTGCGTGCGGCGAGCGATCTGTCTGCGTTGGGCGAACGAACCGTCACGCTGGACTGCGACGTGCTGCAGGCGGATGGCGGAACGAGAACTGCCTCAATCAGCGGTGCCTTTGTTGCCTTGCAGGTGGCAATGAATCGTTTGTGCAGCGACGGAAATCTGAAAAAGAACCCGGTGCACGGTCGAATCGCGGCGGTCTCTGTGGGTATTTTCGAAGGCACGCCCGTACTTGACCTGGACTACAACGAAGACTCGCAGGCGGAGACGGACATGAACATCGTCATGAACGACGCGGGAAGATTTATCGAAGTGCAGGGCACCGCGGAAGGCCATGCATTCGATCGAAGTGAATTCGATGCATTACTGGCGCTTGCGACGAAGGGGATCGACGAGATCTTCGAAGCTCAGTTAAAGGCCATCGATTCGGCGAGCTGAGTTGCCGTGAACAGGATCGTACTGGCGTCTGGCAACGCGGGAAAAATCCGTGAGATTGCGGACATCTTCGCGGAGCTCGAGATCGACATCGTCTCCCAAGCCTCGTTAGGCATCGAGTCTCCCGAAGAAACTGAGGATACGTTTGCCGCGAATGCGCTTTTGAAAGCGCGTCTTGCGGCTCTGCGGTCAGGACTGCCTGCGATGGCAGACGACTCCGGCATATCAGTCGACGCGCTTGGAGGCAGGCCGGGTGTGCGTTCTGCACGCTATGCGAGCGAGAATGCGACCGACGAAGAAAACCTCGACCTGCTGTTGCAGGAACTTACGGATGTGCCGGACGATGAACGGGGTGCCGGGTTTCATTGTGCGGCCGTCTTGGTTTGGCCCGACGAGGTGCATGAGGACGTTGTTGTCGAGGAAGTGTGGCGTGGCCAGATTCTCCACGAGCGACGCGGCGACGGAGGATTTGGTTACGACCCGGTTTTCCTGGATCTCGGTCAACAGAAGACCGGCGCTGAGTTGACGCGCGAGGAAAAGAACCGCATCAGCCATAGGGGGAAGGCGTTTCGCACGTTGCGTGACCAGGTGCGGAAACTCGCTCGATCTGGGTGATGGCCGTCGGTTTGCCACCCCTCTCTCTGTATCTGCATCTTCCATGGTGCGTTCGAAAGTGTCCGTACTGTGATTTCAATTCCCATCGTGCCGGTGATAATACGCAGAAAGATCGTTACGTCGCTGCACTGATAGCAGACATCTATCAGGAAGCTTTACGAGCGGGGGCTCGATCGATCGAAACGGTTTTTCTTGGTGGCGGTACGCCCAGCTTTTTCAGCCCAGCGGAAATTGCCCAGGTAATCGATGCATGCAGAAACCGGCTTTCGCTGGATGCCGACTGCGAGATCACGATGGAAACAAATCCGGGCACGGTGGAGCATGGCAATCTCGCGATGTACCGTCAGGCTGGCGTGACTCGGCTTTCCATTGGTGCGCAGAGTTTCGACGCGGAGATGTTGAATGTCCTCGGCCGTATTCACGGCGTGGATGAAATAGATAAGACGTACGAAGAAGCGGATAAGGCCGGCTTCGACAGCATTAACGTTGACCTGATGTTTGCGCTGCCGGGCCAGGATCTCGCGAAAGCGATGGCCGATATTGAATCATTACTCGAACTCTCTCCGCCGCACATTTCTTGGTATCAGTTAACGCTGGAGCCCAACACCGTTTTTCACTGCAGACCACCGCCGGACATGCCCGACGAAGATCTTGCGTGGGATATCCAGGAAACCGGCAGGCAATTGCTGGTAGCCGCTGGCTATGAACAATACGAGGTCTCGGCGTTCGCCCGCCCGGGTCATGCGTGCCGTCACAATCTCAATTACTGGCAATTCGGTGACTATCTTGCAGCGGGTGCTGGCGCGCACGGTAAGATCACCGACGGCGATGGCATAATTCGAAGATATCGCAAGCCCGCCAATCCACTGTCCTACATTGAACAGGCGGAGGCCGCTTCCCTCGATCCGTCCACGGATGCCCTGTCCGGCGCGGATGCCGGATTCGAATTCATGCTGAACGCGCTTCGCTTATCGGAAGGCGTTTCCCCGTCGTTGCTGTCGGCGCGAACCGGGCTCGAGCTGGACAGTCTGAGTGAGCAAATCGAGGCGGCGGTGGCGGACGGATTGCTCGAAGACCCGACAACGGGCCGTTTACGTCCGACGGCGGATGGATTTCGCCTGCTCAACGAGCTCCAGGCGCGTTTTTTACCCGAATGAGGGGCCGCTGAGAGAGGAAAAGGGGGTCCTAGAGTCCCCAAGGTAGCGATCTGGGTGCCGTGGCCGTTATGCACAAGAGGCGGTGTCTCCCCGAAATTCCGTGGAATAGACGCTTAAATTCAGCTGGCTTTTCCAGAATGATCCATAAAACATTGATTTATATATAAATAACAAATTGGACACAAAATAGGCATATTCGCAACTACTCTTTAAAAACCCCCACTTACGGCATCCGTTCAAATTTTCTTCACAGAGTTATCCACAGGAATTGTGGATAAACCCCCTGCATTCCTAGGGACTTGCGCAACAGGGAGTGTGCCTATATGCTACGCGCCCTTTTTCAAGCGCTTGGCCCTGAACAGGAAGACCCTACATGAAAGCCGATATCCATCCGAACTACAGCGCCATTAAGGTGACCTGTAGTTGCGGTAACGAATTCGCCACGCGCAGTGTGCTCGGCGAGGACCTCTCCATCGAGGTCTGCTCGGCCTGTCATCCGTTCTATACCGGCAAGCAGAAAATCATCGATTCGGGCGGCCGGGTCGACAAATTCCGCCGAAAGTACGGTCTCGGCTAGCGCAACTATTTGCATCGCCCTGGGGCAAACTCACAGTTTCGCTCGTTGCTCACGTTTTCGGCTTCAGGCACCATGGGGTGTTGCGGGTCGGTGCTTCGCCGTGCCTGGAAAAGAAAGGTTTGATGATCTATGAACAAAGAAGTATTTACGCTGACGAGTCCTGACGGCAATACAATGGAATTGCCTGTCCGGACAGGAACCGCCGGCCCGGATGTAGTCGAAATCGGCCGCCTTTATGCGGAACAGGGTGTTTTTACCTACGACCCGGGATTCGTATCTACCGGCAGCTGCGACAGCGAAATCACCTTCATTGACGGCAATGAAGGCGTGTTGATGTACCGGGGTTATCCGGTTGAGCAGCTTGCCAAGCATTCGAACTTTGTCGAGGTTGCGCACCTCCTCTTGTATGGAGAATTGCCGTCGGCTGATGAGCTGGCCGGCTTCGAAACGTCGATTACACGCCACTCGATGCTTAACGAGGGCATGTTGCGATTCTTTAATGGCTTCCGCTACGATGCTCATCCGATGGCAGTCGTATCGGCCGTAGTCGGTTCGATGTCCGCGTACTATCACGATACGATGGACGTCAATAATGCGGAAGCGCGCGATGTGTTCACGCATCGCATTATTGCCAAGTTGCCCACCATTGCTGCAGCCGCGCATAAGTTGACTGCAGGTCAGCCGTTCATCTACCCGCGGAACGACCTCAACTATGCAGAAAACTTCCTGCGCATGTTGTTTGCCGTACCGGCGGAAGAATACGAAATCGACGAAGTCGCCGCGAAAGCGCTCGACCTCCTGTTCATCCTGCACGCTGACCACGAGCAGAATTGTTCGACGTCGACCGTACGCATGGCAGGCAGCTCTGGCGCCAACCCGTATTCGGCGATCGCCGCCGGCATCTCCGCACTGTGGGGTCCCGCGCATGGCGGCGCAAACGAAGCCGTCCTTCGCATGCTCAAGGAAATTGGTAATGCGAAGAACATTCCGAAGTATGTCGAGAAGGCGAAAGACAAGGACGACCCGTACCGGCTGATGGGTTTTGGCCACCGCGTCTACAAGAACTTCGATCCGCGCGCGACGATCATTCGCGAGATGTGCCACAAGGTTCTTGAGAAAATGGGTCGTACGGACTCGCCGCTCTTCGAGCTCGCACTCGAACTCGAACAGGTCGCGCTTCAGGACGATTACTTCGTTGAGAAGAACCTTTACCCGAATGTCGACTTCTACTCAGGCATCATCTATCGAGCGTTGGGCATCCCGACCTCGATGTTCACGGTTATGTTCGCGATCGGCCGAACAGTTGGCTGGGTCGCACACTGGAGGGAGATGATCACCGATCCGCATGGCCGTATCAGTCGTCCGCGCCAGCTCTACTCCGGACCCGCAAAGCGCGACTACGTAGCGGTAGAAAAACGCTAACAATCATCGCCCGCGACTAGGCAGGCAATTCTTTATTTGTGTCTCTCCCTTTAAATACTTATCAGTTCGGTCGATGTGTCGGGGTTGGGTCAGTCGGTGGGTTCGAGAAGTTTGCGGACAGCCGATGAGTTGGCGCGTAGCATGGGTCGGCCATCGACCGGGCTGATCGGCGCTTGTCTCATTCCATCGATGGGGAAGACCGTCGCTTCAATCTCGAGGTCGTCGTGATGGAATTGGTAGCCAGCAAATGTCTCCGCGTGATCACGACGGCTTTTCAGTCGACGTTCGTACGAGCGCCACCTCAGGCTGTTCTCGTCGAGTTTCATTGCGATGAGTTCCGGCGTGTCTGAAAAGACATGCAGATTGATGGCGGAATTGATGGCCGCGGTTCCGTTTAAAACCGGACCGACCAGTCGCGGCCTGAAGGGCGACAGGATCTCCATCGCGGCGAGCGCGGTACGACGAAATGACAGTAGGAGATCGAAGTGAGACTCGCGACCAAAGATCTGGTGATGCTCGCTGACCGCTTGCTGGATCTCGCGGTTACCTGGTAATGAACCACGGTTGTTGAGGCCAAGTCGGTCGGCCGCTTTGAGTTTTGCGATGTGGAAATCCTGAATGCCCTGGTCGACGATGATCCGTGCGGCTTCCTGGGCAACCATCTGCCGGGCGCGGTCGTTTACAGAAACTTTTTTCCTGCCCATCGCTCGAGCTCCTGGCTAAAAAAGGTTTCCGCTGTCGTCGGAAGTATTGAAGATGTCGGGAACCACCTCGTCCACGTCACACTCGGGGACCATGTCTTCGCGAAAGTGTTCGAACATAACGTCTTCAAAGGGTGTGGTTGCATCCACGGGACAGCCTGTTGTTTTCGAGATACGTACGCTGACGATGCCCTCAGGCGTGTCCATCCGGTGATTCGGGACGCCGTCCAGTGCCCGGCGGGCAAACTCGATCCATATGGGTAATGCGGTTCGCGATCCTTCTTCCCGGGGCCCGAGGGTCGAGTCATCGTCATAACCCACCCAGACCACGCTGGCGATATCCGAATTGAATCCGGCGAACCATGCATCGCGGCGGTCATTAGAGGTGCCGGTCTTTCCCGACAGGTCGGTTCGTCCCAGCACTCGTGCCCTTACGCCAGTGCCGCGACGGATGACGTCGCGCATGGCGTCCTGGATGAGAAACGCGTTATGCGGACTGATAATGCGCTCCGCCAGCTTTACGTCGGCGAAAATTTCGGGCTCCATCGTCGCGTCTGGTTGATAGGTTTCACCCATGGGGGCCATTTGTTCCAGCGTCACCGTACCGTCGTCGAATAGCTGTTCGTAAATGGGATCGAGTCGGTCAATCGCGAGCGCGCCACCACGGTTGATGTAAACCTCTTGGAGCAGCTCTTCGTCAACGCTAATAATTTTGTCGGATTCCGGAAAATGTACGGGATACTGTGGCTCGGATCTTGGTGGTTGTTCCGGTTCATCGGCCGGTTCGCATTTGGGACAGACGACAAAAGGCTCGGCTCGATACAGGTACTTGTCGGTCGGCCCGATGATCGAATCGATAACGTAGGGCTTAACCGCATAACCACCATTGGCGAACGTTGCATAGGCTTGCGCCATATCAAGCGGCGATGCATTGCCACCACCGAGCGCGAGTGAACCGTTTCTGGGAAGCGCAGCGTCATTGAAGCCGAATGGCGAAAGGTGTCTGACGGCGTTGCCGATGCCTGTGTTGTTAAGCAACAAACGTACGGACGCGAGGTTCATCGAGCGCACCATTGCTTCACGCACGCGCTGGTCACCATAAAAACGACCGCTGTAATTGACGGGTCGCCACAGGCGTTCGAGCGCTGTTGAGCTGATCACGACCGGCGAATCAGGAACGATCGTCGCCAATGTGTTGCCGCTCTTCAGGGCTGCCGAATAGATAAAGGGCTTAAAGGAGGAGCCCGGCTGCCTTGCCGACTGGGTGGCACGATTGAATTTGCTCAGTGAAAAGTCGAGTCCTCCGACGAGGCTCGTTATTGCGCCATCCAGCGGATCGACAGATACAACGGCTGACTGCACCGCTGGCAATTGTGCGAGTGCCCAGCCGCCGACGGTGATGGGCATGACATAGATAATGTCACCGGTGGTGAGCACATCCGCAACGGTCTCGGGTGCCGGACCGCGCGTTTCACGATCCACGTACGGACGCGCCCATGAAATGCCATGCCAGGCGATCATCGATTCCGTGCCGTCTTGTAGAACGATGTCGACGCTGTTGTTCGCTTCGTTCAGTGCCGTGACGATGGCGACGGACAGGCCCGCCGGATCGCTATAGTCTTGGAGCTGGCGTTGCAGTTCCCCAGGCCACTCTATATACGGCGTGGCCAGGGTTTCTGGTTCGAGTGCCACGGTGGCAATTGGCCCGCGGTAGCCACGGCGGCGGGTGAATTCGAGCAAGCCGTTGCGGACGGCGTAGTTCGCAGATTCCTGCAGGCGCGAGTCGAGAGTTGTGATGACACTGTAGCCGGCTGAGTATGTCGCCTCGCCGTAACGCCTGAGCATTTCCCTGCGGACCATTTCGGCGACATACGGTGCAGACAGATCATTCTTGGTACCGTGCAGTTGTGACTCGAGCGGGTAGGCCAGTGCGTCCTCCAGCTGCCGCTCATTGATGTAGTCAAGGTCGTGCATACGATTCAGCACGTAACGCCGCCGTATGCCGGCATTGGCGACACTTCGCACCGGGTTGTATTCGGAGGGTGCTGGCAGGACCCCCGCGAGTGTCGCTACTTCGGCAATATTGATATCGGAGAGGGACTTGCCATAGTAAACCTGTGCGGCCGCTGCGACACCGTAAGCGCGCTGTCCAAAGAACATTTTGTTCAGGAAGAGCGCCATGATCTCTTCCTTGGAAAACGCCTGCTCGATTTGCCAAGCGAGGAAGGCTTCCCTGAGTTTTCGCGTGAAAAGCTGTTCCCGGGTCAGGAAGTAGTCGCGGGCGAGCTGTTGGGTAATTGTACTGCCGCCGCCTGAAATCTCGCCGCTCTTAACGAGTAGCAGGAGCGCCCGCATGATGCCTTGGTAATCGATGCCGGGATGCTCGAAGAAACGACCATCCTCGGCAGCGACAAATGCATGCACGACGAACGGCGGAAGATCCTCATAGTCGACCAGGATGCGTCGCCGCTCGCCAACCTCTTCTATAAGCCGACCGTCACGACTGAAGATCCTGAGCGGAATCTGGAGTGGAATATCGCGGATGGTCTCCGCCTGCGGCAGGCTGGGCGACACATAGTGATAAGCACCGATCACTGTCGCGGCCGCGGCAAGGATGCCACTGACTCCGAGCCCTAGGAGCAGCATGGCCCAACGCGCATAGCGCCTTCGCATACTCATCTGGCGGGACGTTCTGCTGCTTGTTTGTCGTTTCTGCATGATCCTGCTTGCTTCCGGGTTGACCGGTCAGTCACGGCAGAAGCGAACTGGAGCGAGCCCTAATTCCGCTTCCAGGGCGCTACCGAATTGCCGTTATCGGCATATTGATCTCCAAATATGGCATTCCGGTGGCACGGAGCTCGCCAGAGCGCTTCGAACCTAGTCCAGATGATAGCGATCTTTAACTTCCGGCCGCAATGAAAACAGGCGCCGGGGAGGGACTGGGATCCAATATCTGGGCGGGCCCGCCGATGCCTACCAGTTCACGGAACATGTCGGTTCTCGTCAGTAACATAAGGATCGCTTGAAACTTGGCGGTTCTTGGACAAAGTCACGTTTTATTTAACATTTTATTGAGATATAGTTAAATCGGCTTGCTGAGCTTGAGTTGAGAATTACTCTGCAACTCACCGACTTCGAAGGAAATTTACGTGCTTTTCGGAAAAAAATCACAGCCGCTGCTGGGTCTCGACATAACGACATCATCGGTGAAGCTAATTGAGTTGTCGCAGAGCGGAAAACGCTACCGGGTCGAGTCCTATTCCGCGGAACCCACTCCGCCGAGTTCGGTCAATGAAAAGGTGATAGTGGATGCCAGGGCTGTCGGTGAAGCCATCCGGCGAGCAGTAAAGCGGGCGGGGGCGAGAGCCACCGATGTCGCCATCGCGATCAGCGGCGACGCGGCCATTACGAAAGTCATTCAGATGCCGTCGAGCCTGTCCGAAAGGGATCTCGAGGGCCAAGTTGAAATCCAGGCTGACCAGTACATTCCGTTCCCGATGGAAGAAGTCAGCTTCGATTACGAAATTGTCGGGCCGAACGAAAATGACCCCGAGTTGCTCGATGTCCTCTTGGTCGCAACGCGTACCGAGAACGTGGAGCAGCGCGAGTCTGCCGTGCAGGCAGCCGGGTTGTCCGCCGAAATCGTCGACGTTGAAGCATTCGCCCTCGAAAACGCCTGCCAGCTCATGAGCCACCAGATTCCGGACGCCGGCAAAGAGCAGTCGGTTGCCATCGTCGATATTGGCGCCAGCAGCACCACGTTCAGCGTCCTGAAGGACCTCAAAGTGATTTACACGCGTGACTTCGCTTTCGGCGGCCAGCAGCTGACCGAGGAGATCATGCGAAATTACGGACTGTCGATGGAAGACGCTGGGCGCGCGAAAAAACAAGGTGGCTTGCCCTGTAACTACCAGCCTGAAGTGCTTGAGCCTTTCATTGACGACATGACCCAGCAGGTCAGTCGTTCGCTGCAGTTCTATCTCGCCTCGGGCGGCGGTGGTCGTGAACAACCTGACATGATCCTAGTGTGTGGCGGTTGCGCCAACATTCCGGGTATCGCGGACGTTATTGCAAGCCGTGTTGGCATTCCGACGGAAGTCGGCGATCCGCTGGGTCAGATGAAGATCTCATCCAAGGCCAAGTCGCAAGGTGTGCACAACGACGCTAGCGCACTCTTGACGGCCTGCGGACTTGCATTGAGGAGCTTCGACTAAGATGCCACGCATTAATCTACTCCCATGGCGTGAAGCCGAACGCAAGCAGCGACAGCAGGACTTCATGGTCGCACTTGTCGGTGCCGTGATGGTCGCCGGTGCGGTCGTTGGCCTGACCTGGTTCATGTTTATGCAGATGATTGACGATCAACAAGCGCGTAATCAGCGCCTTGAAGCTGAAATCGCAGAGCTCGAAAAGAGCATTACTGAAATTGACGGCCTAGAACGCCAGAAAGAAAGGCTGCTGGCACGCATGGACATTATTGAGCAGCTGCAGCGCAGCCGTCCTGAAATCGTTCACCTTTTTGACGAGATCACTCGTCAGATGCCGGAAGGTGTCTACCTGAACGGCATGCAACAACAGGGTAACGCGATTGAATTGAAGGGTGTCGCACAGTCGAGCACGCGTGTATCGGCGCTGATGCGACAGGCGGACCAGTCCGAATGGCTGACTGATCCAAGCGTAACTAAGGTCGAAACGACCGAGCAGGGTCCGGCCCGCCAGGCTGAGTTCGTAGTAACCCTGATGCAGACGAGTCCGATGGCGGATGAGGAGCCAGGGCTATGAACTTAATAGAAGAACTGCAGAGCCTGGATGCCAACGACATCGGCCGCTGGCCGTTTGTCTTCCGGGCTGGCGTAATCGGCATTGTCTTTGCCATCGTTGCGGGTCTGGGCATTTACTGGATTATCATCGAAGACAAGTACCCGGCGCTGCAGCGGGCCGAGCAGGAGGAAACTACCCTGCGCGCCGTCTTCGAGAACAAGCAACGCAAGGCAGCGAACTACGATGCCTATCGTGCTCAGCTTGCACAGATCGAGCAGTCGTTCGGCACGATGCTTCGACAGTTGCCTGGCGAAACCGAGATTCCTAGCCTGATCGTCGACATCTCGCAAACGGGTCTGGCCGCCGGCCTGCAGGAAAAGCTGTTCCAGCCGCAGCCGGAAGTACCGAAAGATTTCTATGCCGAGAAGCCGATCACGATCAGCCTGTCGGGTGATTACCACGAGATCGCGAACTTCGTCAGCGGCGTTGCTGCATTGCCACGAATCGTGACCTTGCATGACATTAACATTACGCTGGATGACCCCAATAATTTCGACAGCCTGACACTGCAGGTGACGGCGAAAACCTATCGTTATATTGAAGAGGAGAGCGACTGATGAAAGCTTTCCTCTCTAGGAACTTGGTCGTCATCCTGCTTGTCGGATTTGCGCTTGGTGCATGTGGCACCGACATGGATGACCTCGACCGGTACATCAATGAAATTAAGGCACGGCCGGGTGGCCGTATCGAGCCACTTCCCGAGATTACGCCTTATGAAGTATTCATCTACTCAGCGGATGAGCAGGGTTTGCGCTCACCGTTCGTGCCGGACTCACCGCTGGTAAACGGCGGCCCGGGTGATGGCGCTACACGGCCGGATCTGGAACGGAGCCGCGAGTTTCTAGAGAGTTTTCCGCTCGATACCTTGCGTATGGTCGGCACACTGGTGCTGGGGGATACGACCTACGGCCTGATCCAAACTTCTGATGGTCTGATCCAAAGGGTCGTACCTGGCAATTACATGGGACAGAACGACGGCCGCATTGTTGCGATCAACGATTCTGCAATTGAACTCATTGAAATTATTTCTGACGGGATTGGCGGCTACCTGGAGCGAGATGCCGCCGTGTCCCTGGCAGACTGACGCCTGAATGAAACTGGGGGTTTTTGGAATGACGCTTAAATTTAATACGACGCTCGGCAATCACCGGCGTTGGGTCATGGAAATCGCTGCGGCGTTGCTTGCAGTCTGCGCCTTCTCTGTGAATGCGCAGGAGAGCAATCGTTTGCAGGACATTCAGGTTCAGAGCCTGCCGGGTCAGCGAGTGGAATTGAAGCTGATCATGAGCGGTACCGCACCGAACCCCCTGGCCTTCACGATTGCAGATCCGGCTCGCATCGCACTTGATTTGCCGGGAACGACGTTGGGTTTGTCATCGCGACGCCGAGACGTCAACCTAGGCCCGCTGGAAACCGTAATGACCGCGGAGGCCAATGGTCGTACCCGCGTCGTACTGAATCTGGACTCGATGGTGCCTTACGATACCCGCAACAGCGGAAACACAATTTTCGTGACGCTAGGTGGTGACGGCGGCGACACTGGTGTTACGCAGTTTGCCGGCAGCGTCCCGCAGCGGAGCTCATCTCCGTCATTTGCATCGAGCGGTGTTCGCCAGATCAATAGTGTGGACTTCCGTCGCACGCGTGATGGCGGTGGCCGCGTAATGGTTAACCTGAGCGACCCGGGTACACCGGTGGACATTCGCGAGGAAGGCGGACGCATCGTTGCAGTATTCAAGGACACTAGTCTGCCGGCAGAGCTGATGCGCCGTCTGGACGTCATGGACTTCGCAACGCCGGTGATAACGGTCGACACGCTGCGTACCAATCTCGATACCCGCATCGAAATCACCGCAGAAGGCAGCTACGAGCAGCTGGCATATCAGTCTGACAACGAATTCGCGATTGAAATCAACCCGAGAGTGGAGGCCCAAGAAGAAGGCTCATCACTGTTTTCGGAAACGAAAGAATATGAAGGCCAGCGGCTGACGTTGAACTTCCAGGACATCGAAACACGAGCGGTACTGCAGCTGCTGGCGGAAACGTCCGGTCGCAACATCGTTGTGTCCGATACGGTGCAGGGCAACGTTACCCTGCGATTGCGCAATGTCCCCTGGGATCAGGCACTCGACATCGTCATGACCACGAAGGGCCTCGACATGCGCAAGAATGGCAACGTCATCATCGTTGCACCGACCGAAGAAATCGCGGCCCGCGAAACGGCTGACCTCGAAGCCCGTCAGGCGATTACCGAACTGGAACCGTTGTATTCGGAGTTCCTGCAGGTGAACTATGCCAAGGCAGTCGATCTCGCCGCTCTGATCGGTGGTGAGTCAGGCGCCGGCGCCGGCAAGAACAGCCTGCTGTCTGAGCGTGGCAGTGTCGGCATCGACGATCGCACCAACACCCTGCTCGTGCAGGACACAGCGGATCGTCTGCAAGACATCCGTCGCCTCGTGCGGGTGCTGGATATACCCATTCGTCAGGTGCTGATCGAGTCTCGCATCGTCGTCGTCAATGATGACTTCAGCCGCGACCTCGGTGTGCGCTTCGGTGTAACGGGCGTCAAAGAGAATTCAAGTGACGGTCTGATCTCGGTAACCGGAAGGGGCGAAGCCAGTGACATCATCGTTGGTTCAGCGCTCGATAACTTGGCCAATACGGGTAATGCATTCCCGGAATCGGCACCGGGCATCGCAGATCGTTATAATATTAATGTACCTATTAAAAATCCTGCTGGCCGCTTGGCGCTCGCAGTACTCGACTCCGACTACATCGTCGATCTCGAGCTGACCGCACTGCAAGCAGAAGGGCGCGGTGAGATCGTTTCGACACCGCGACTGATCACTGCCAACCAGAAAGAAGCACGCATCGAACAGGGCGTGGAAATTCCGTATCAGGAGTCTGCTTCCTCTGGTGCCACGACGACGCAGTTCAAAGAGGCCGTATTGAGCCTGACTGTGACGCCGCAGATCACACCGGACAACAACATCATCATGGACCTGCTTGTTCAGAAGGATAACGTGGGTGAACTGACGCCAAGCGCGACGGGCGGCCTCGTACCGAGTATCGATACCCGGTCGGTCGAAACCCAGGTGCTCGTAAGGGATGGACAAACCGTTGTGCTGGGTGGTATTTACGAAACTGAGCGTCGCGAGACCGTAAATAAAGTGCCTTTCTTGGGTGACATCCCGGGGGTAGGGAATCTGTTCAGGTCGACATCGAACGTTACGAACAAGGCAGAACTGTTGATCTTTGTAACGCCGAGGATCCTTAACGAGGGGTCCAGCATTTACTAGCTGCTGAGCTCTCTGTGAAAGAATTGGAGCAGCGAGAAAACTGATTCGTATCGCAACAGTGCTCACGGCGCTGGTGATTTGCGCCTGCAGTGGCGACAATACGCTGACACTGAACAGAGGTGACCCTGCCTTTACCTGCGCGGACACCAATTGATTGACAGAAATCCGACCTGCGGGTTGGCTTTCTCCTTTTGCACTTGGTTATCGATGAGTAAACCTAGGAATCTGTTTCTGATTGGGCCCATGGGCGCTGGCAAGTCGGCTGTCGGACGGCAACTTGCCCGACTACTGCACATGGATTTCGTCGACAGTGACGAAGAAATCGAAAGCCGTACCGGCGTCGATATCCCCTTTATCTTCGAAAAGGAAGGTGAGGAAGGGTTTCGCAAACGCGAGGCCAAAGTGATCGATGAGCTGACTGCGCGCCAGGGCACGGTGCTGGCGACCGGTGGCGGCGCGGTACTTGATCCGAAGAGCCATAGCTACTTGGGTGGCCGCGGCTTCGTTATCTACCTGCACACGACGGTCAAGCAGCAGCTTGACCGCACTCAGCATAGCCGGAACCGGCCGTTGCTTTATGGTGACAACAAGGAAGAGATCCTCGAGGCATTGATGGAAATTCGTGATCCCTTGTACCGGGAAATCGCCGACTTGGTCATCGAGACCGATGGTCGCCGCGTGAAGGAAGTGGCGGTTGAGATTCGCGACGCGCTTTGAGCGTTCCATCAGTACTGGCGCACGATAGCGCCCAAATCATGTAACCTTTGCCGTCTGATGAGCGCGTATAACCTGACTGTAGACTTAGGCGACCGAAGTTATCCGATAGCGATTGGGAGCGGCATGCTGTCAGCTGGGTCATACTTGGCCGATGCACTTGCCGGGTCGCAATGCCTAGTTGTCAGCAACGTTACCGTTGCTCAGCTCTATTTCCAAGAACTGAAACCCAGCCTGGGCGATGTAACCGTCGATCTCATAGAGCTTCCGGATGGGGAGGCACACAAAACGGTTTCGACCGTTCAAAGTATTCTCGACAGGCTTGTCGAGTCCAAAGCAGGACGAGACGTGACCATCGTTGCCCTGGGTGGTGGTGTGGTCGGTGATGTCGCTGGCTTTGCGGCCGCGTGTTACATGCGCGGCGTAGCCTTCGTGCAGGTGCCGACGACCTTGCTCGCTCAGGTCGATTCATCGGTAGGCGGCAAGACCGGTGTCAATCATCCTGGTGGCAAAAACCTGATAGGTGCCTTTCATCAGCCGCGTAGCGTAATAATTGATACAGATACCCTGTCGACGCTGTCAGATCGCGAGTTCAGGGCGGGCCTCGCGGAGGTCATCAAGTACGGTGCGATCGCGGACACGGAATTCCTAGGATGGCTTGAAGAGAATATGGCGACACTATTGAACAGGGATCCGGAAGCCCTTGCCTGCGCGATTCGTCGTTCTTGTGAAATCAAGGTTGACGTCGTGGCGGAGGATGAACGAGAGGCAGGCAAACGCGCGTTACTGAATTTCGGTCATACCTTTGGTCATGCGATTGAAAACACGGTGGGCTACGGCGAGTGGCTGCATGGGGAAGCTGTGGCAGCAGGTATGCTAATGGCCGCTGCCATGAGCGATATTGAGGATGCGGAGCGCCAACGGCTGGTGAGCCTGGTTGAAGCGGCCGGACTGCCTGTCGACCCGCCTGCGGCAGGCGCCGCAAATTTACGCGAGGCAATGAAACTCGATAAGAAAGTGCAGTCGAACAAAATTCGATTTGTTTTGTTGCGTCGTCTTGGTGATGCGTTCGTAACAGCGGATTACGACGATGCTGCTCTCGACAGGGCGCTCGAACCCACGGGTGCCTGAATGAATCCAGCGCCAGAAGCGCTGGCCCCATACGCAGCGTACGAACAACACAGCAGGGGCCGTCGATTCAAGGAGCCCGCTCCCTCGTATCGCGGCGAATACCAGCGCGATCGGGACCGCATCATTCACTCCACAGGATTCAGGCGCTTGGTCTACAAGACACAGGTGTTTGTGAATCATGAAGGAGATCTCTATCGTACCCGGTTGACGCATTCGCTAGAGGTCGCCCAGATCGCCAGGACGGCTGCCCGTGCGCTGCACCTGAACGAGGCACTGGTGGAGGCCATCAGCTTGGCGCATGACCTGGGGCATACTCCTTTCGGGCATGCGGGTCAGGATGCACTCAATCAGTGCATGCAGGACTTTGGTGGCTTCGAGCACAACCTACAGTCGTTGCGTGTCGTCGATGAGCTCGAGGCAAAGTACGCGGACTTCCCCGGACTGAATCTTACCTATGAGACGCGTGAGGGCATCCTCAAGCACTGCTCAAGAAAGAATGCTCGCGAATTGGGGACGCTGGGCGAGCGGTTCCTGAATCGACAACAGGCCGGCCTTGAGGCGCAGCTCGTCAACATTGCCGACGCCATTGCATATAACAATCACGACGTCGATGACGGTTTCCGTGCCGGGCTGTTGGACCTGGATCAGCTTTGCGAACAGCCGTTATTCGATCAGCACTACGATGAGGTCCAACGGCGCTGGCCGGATATCGAGGACAGACAACTAATCTATGAAGTCATCCGCCGAATGATAGGCCATGTCGTCAACGACCTGATTGAGAACACATCGTCAGTGCTTGCGGCGAAGGCGCCGGCGACAATCGACGATGTGCGTGCCCAGGAAAAGCCGGTGGTCGGTTTCAGCGAGGAAGTTCGGGAGATGCACCTCGAACTGAAGAAGTTCTTGCGTGAGAACCTATATCGGCATAACCAGGTGCAAGCGATGAATGAACAGACCCAGCTGATGATCGAGGTTCTCTTCGAGCGATTCATGAGTGATCCGGGCGAGATGCCGCTGTCATTCGCAGATCGTGCGGCGGGCGATGACGCTGATATGGCGCGCGTCGTTGCCGACTATATTGCGGGCATGACCGATCGTTTCGCATTCTCCGAACATGAGCGTCTGACGTAATCTTAGCTGCTACAATGCGCCGCGCTTTTTGCCTGACCATGGAATTCACATGAACAACAAAGATATTTCCGCCAAGGACAGACTGATCTTTGCGATGGATGTGCCGGACTGTGACCGCGCCCGCGCGCTCGCTGAGGAGCTCGGCGAATCAGTGACGTTTTATAAGATTGGCCTCGAGCTTATGATGAGTGGTGGCTACTTTGAACTGCTCGACTGGATGATCGAGCGGAACAAGAAAGTTTTCGCCGACCTTAAGTTTTTCGACATTCCGGCAACGGTCGGCTCGGCCGTGCGACAACTGAAAGACCGGGGCGTTGCGTGTGTCACGGTGCATGGCAATCAGTCGATCATGGAGGCGGCCGCCGAGAACAAGGGCGATTCGCTGAAGGTGCTCGCCGTGACGGTACTGACCAGCCTGGACCGCGGCGACCTCGATGACCTCGGCTTTGATTGCGATGTTGGATCGCTGGTTCTGTCACGCGCGAAGCGCGCGCTGGAGTCCGGATGCGACGGTGTAATCTCTTCCGGCCTAGAAGCGCCGAAGTTAAGGGAATTCATAGACAACAAACTCCTGATCATCACGCCGGGCATCCGGCCAGTGGATAATAAGCCGACCGGTGATCAGAAACGTGTGGTTAGTGTCGAGCAGGCTTTTATTAACGGCGCTGATCACATCGTCGTCGGTCGGCCGATTCGAGATGCTGAAAGTCCGCGGGCAGCGGCCGAGGCGATTCAGGCGACCATCGCTGCGAAGTTCGCGTGAGCACAACACTCAAAAATGACCTGTTTCTTCGCGCTTTGCGCCGCCAGCCGGTGCCGCGCACACCGGTCTGGGTCATGCGTCAGGCTGGCCGCTACCTGCCTGAGTATCGGGCAGTTCGTGCAGAGGCCGGCGACTTCATGAGCCTTTGCGGTAATTCCGAGCTGGCGTGTGAAGTGACCCTGCAGCCATTGCGCCGGTTCAAGCTCGATGCCGCCATTCTTTTTTCTGACATCCTGACAATTCCTGACGCGATGGGTCTCGGACTTTACTTCGAGGCCGGTGAGGGTCCGAAATTCGAGCGCCCTGTGCAGAACGAACGTGACATCGACAAGCTG
>JAQWSV010000232.1 GCA_029243005.1 Woeseiaceae bacterium
CAGCTTGAACACGCCCTGCTTGAAGTAGTCGATAATTCGGCCAGGCGTGCCGATGAGCAGGTCGACACCTGCAGCGATCGTGCGTCGCTGTTGCTCATAACCCGTGCCGCCGAACGCGAGTGCGATTTTCAGGCCGGTATGCTTTCCGAGCACCTCAGCATCGTTCGCGATCTGAATGGCCAATTCTCGGGTTGGCGCCAGAATGAATATCCGCGGTTGTCGCGGAGTTTCGTTGTCGTCAGATGCTGCTTCGCTGCCGGATCCGGTCAGGACTTGCTCATAGGCCGCGATTAGGAATGCCGCGGTTTTGCCGGTTCCTGTCTGCGCCTGTCCCGCCACATCCTTGCCGTCCAGCGCAATCGGGAGTGTGCTGGCCTGGATGGGCGTACAAAACTCGAAACCCGCATCGGCGATGCCGCGACGCAGGCTGTCGCGCAGTTCAAGGGCATCGAATCTGAGTTCACTCAGGTGACTGTCAGTCATTGAAATCCGGTTAGAAAATGTTGATTGGGGGCTTGCAAAATGCTTCGTGAAGGGGTCAAATGAGCGCTATACCGACGCGACACCCGTCGCACCTGCCAAATTCGCCATCATCGAAATCCAAGAGAAGCCGCGATAAAGCTGCGACATAGTGCCTTATTGAGAAGGCAGCGTCATCCATTTTGAAATGTTCGTAGGCTCAAGCGCTAAAACGGGCATTCCTACAATCTAATTCCAATCTGTTCCATTTGGAGGTAAGCCAGGTGAGCGACAAGATCGTATACACCGATGATAATAGTTTTGAAGCCGATGTTCTGAATTCGGAAAAGCCCGTTCTGCTCGATTTCTGGGCTGAATGGTGCGGGCCTTGCAAGATGATCGAGCCCTTGCTTTTTGAGGTTGCGGAGGAATATGTAGACCGCATGACCGTCGCCAAGATCAATATCGATGAAAACCCGAACACACCACCAAAATTCGGCATCCGCAGCATCCCGACACTGATGCTTTTCAAGGATGGTTCCGTCCATGCACAGAAACTGGGAGCGATGTCGAAATCCCAACTAACTGAGTTTCTGGAATCTAATTTGTGAGAGGATACTTGGGTAATCAAACCAGAAGTCGACCTAAGCAGTCGCCTAAACAAAACAAGGGCCACAATGGCAATCGCCGGCGCCGGCGGCGCAATCAAAATGATGTGATGCCGGACGACGACGGTAGCCTCGAAGTCATCCCTGCCGACCAGCTCGAATCAAGCAAAAATGCGATGAACCTGACGGACCTGAAGACCCGTCCGGCATCGTCACTTGTCGAACTTGGCGAATCAATGGGCCTAGAAAATCTAGCCCGCTCCCGCAAGCAGGACATCATCTTCTCGATCCTGAAGGCGCATGCCCAACAGGGTGAGGGTATCTATGGAGACGGCGTTCTGGAGATCTTGCAAGATGGCTTCGGATTCCTGCGCTCCGCGGACAGCTCCTACCTGGCCGGACCCGACGATATCTACGTCAGCCCTAGCCAGATTCGACGCTTCAACCTGCGAACGGGTGACTCGGTTTCCGGACTGATTCGGCCGCCTAAAGAGGGGGAACGCTACTTCGCGTTGCTCAAGGTCGGTGAAATCAACCATGATGCACCGGAGAATGCACGTAGCAAGGTTCTGTTCGAGAACCTGACGCCACTCTTCCCTCGCGATCGACTCAAACTTGAGCAGGGCAACGGTAGTACCGAAGACCTGACGGCACGAATTATCGACATGGTTGCGCCGATCGGTAAGGGACAGCGCGGCTTGATCGTTTCGCCGCCCAAAGCCGGTAAGACGATGCTACTGCAAAACATTGCATCTGCCATAGTTGCCAACAGCCCCGACGTCGAACTGATCGTTCTTCTGATCGACGAGCGGCCGGAAGAAGTCACCGAGATGCAGCGCACGGTGCGCGGCGAAGTCGTGTCATCGACATTTGACGAACCGGCAAGTCGTCACGTGCAGGTTGCGGACATGGTGATCGAGAAGGCCAAACGTCTGACCGAGCACAAGCGGGATGTCGTCATCCTGCTCGACTCGATTACACGATTGGCACGCGCCTACAACACGGTTGTGCCATCGTCAGGCAAGGTCCTGACCGGTGGTGTCGACGCGAATGCCTTGCACCGTCCGAAGCGGTTCTTTGGTGCAGCGAGGAATATCGAGGAAGGCGGCAGCCTGACCATTCTTGCTACGGCGCTGGTTGATACCGGTTCGAAGATGGACGAAGTGATCTACGAGGAATTCAAAGGCACTGGCAATATGGAGATTCACCTGGATCGACGTATCGCCGAAAAACGTGTCTTCCCGTCGATCAACATCAACCGGTCAGGCACACGTAAGGAAGAGCTGTTGACCCAGCCGGAAGAGCTGCAGAAGATGTGGGTCCTGAGAAAGGTGTTGCATCCCATGGACGAACTGGCGGCGGTTGAGTTCCTGTTGAACAAGTTGCAGGATACAAAGACGAACGTCGATTTCTTCGAGGCCATGAAACGCTAATAGCAATTCAGCTTCTGCGATATGTTGTTAGGATTCGATCCGAAGTGCTCATGTATTTGCATATACACTCCGCTTCCGAATCGAATCCTGCCTCGTCTCACGAAACCTGATTCGGCTCTCAGGAGCTGTGCAGTCGGATCAAAAAAAGCCCCGCACTAGCGGGGCTTTTTCTTTGAGTAGTGACTGTGTTATCAGTCTTTGCTGACACCCCAGATTCCTGTGCCTTTCGCCGCGATATACAGGAAAACGAAGGTATACAAGGCCGCTGCGTCACCGCGATTCATGATCGGCAGATAGTTTTCTGCACTAAAGTGTCCTATCCAGTAGGCTGCTGCACCCATGCCGGCACAGATAAATGCCGCGGGGCTCGTCATGAATCCGATCATGACCAGTGCACCACCGATCAGTTCGATGGGGCCTGCGATCCACTGGATGTGCATCGGTCGATCATCCGGCATGTTCATGAATTTCACCGCACCATGACAGAAAAACATGAAGCCGGTTGTAATGCGCATTAGCGCGTAGGTTTGGGCCTCGTAGGCCTTCATGAAAGACACCATTTGTTCAGTCCTCGCTTGTTTTTGAAGTGGTTAGCCGGCACTTCGCTATCTCGGCCGGTCGTTCAAACTTAATGGATCAATCCAAAGAGTACCACCCTGCATTCTCCTGGCCATCTTTTTGTTGCGCCCAGCGTTACGAAAATCTGACCGGGCGGATGGCAGAACGCCCAGAAACTGCGCTTCACGGGTGTCGGAAGCCGCCCGATGCTTGCCGTAATTCGTCTTTTGTGTTTCCTTCGTCGCCTCCACACCAATCGGCGAATCAAGGGAGTCGAAGTGGCATCGGATCTACTTAAAACAGACAGGACGACGATCAGCCGGCACGCTGAGCGGGGGAGTTACGACCGGGAAACAGCCAATGCCATTCTTGACGAAGGGATGGTTGCCCACGTCGCGTTTTACTTGGACGACGGCCCGATCGTTATTCCGGTGACCTATGCCCGAATGGGCGACGAAATTGTCCTGCACGGTGCGGTGGCCAGCGGCTGGGTATCCAGTTTTGAAAAGGGCATGCCGGTCAGTGTTTGTGTCACTTTGCTCGACGGGCTGGTGCTCGCACAGTCGGCATTTTCCCACTCGATGAATTATCGATCGGTCGTTTGCTTCGGCGAAGCGATAATGGTGACTGACAGCGACAAGAAGGCGGCTGCGTTACAGGCCTTCGTTGACCATCTGATTCCCGGTCGCTGGGAAGATACGAAGCAGCCGGATCGCAAGGAAACGGATGCAACGACGGTACTGTCGGTCCCGATTAATGAGGCGAGCATCAAGATTCGTTCCGGCCCACCCAAAGACGCCGCAAAAGATCTTGAAGAAGGTCACTGGACCGGCGTGATTCCTCTTGAAATCTCGAATGGCTCACCGATTCTGGATCCCGTTATGAAGGAGAGTATTTCAATGCCTGAATACGTTCGGGCGTTCGATCCGAAACGACGCTGAGACTCTGACTGCGGGGTACACACAGGATAATTTTGAAGACGATGTGCGTTTTGGCGTTGTTACCCTTCCTGACGGATGTGTACGCACAGGAACATGCGAAGCCATCTGATAGACCGATTAATGTATTCGCACAGTTGCCGGCGATGCAGAATGCCGAATGGCCTCCCGATGGTTCGCACTTAGCCTGCATTTCCCTGATCAGGGGGCGAGGTCACCTTTCTAGGTCCCGATGCTGATCACCCAGGCACATCACGACCACCGAAATTGCCCGCCCGGAAATCCTTGTTTTGCTCAAGTCCTTCCTAGCCAGTTACATCGGTCGATAGAGTCTGTCAGGGCATCTTCCAGCGGTGCAGCGGGACGACCGTCCCGGCCGCAAATTCGTTTTGCTGCCTAGCGAGCTCGACGTAGCCGTCCGTGCCGGATAGCGCAGCGAAGTCGCCGGACGTGTTAGTTTTCACGGGCACGGCGGAGATAATGCCATTCGGGTCGGCGCCCAGTCTTACCGGCTGGAAGCAGGTCAGGTCTGCGTTGAATTGAATGTCTTCCGCTAGCGCCACCATTTCCGTTTTCTGTTTGGTGTGCCCGCTGGTTTGGAACAGGGCAGGTAATACGTATTGGCGGCAGCAAACGAGTGACGAGACGGGGTTGCCCGGCAAGGCAAATACGGTCTGCTTATTCGGTCCGATGCCGAACCACATGGGTTTGCCCGGACGTTGACTGATTTTGTGAAAGACCACTTCGACGTCGAGACTTGCCAGGACGCCGGGCACGAAATCGGCCTTGCCCATCGAAACGCCGCCGCTCAGGATTAGAACGTCATTGCCAGATAGCAGCCCCGACAGACGATTTCGCAACCTTTCCGGATCATCTTCAATATGTTCGTGCGTCGCTTCGCTGAAACCATGTCCAACCAGCATTGCAACCAGCGCGGGGCCGTTCGACAGGCGCACTTGGTGTGGTTCAATTGGCGCACCAGGTGGAATCAGCTCATTACCGGTCGAAATCACAGAAATCGATGGCTGACAGTTGACCGTTACTTCGGCCAGGCCACAGGAGGCGACGATGGCGATGTCCATCGGGGACAAGCTCGATCCCGGTTCGAGAATGACGTCGCCATCGCGGTAGTCAGAACCCTGCGGATGTATGAACTGATTATGCTTGGCCTTGTAGCCTTCCTCGACGGTTGCAACGCCATCCTGGACGTCGAGCCGTTCCACCGCGATGACGCAATCTGCCCCTTTAGGCAACACACTCCCTGTCATGATCTCGATGCAATTGGCCGGCGTCTCGAGTGTCATCACCGGATCACCTGCGTGCTGAATGCCCTGAATATTGAAGGCTCGTGCGCCGTTTTCCCAGGCAGCAAAATTGATCGCGATGCCATCCATAGTGACGCGGTCGAAGGGTGGCTGGTCGCGTTCGGCAGTAACGACCTGTCTCAGAATTCGGCGAGGAGCATCGGCCAGTGGGATCGTCTGCACATCAATTGCAGGCATGGCGTCTGCAATCGCAAGGGATGCTTCGGCCACCGTCAACATGGAGATGTCAGTCCTGTTCGCGGGCGATCGCCCGATGACCGATATCGCGACGGTAGTAAACGTCGTCCCAGTCGATAGTATCGACGCACTGATAGGCTCGGCGGCTCGCATCCGCCACGGAATCCCCGAGACCGACGACGCACAACACTCGACCTCCGCTGGTGACGACTGTGTCGCCGTCCATCGTAGTACCGGCATGAAAGACTTTCACGTCGTTGTCGGCGGACCCGGTCAGTCCACTGATAGACCGACCTTTGGCATAGCTCGCAGGATAGCCCCCTGCTGCCATGACGACGCCTAGGGCCGCACGGGAATCCCAGTCTACTTTCACTTGCTCGAGCTGGCCGGTGAGGGTCGCTTCGCATATGTCGACGAGATCGGATCGTAATCGCGCCATTATGGGTTGTGTCTCGGGGTCACCCATACGGCAATTGAACTCGATAACTTTGGGCGTACCGTCGGGTGTGATCATCAGTCCGGCGTAAAGAAATCCTGTGTAGGTGACTCCTTCTTCGCGCAATCCGCCCAGGGTCGGATGTATGACCTGGTCCAGAATGCGTGTCTCGATCTCCGGTGTGACGACCGGTGCGGGTGAGTAGGCACCCATGCCGCCTGTGTTCGGGCCGGTGTCCCCCTCGTCGCGGGCTTTGTGATCCTGCGAACTTGCGAGTGACAGTACGCTGGTTCCGTCAGTAACGACGATGAAGCTGGCTTCCTCGCCCTCGAGAAATTCCTCGATCACGACACGTGCGCCCGCCGAGCCGAAGGTGTTATCACTGAGCATGGCCGTTACAGCCGACTCAGCTTCCTCTAGCGTATAAGCGACGATCACACCTTTGCCGGCAGCGAGTCCGTCCGCCTTGATGACAATCGGTGCGCCCTTTTCGCGCACGCAGGCGAGGGCTGCACCGACGTCGTCAAAACACTGGTACTGTGCTGTGGGGATGCCGTACTTCGCGAGGAAATCCTTGGTAAAGGCCTTGGATCCCTCTAGTCTGGCGCCGGCGGCATCCGGCCCGAAACAAGCAAGTCCTGCATCGCGAAACCGGTCGACAACACCCTCAACTAGCGGCACCTCAGGGCCAACGATAGTCAGGTCAACCGCTTCACCGCCAGCGAGTTCGAGCAAGGCATCGATGTCCTCGGCTCCGACGGCGACATTTCTTACCCCTGGTTCAAGCGCGGTGCCAGCGTTCCCTGGAGCGACAATGACTTCGTCGACGCGTTCTGACGCCGCACATTTCCACGCCAATGCGTGTTCACGTCCGCCGCCCCCGATTATGAGTACTTTCATTTTTTCATTTCACAGGCTGGGCCCGCTCCTACGCTGCGGTGAATGCATTCAAGTCAATGCCGGAAATGCCTCATGCTGGTGAATACCATGGCCAGCCCGTGTTCGTTGGCTGCTTGGATCACTTCGTCATCACGCATTGACCCACCCGGTTGGATAATAGCTGAAATGCCGTGCTCCGCCGCGCTGTCGATACCGTCACGAAAAGGGAAGAAGGCATCGGAGGCCATGACAGATCCTTCAAGGGTGAGGTCTTGGTCCCCGGCCTTGATCGCGGCAATCCTGGTCGAGTACACGCGGCTCATCTGGCCGGCCCCGATTCCGACGGTCATACCATCACGACAAAACACGATGGCGTTCGATTTCACGTACTTGGCAACCTTCCAGGCAAACAGTAGGTCTTCGATCTGTTGTTCGCTTGGCTTATTTTCTGTGACAACCTTGAGGTCGCCTGCGCTGATCTCGCCGTCATCTGATGATTGCACGAGCAGGCCACCGGAGACTTTATTGAAGTCGAACCCACCGCCAGCGTCTTCTGTCCATTTGCCAGTTCGCAACAGCCGGACATTCTTCTTCCCGGCCACGATGGGTAGCGCGTCGCCGTTAATCTCCGGCGCGACGATGACCTCGACAAACTGCCGTTCGATGATGGCGGCTGCCGTCTTTGCGTCGAGAGGCTGATTGACTGCAATGATTCCACCGAAAGCTGACGTAGGGTCAGTCCTGAAAGCCTTGTCGTAGGCGTCGTGAATCGAGGCGGCGACTGCAACGCCGCACGGATTGGCGTGTTTCACGATGACGCAGGCCGGACCTGCAAACTGTTTGACACACTCCAGTGCGGCATCCGTATCGGAAATATTATTATAGGAGAGCGTTTTGCCCTGTATCTGTTGCGCCCGAGCAAGCGTTCCCGGTGCCGCGGCTTGGTCGATATAGAATGCGGCCACTTGGTGCGGATTCTCCCCGTAGCGCAGTTCTTCGCTGAGCCCGCCCGAATAAAGAAAACGGTCGTTGAACAGGCCCTGGTCCAGCGAGGCCGACAGGTAGTGCGTGATAGCGGTGTCATAGCTGGCCGTATGCGCATAGGCTTTCGCCGCTAGGCCACGCCGGTATTCTATGCTCATGTCGCCCGAGCGGAGGGTTTCCAACACTTGGTCGTAATCGTCGGGATCGACAACCACGGCAACGCCGTCGTGATTCTTGGAGGCTGCCCTTATCATGGCCGGGCCGCCGATATCGATATTTTCTATCGCATCATCAAGCGTTGCTCCTTCACGGCTGATGGTCTGTTCGAAGGGGTAAAGATTAACGGCAAGTAGGTCGATCGGCTCGATATCGTGTTCCTGCATGACGTCTTCATCCGTCCCGCGTCGGCCGAGAAGTCCACCGTGAACGATGGGGTGCAGTGTTTTGACACGGCCGTCCATGATTTCGGGAAAACCGGTCCTGGACGATATTTCGATCGCATTGATGCCTGCGTCCTGAAGCTGTCGGCATGTACCGCCGGTTGAGACTATTTCTACGCCCAGATCAGCAAGACCACGGGCGAAATCGATCAGGTTGCGTTTATCAGAGACGCTGACAAGCGCACGGCGAACTTTGAACATCGGATGCCTTCAGTAGATCAGGGAATAGATTTTCAGTTTCTTTCTTAGTGTGCCGCGGTTGAGACCGAGAATGCCGGCCGCCTGGCTCTGGTTGCCGTCGGTATAGTCCATGACTGCACGAAACAAAGGTTCTTCGACTTCACCTAGGACCAGGTCGTACAGTTCACCCGGGCGATCGCCGTTCAGTGATTTGAAGTAGGCTTGCAACGCTTCTTCGGTGTGTTTGCGCAGCGGCTTGCGCGTCTTCGAGGCCTTTAGTTCCGTATTCTTACTGCTGTTTTTTCCTGAGTTTTTCTTGGCCACGTTTCAACGCCCACATCGAATTCGCTATTTTTCTTCCCGAACACGATTGTTACGCGGCCAGAATATTATCCCCGGTTGCTTTGCCGAAGAACTGCTGCGTTAGTCGAATCTGTTCGGACGCACTGTCAACGCGCACCACCTGTGACCGGAATTCTTTTGCGTTTTTTATACCGGCGCAGTACCAAGTTAAGTGCTTGCGAGCCACCCGAACGCCAGTTGTGTCCCCATAAAACTGGTACAGGTCGCTTAGGTGGTCGAGCATGATATCACGGACTTTGTCTTTATCCAGCGGTGCAACATGCGTGCCGTTTGCATGAAAAAAAACAAGGTCACTGAATAGCCAGGGACGACCCTGGGCACCTCGACCAATCATCAAGCCATCAACAGAGCTTAGGCGCAAAACTTCACGCGACTTCTCTGGTGTCGTGATATCACCATTGGCGAGTACCGGGATGGAAACCTCGCGCTTGATTTGCGCGACAGTGTCGAATTCCGCTTCACCCGAGTACCGACAGGCTCGTGTGCGCCCGTGAACGGCGAGCGCTTGAATCCCAGCTTGTTCGGCGATCTGCGCTATTTCGGGTCCGTTGCGATGGTCTTTATCCCAGCCGGTTCGGATCTTGAGCGTGATCGGCACGCTAACCGCCGCTACCACCGAGTCGAGAATATTTCGCACCAGATCGGGATCACGGAGCAGGGCGGAACCTGCCGCCTTGCGACAGACCTTCTTGGCCGGGCAGCCCATATTGATGTCAATAATTTGCGCCCCACGGTCAACGCATAGGGCTGCTGCGGTGGCCATCTGCTGTGGGTCTGAACCGGCGATCTGAACTGCGCGTGGCTCGGCATCCATGTCGAGATCTAGTCGCCGCCGAGACTTCGCTGTTTTCCACAGGCTGATGTCGGCCGTCGTCATTTCGGATGTCGTCATGCCGGCACCAAAACGTCTGCAGAGCTTTCGAAACGGTGCATCTGATACACCGGCCATCGGGGCGAGGGTAAACGGGCTTTTCAGCGTGAAGTTGCCGATTTTCAATTCGGTCGCCATAGAGTCAGCCGGAGCTAGTCTCGAAAGGCTTCTGCGGCGCACCTCACCGCACCGGGTTCTGTCCGGTAGCACACCTTAAAACGGTAGCCGTAAACTTCGACGGACGGGCCGTCGATGGTGATCGTCGAGGTAAAGTTATCTCCGGGTGCTATGGACCGGCCTGGATCACCGTCGACAGCCAAGTAGTCAGAGGGCTCAAGAATGGCACTGCTCATGACGTCGTCAAATCGGCCTGTCAGTTCGACGTGAACCAGCGGGTAAGGTAGCGACTGATTAGAGCGATTGGCAATTCTGGATACGATAGTCAACCTCATTTTTTCGTCGTCAATGCTGCCGTTCGTCGCTTCAAACTGCCATCCATTCACGTTCCAATCCGGCGTCACCGGCCTGCCGAGTAATCGGTACACCGGTGCAATCGTGGCATTGAAGAGGTCGTATGTCGCCAGTGATTGCCGGTGGTTGTGTACGAACTGTACGACGAGAACAAGGGCAAGTCCCACGATCGCGGCGACGATGACTATCGATGGCGGATCATAACTTTGTTGCCCACCCTGGATCTTGCCGCGATTCATCGCGGAGGTGTCCATCAGTGTGTCCGGCTCGTCGAGCTGGCTTCGCGTTATATCTTTCGTTGCGATGCGTTCCTTCTCGACTTCGCTGCGAATAATTTCGCCGTCCATGATGATGGTTTCGACTTCACCTGAGCTCTCGTCAAACAATGCCTCGGGACTCTCGACGCCAACCGTCGTGGCTGCGATATCGAATGGTTCGTCGGAATTTGCCTCATCCTCTTCGATGTAGTCGTCCGCGTTATCGACCGCTTCGGCGTCTAGTCCCTTTTCCGAGCTTGCTTCAACCTGCTTGATCAGATCCGTTTCGATATCATCCGGCTCGTCTTCTTCAG
>JAQWSV010000277.1 GCA_029243005.1 Woeseiaceae bacterium
TCGGCGCCACCTTCCTCGCTGACCGATTCAGGATCGGGCGAACATGCGGCCAGCAGCAAACCCAGCATGGCGATCGAAAAACCTCTCAAATTCATTGTTTTCTGCTTCTTGTTGACTTTCTTAGACCAAACTTAGCGCAGCACTGCGTGCTTGTCAGTAATAGTCACCGACATCGCGGCCGTTGACACAAATGCGAGTCTCCGCCAAGTAGCATTGTTACTCGAATGGCACAGGATCGGTTGCCTGTCGACCATGAAAGACTATGCGCTGGAAGACAACATTACCGATACAGACTTTGTCGGCGTGCCCATCAATTTGTTCGAGCAGATCGAGGAGTCAGAGCTGTACAACGAAGAGGTCGTCTAGAAAGTATTTGTGCTCATGTTGGGCGTGGACTGACCACGCCCGGCAACATGATTGACAATCATATCCGCGGTCACGGGCACCCTGTTGAAGACGTGTCCATCGAGCGCGTCTGAAATCGCGCATAAAACGGCAGCGGCCGCACACCCCATGACCGGTTCGCCAATCCCTTTGACGCCAACCGGGTTGTCCCGGTCCGGCAGATCGACAGCATCCCAATCCATCGAATCCGGCAGATCGAGATAACTCGCCGGTTTGCACTGGTAGAGGCCGCTATTGGCCGGCAGACCGGTGGCCGGGTCATAAACATGGCGTTCGAGGCCCGCCATGCCGAAACCCCAAACGGCACCGCCGCGTACTTGTGCGGCGAGTCCCATCGGATGCAGCACTGTTCCACAATCGGCGACGCCCAGGTAGTCGAGTATCTTGTAGCGACCTGTTTCGAGATCCAGCTCGATTTCGGCGAAGCCGACCGCCAGTCCCGGTACTGCACCCCGACGACCGAGGTTATCTTTGGCCACACCGACGAGTCCGGATCCCTTGATGCCGTCAACCGCCAGTTGGGTCACCGCATGAATATCGTCCGGCACTTCACTGCCATCGTAACGACCACCGAGTTTGATGGCCGCCCGAGCGACTTCCGCGTAAGTCATGGCACGTGACACATCGTCTTTCGCAAAGACACGCTCTCCGCCGATATCGTAATCATCAGCCGTTCCACCCAGCCGGAGCGCGGCGATGGACTTGATCTTTTCAACTGCATCCAGCGCGGCGACATAGTTGGCACGCGTGTGTGTGAAAGACGTATTACTGCCGTTCTGCGACGAACTCCAAGGCAAGTTCTCGGTCGACTTGCCATAGTGCAGAACGCAGTTCTCCCAGTCGCATTGCAATACATCTGCGGCCGGGCGCGTCGTCGATGCATAGGAATAGGTACCCAGATTGCCGACGCCACTGTGCAGGTGAATTTTTCCGTCCGGCGCGATGCGTAACAGACCGTCATAGCCGTCACGGCCTGCCGAATGATAAGCCTGGCCGACACCCACGCCAATCACCTTCGAGCCATTGCGTTTGCCCCGGCGTGCGACGCGTTCCGTCCAGTTGAATCGCTCAGCACCCTGCTCCAATGCCTCTTTCAGATAGGCGCTGGTCATCTGTTGCTGGCGCGGGCCGTGCAGGGAATCGCTGACCGGCGCATTGATCAAACGTATTTGCAGCCTATCCATCTCCAGGTTGACGGCGGCTTTGTCGAGCAGGGGCTCTATCGCCGCCGCGATCTGGTTTTGACCTGGTCCGCGCTGTGCCCCCTTCGGCGTCGTGTTTGTCATAACCGGAATCGCGCGAAAACGCATCGTCTCGGGCTGATAAACCAGCGAGGTCGCGCCGGCCGCCGACGCTGCCGACGGGAAGCCCGTCTGGCAACCGATGTCCTGAATGATGAACAGGTCCAACGCTGAAATTCGGCCATCGCTGTGAAAACCCATCTTGACGTGCCCTTGAAATCCGGAACGCGCCTTACCGAGATAGAACTCGTCTGCGCGTGCCAGGTGCAGTGCAACAGGCCGATTGATCTTGCGCGAAAAGAACGCCGGCAAGACAAGCATTTCGTAGGGCGTGCTGCGCGAGCCGAACCCGCCTCCGCAGTTCTCATTGATGAAAATGAGATCTTCAAGGTCGATTCCGATCATGCGCGCAAGACCGGGCATGGGCGCAGTCTGGCTCTGGTTGGGACCATGCAGGAAACACTTGCCGTTTTCCCAGTAGGCCATCGAGGAACGTGGCTCCATCGAATGATGCGCATAACCGGCCGTAACAAAGTTCTGCTCGATGACGTAGGCCGCTTGATCAAATCCCTCGTCGACGTCGCCGACAGACCACTGGATCGGCATGTCGCCGTCGGGCGGCTGCCCCATTAGGAACGCATCCAACTGCTCCTGTGTCCACTTGAACTCTTCCGGTGTCGTCGTGTTATCACCGAATCCCTGTGGGGCATACACATTACCTTCGTCGCGGGCATTCGAACCGTCTGGGCCCAGTGACGTGAGCGGGTCAACGCAGAATGGCAATGGTTCGTAGTCGATCCTGACCTTCTGAATCGCGTTGGTCGCGATCGTCTCGTCAACGGCGGCGATCGCAAGAATCGGATCACCAACAAAAACAGGCTTATTAGTCAATATTGCGGCACGTGGAACCGCGGACTCGGGGACATCATCTGCCGTCAGCACGCCGACCACACCGTCCATGGCCAAGACCTCGGACAAGTCTATGCTTTTGAT
Source organism: Woeseiaceae bacterium (assembly GCA_029243005.1). GTDB lineage: Bacteria > Pseudomonadota > Gammaproteobacteria > Steroidobacterales > Woeseiaceae > SZUA-117. Next base: position 2,640 of record JAQWSV010000277.1, read on the forward strand.
TCGGGCGTGCGGGACCGGGCTAGTCAGCAGCCGGGCATATACCATGCCGTCGACGTGAATGTCTTCTGCAAATTTGGCTTTGCCCGTTACCTTGCCAATGACATCCGGTGGGGTGAAGTCCGTGCCAATATAGTTGGCCACCTTACGAACTTATAAGAAGTTGGTTGGCCAAATGAACGTCCGCCACATATGCGCAACCGGACTGCCATCAAAGCCAAGACCCTCTTTCGGCTGCTTGAAGTTGCGAGCCATAATGTCAGTGAAATCCTCGACATCCACCTGCAGATCAGGGTCGAATGCGTACACGTCATTGATCGTAATTTCGCGAGACGACATATACCACTTGTGCTCCCGAGCCTTCTTCCCCTCTTCCATGATGTAATCTTCAGGAACGTAATCCTCGCCGAAGAGCCGGATGTAGGCTTCCGGATATTCGTAGTCGACGGACGGATCTGGAAGGAATCTCAAGGCCTGGTGCTTCTCAATCGCCCAAGCAACCTCCTCATCTACATACGGGCGTACAAGTTGAGCACACCAGTAGCCATGATCCGTACCCCTGATATTCAGACCAATGTCATGCAACAGGCACGCCATGATGACCTTCTCGCTGGCGCCATTCTTTAGTGCGAGGCGCGCGCTTTGTGTCACGTGGTTGGTGGAAAAGCGCATTTTGTAGAAGTCCATCAACGTTGGTGCTTTCGGCATGGCGGCAAACGCGGGGTCGTTGTGCTGATAGTACGGCCTGTTGTCAGGGCCGCGGTCGCGCTCCTCACCGATGGTGCAGAAGCCTGGTTTCGCCCGGCGCTTGGGTTCGAGCGCTTCCTCCATCGCTTCTTCGAGGGCATCTGCTTTGCCGGAAAATGTAGTCGCACCGGCAATACTTGCTGCGGCGGTGACGCTAACGGTATTCAGAAACTTGCGACGGTCCATGGTTTCGCTCCTCGCGTTGTCGTGCTGGCTTACCTGATTCTTATTTGTATCTCGTCGATTCCTTCGATGCCGCCGGTTACCTCATCGCCCGGTTCCAGCGGGCCAACCCCGGCGGGTGTCCCCGTAAACAGAAGATCGCCTGGAGCAAGCTCGAAAAGCGTCGAAAGCTCGGAAATGGATTCTGCTACGCCCCATATTAGCTCATTTAGCCCGGCATCCTGACGAATTTGACCATTTACTGCGAGCCAGATTCGCCCTTTGGTGGGATGACTGATCCGGGAGGCTCGGTGAATGGCTGAAATCGGCGCAGACTGGTCGAATCCCTTGGCCGTTTCCCAGGGCCTGCCCTGGTCTTTGGCCACCTTCTGCAGGTCCCGACGCGTCAGGTCGATACCCACCGCGTAGCCATAGACGTGCTCCAGGGCCTCGCTGACCGCTACGTCGCTGCCCACCTTGCCGATCGCAACCACCAGCTCGATCTCATGATGCAGATTCGCCGTTCTCGGCGGGTAGTCGATTGTTGCGCCTGACATGACAACGGCATCTGCCGGTTTACCGAAATAAAAAGGTTTTGAGCGTTTGACGTCATAACCCATCTCCGCGACATGCTTATCGTAGTTTCGGCCAATGCAGTAAATGCGCCGCACCGGGAACCGTTCGTCGCTGCCAACAACGGGGACGCTTGGTTGTTCCAGGTTAAATATATTCATTACTGTTGCTCAGGGCAGATCGTTGCTCGATTCATACTAGAATACTTGCATAAGCGAGTGAGGGGGAATCATGAATATCGACAGACGTAGTTTTTTGAAAGTGGCAGGCGGCGCATCTGTCGCCGGAAGCCTGTCCGGTTACGGCGTCAGCACACGCAACGCGTCAGCCGCGGTACCGGCATTCGGTTTTGCCGATGACAGCATACCGATGAACGCAGCCAATATCTGTCCGATGCCTCTGATGGTCAGCGAGGCCTATACCAAATACGCCAGGCAACTCGACCTTTCGCTAAGTACCGCGTCGCGTCGCAGTGTAGAGGCTTTCAAGGAAGAAGCCCGTGGCCGAATCGCCAGCATGCTGGGCACGTCGGCTGACGAAATCGCCATCGTAAGAAACACCTCCGAGGCGAATAACACGATCGTCCAGGGAATGCCTATCAGAGAAGGCGATGAAGTGGTGCTCTGGGATCAGAACCATCCATCAAACTCCGTCGCTTGGGAAGTCCAAGCAGCGCGAGTCGGTGCGACGGTGCGGCGTTTTTCGGTGCCGGTAGAGACCGGCTCCATCGATGAGGTCGTTGATATCTTCATCGATGCGATCGGCGACAAAACAGCCGTGCTTTCATTCACGCATATTTCCAATATCACCGGCTTTCGCATCCCGGCCGAGGAAGTCTGCACGGCAATTCGCAAACACAAGAACGACGTATTCATTCACCTGGATGGCGCACAAACCTGGGGCGCCGTCGACATAAACCTGGGTGCGATCGAGATGGATTCATTCAGCGGCAGTGCGCACAAGTGGTTCATGGGCCCGAGGGAAGTGGGCATTCTTTATGTACGTGAAAGACATATCGATCGCATCTGGCCGAACATCGTCAGCGTGCCGTGGATGGGTGGCGCCGACAATCCGCCGAAGGGTGCTCGCAAATTTGATGCGCTGGGCCAGCGCGACGATGCAGCCATTGCGTCACTGAATGAAGCGGCACAATTTCATGAAACCATCACGCCCGCGGGCATCGAGGAGTGCTCGAAGCTGGTGTCGGACCGGCTGCGTGCCGGCCTCGAGGATCTCAGTGTCGCATTTGTCTCCACGGCACACCCGGACTTCACCAGCAGCATCGTCATCATCCAGATGCCGCGGGAGAACGCCCGTGCGCTGGTCGGTCGCGTATTTAAAGATGCCGCAGTGCAATGTGCGGCGACCGGTGGCTTCCGGATGACACCGCATGTTTATAACAACGAGGATCACGTCGATCGCGTGATCGCCGCGGTGAAAAAGAACCGGGGGATGCTGTCCTGATTGCCAGTGTGAGGAACGAGATGACGAAGCAATCTCGTAAGGATCACCACCTCGATGGATAGATTGCTTCGCTGCGCTGGCAATAACGGCTGAGAAGTAACGGCGCCTATCAGGCGTGAGACCAGTTGTCCGGGTCTCTGTCATCACCGGGTGACAACCCAATGATGTCACCTTCCGTATTGATACCGAGTCCCAGAACGGTCCGATTAGCATAGGCAAAGTATGCGGTCACTTGGTTGATCTCGAGAATTTCGCCGTCGTCGAATCCTGCATCGCGCAGCGCCTGGATGTCGTCCGGCCGGAGATTTGTCGCATTCGTGGTCAGTTTCTCGACATACTGCAGACCTGCCAATTCTTTTCCCTCGAAGGCTGCAGCCGGATCGCTCACATCTAGCGCCGCGCGAATCTGCGTGCCCCACGCATCGTCGTCGAGCAGTCGCAACAGCCCAGCGTAGTGGTGATCAATGCAGTAGCGACACTCGTTCAGCAAGCTAACATAGACGCCGATGGTTTCGAGATACCACTTGGGCACCGTATTGCGTGGGTGATGCAACACATACTTGTATAGCGCCATGTGACCTTCCATCGAGTGCGTCCTCAGACTGTGCGCCATCATGATGTTGTCTATGTTGTTGTCGGGCCCCTTGATCCTATCGTAGAGCCTTTTGAGCGCGCCTTCGGCGTTCTCGTATGAGATAGTCGCAATCCATGTCATCGTCGTATCACTCGAATAGAGAAGTAAAAAACCAATAAATCTTCAGCTAGGCACGGACCGCAGGCAACGAATCTTGACCCTGACCCTGCCCATTATCGGCGGGATGGTATCGCAGAATCTCCTCAATATCGTCGGCTCGACGATGGTCGGCTTCCTGGTCGACGCGGTGCCGCAATGCCCAGCTTGTCGGGCTGATTCTCGGCTTCGGCTTGCTTGGGTCTGGCTTGTACAAGGTAGCAGCTGCGCGCTACAGTCTTTTCTTTATACGAAAATGTGGTGCGTGCGAAAATGACAGCACATCAGCGTCTGATGACAAAGGTAATGACGAATGGCCGCAACTGAATCTGAAATGCTCGAACTGGGAACTGTAGCCCCTGACTTCAATTTGCCAGACCCGGACGGAGTGATGCACTCACTCGGCAAGGGCAAACAAGCCTATCTCGTCATGTTCCTTTGCAATCATTGTCCGTTTGTTATCCACGTGCGCGACGAATTAGCGCACCTAGGGCGAGACTATTCGTCAGACGCTGTTTCCATCGTCGCGATCAACAGCAACGATGTGACAGCGCATCCTGCTGACAACCCGGAGAAGATGAAGGAAGAAGCGGCAACCTCGGGTTACGAATTCCCGTATGTCCTCGACGAGAGCCAGGAGGTGGCGAAAGCCTATCGTGCCGCCTGCACGCCCGACTTCTTCCTGTTCGACGCCGACAAAAAACTCGTCTATCGCGGCCAACTCGACACCAGCCGCCCGTCGAACGATGTACCCGTTACTGGAAAAGACCTGCGGGACGCGCTCGATGCAGTGCTGAACGGTCGCCCGATTGCGGAAGATCAGACACCCAGCGTCGGCTGCAACATCAAGTGGTCGGCCGGCAACGAGCCAGATTACTTCGACTGAGTCGACCTCCAATTTCGCAGCGCATGAACGATCGGCGTCGTCACGACGCCGAAGAGCAGTATCGCTATACCAATGCTTACCGGTCGCTCCCAGAGGAAGCGCAGCGAGCCATCGTAGAGCGTCATCACGCGCTGCAAATTGTCTTCCAACATGCCGCCAAGGATGAAGCCGAGGATCAGCGGCGCCATCGGGTAATCGAACAGCCTGAGGAAGATCGCCACTATGGCAAACGCCGTCATCATGTAGATATCGAACGTGTTGAACGAGACCAGGTAAACGCCGATCAGCGAGAAGAACAGGATCAGCGGCACGAGTAACTGCTTCGGAAGTGCGAGCAGTCGTGCAATGTACGGGATCAATGGCAGATTCAGGGCCAGCAGGATGACGTTGCCGATGTACATCGAAATAATCACTGACCAGAACACGTCCGGGTTGTTCTGGAAGAGTTGCGGCCCTGGTTGCACACCATAAGAGATCAGTGCACCGAGCATAACGGCCGTGGTTCCTGAACCCGGAATCCCCAGGGTCAGCAAAGGGACGAACGAGCCGGTGCACGCGGCATTGTTGGCGGTCTCCGGCGCTGCCAGGCCGCGGACCGAACCATTACCGAATTTCGGTTTCTCTTTCAGCGGCGCGAGCGCGCGCTCCATGCCATAAGCAAGGAAAGATGCAATCGTTGCGCCGGCGCCTGGCAATACGCCGACAAAGAAACCGACGACCGACGAGCGCCCGATCACCGGCGCCACTTGCACGATCTCTTCTTTCTCGATCTTAAGGCTACCAATATCTTTACCGGCGTCGTCCAGGTCACTGAGCGTCCCGCTGCCTTGCTTAAGAATCGACAGCAGCGCCTCGGACAATGCGAACGTCGCCATTGCCAGCAACAGGAAACTGATGCCGTCGACAAGGTCGAGGCTGCCGAACGTGAAACGCTGGATGCCGGCCGACGGATCGGTTCCAACCGTGGATAACATCAGGCCGATGACGGTTGCAATCAATGCCTGCAGGACCTTGCCACGGCTGACAAAGGCCGACACCGCGGTGAGCCCGAGGATCATCAGCATCAGGTAATCAGCCGACTGGAAGCTCAGTGACACCTGTGCCAGCGCCGGCGCCGCCCCCATCAAAAGTACGGCGGCGATCGTCCCGCCCGCGAAACTGGCAATCGCCGCTATGGCCAGCGCCTTGCCGGCCTTGCCCTGTTGCGCGAGCGGATAGCCATCGAAGGACGTGGCTACCGTGCCTGCGACGCCGGGCGCATTGACCAAGATCGACGAAGTCGAGCCGCCAAAGATCGCGCCGTAGTAAACGCCCGCCATCAGGATCATTCCCGAAGCCGGATCGAAGCCATAGGTGATCGGGATCATTAACGCAATAGCGGAGATCGGCCCCAGCCCCGGCAGCATACCGATAAAGGT
>JAQWSV010000300.1 GCA_029243005.1 Woeseiaceae bacterium
CTGCTTCGAAATTACAGAAACGGCAGCAATTGCTAGCTATTCACAAGCTAACCGATTCATCAATGCGCTGAAAGAACTGGGCTGTATGTTCGCACTTGATGATTTTGGTACGGGCCTTTCGTCATTCGGTTATCTGAAACATTTTCCCGTCGATTTCCTCAAAATCGACGGTAGCTTCGTCAAGGAAATACTACATGATCCAATTGACCGGGAAATGGTTCGTTCGATTAATGAAATTGGACACCTCACCGGTAAACAGACGATTGCCGAGTTCGCAGAGAACGAGGAGATCATCACGATGCTCAAGGGGATGGGTATCGACTATGCACAGGGCTATGGAGTTTCCGAACCCAAGCGTGTAACCCGCGCTGTCGCGTAGACATTAAAAACACCCCTGCCGGGACGACCTGCGTTCAGGTTGGTCTGCTCACTGCAGCCTGCGCAATACGGCGGTTGGTCCAAAGCGTCAAATGCTTATTGAGCGCTGTCCTTCAGAGTTGACTGATAGGTTTCGCGCAACACGTTTTTCTGCACCTTCGCCATCGTGTTTCGCGGCAACTCATCGACAAAAATTGCTCGTTTTGGAACTTTGAAGTTTGCCAGCTCGGATTTGCAGGCGTTGATAACGTCCGTTTCACTGACCTCGCTGACATTTTCCGGGACGACGACTGCGACAAGGCCCTCCCCAAAGTCTGCGTGCGGGACGCCGATCACGGCTGATTCCTTTACGCCGGGCAAATCGTCGATGAAAAGTTCGACCTCTTTGGGGTACACATTAAGGCCGCCGGTGATCACCATATCCTTCGTGCGCCCGACAATAGAAACATAGCCGTCCGCATCGACCGTGCCCTTGTCCCCGGTATTGAAAAACCCGTCTTCGGTAAAGTCTTCCGCGGTTTTGTCGGGCATCTTCCAGTAGCCGATGAAGACATTGGGTCCCTTGACCTGGAGGTTGCCGATTTGATCGACCGGTAAGTCATCGCCGGCATCGTCCACGATGCGAACTTCTACGCCAGGTAGCGGTGGACCGACGGTGCCTGGTTTGCGTTCACCATCAAGTGGATTTGACGTGTTCATGTTGGTTTCCGTCATGCCGTAACGCTCAAGAATACGATGCCCTGTTCTTGCCTCGAATTCGATAAAGGTTTCCTCAAGCAACGGCGCAGAACCCGAGACGAAAAGTCGGATGTTCTTTGCGGTTTCGGCCATAAATTCGCTCAGTGCAAGCAGGCGAGTGTAGTAGGTGGGCACACCCATCAGGACTGTGCATTCCGCCAGGAAGCGCATGACCGCTTGAGGATTGTAGGCAGGTAGCCAGCGCATGCTGGCGCCGCTCAACATGACACAACCGATTGCGACGAAAAGGCCGTGTACATGAAAAATGGGGAGCGCGTGCAGGAGCCGATCCTGGTCGGTGAATCCCCAGGCATCAACCAACGCTTCGGTATTTCTGAGCAGGTTTGCGTGTGTGAGCATGATGCCCTTGGGCACGCCGGTCGTACCCGACGAATAGAGCAGGGCAGCCACGTCGTCGGCAGCACGCGGGACCACACCAAAATCGCTTGTCGCATCACTTGCCCTGTTGGGCAGCGTTCCATTACCGTCGCCGTCCAGCGTAAACACCCATTGCGCACCCGCTCTATCCGCAATTTCCTTGATGGGGATTTCCCCTGATGGATCACAGATGACGGCCGCAGGTTCCGCATTGTTGAGGAAGTATTCGAGCTCGCCGGTCGTGTACGCCATGTTCAGCGGGTGGAAGACAAAGCCGGCTCGCAGGCATGCGAGGTACAGGCAAAGCGTTTCTGGAGATTTCTCGACCTGTACGGAAATCCGATTGCCCGCCTCGATGCCGAGGCTGGTCAGAAACGAAGCAATCGCGGCAGATTTCTGGTCTATTTCGCCGTAGGTATAGGAGCGGCCGTCACCCGTGCACAATAATTCGTCATTCTTGTGTGCGTCGACCTGGCGCCGGAAGTGCGTGTAGAGATTGAAATCGTCTAGTGTCATCGCTTTTTCTCGTTATGGCGGGCATCATACATTGACAAGCCGCGTCGCTGAACAAGGAGGACAGGAATGGTGATCTACGGCGTAGCCCTGCTGGCTTTTTGCATGCTGACAGGTATCTTTCTCGGCGATATCCTGGGGCAGTTGATCGGTGTGCAAGCGAACGTTGGTGGCGTCGGTATCGCGATGCTACTCCTCATTATTCTGTCCAACCTCACACATCACAAATTTTCGATCGGTTCCGCGACGGAGAATGGCGTTCACTTCTGGAGTGCGATGTATATCCCGATCGTTGTAGCGATGGCTGCGAAGCAAGACGTGCTCGCGGCAGTGTCGAGCGGCTGGATGGCGATAATTGCCGGTGTTGCCGCAGTCGCAGTCAGCTTTGCGATGATCCCGTTGCTCGACCGTATACACATCGGAGAAGACGATGTTGATTGATACGATGGAAGCGGTGCTTGTCAAAAACGGGCTGATCACCGCATTCGTCTTCGTCGGCATACTGGTCTGGATTTCCTACGAGATCTCCGCGCGACTGACACGCGGCCACATTCATGGTTCCGCGATAGCGATCGCGCTGGGCCTTGTCCTCGCTTATATCGGCGGTTCGATGACGGGCGGTTCACAGGGGTTGGCCGATTTCAGTGTGCTGGCGGGCGTGGGCATCATGGGCGGCGCAATGTTCCGGGATTTCGCGATAGTCGCCACCGCGTTCGGCGCAGAGCTCGAGGCGCTTAGAAAAGCCGGTGTGGTTGGTGCAGTATCAGTCATTATCGGCGTTGTACTGTCTTTTGTTGTTGGCGCCATCGTGGCGGTGGCGTTTGGTTATACCGACCCCGTTGCCATCAGTACGATTGGCGCCGGTGCAGCGACATACATTGTCGGACCCGTCACCGGTACGGCGCTTGGTGCAGATTCCGGCGTAATCGCATTGAGTGTTGCAGCAGGATTAACCAAGTCCGTTCTTGTGATGATCGGCACACCTTTTGTGGCGCCGAAGATCGGGCTCAATAGCCCCCATGCTGCGTTGATTTACGGTGGCTTGATGGGTACGACTAGCGGTGTTGCGGGTGGCCTTGCGGCTACGGACCCGAAGCTGGTCCCGTATGGTGCGATGACCGCGACTTTTTATACTGGTGTCGGGTGCCTGCTTGCACCGTCCGTACTGTTTCTCGCGGTTCGGGCGCTTTACTAGGAAAGGGTGAACCATGGATCGAAGAGAGTTTCTGGGCGGTACAGCGGT
>JAQWSV010000302.1 GCA_029243005.1 Woeseiaceae bacterium
GCTCTTCGGCAAATGCAGGCGAATCTCTTTCTTGAGATCGTCCGCCTCATGCTCGAGGCGGACGATCTCGCCGCGAGATTTCTCCGCACGATCCCAATCATTAGCAACTACTGCAGCAAAAAACCCACCCAGTTCGCGGGCAGCCTGATATGCGATATTGATGTGTTTCTCGAGTGGCATGACCGGCGACGCGCCGAAAATACTCGCAAATGTATTGGCCAATTTAGCTCCCCTGGCTCCAGCCGGCCTTTGTGCCAGCCTTTGCTCATAGTATCGCCGACAAAGGGCCGACGATCTGGGCGAAATATAGAAAAAAGTATCATACAGGACAACATATTTTGAACCGAATTTGACATGCTAGACTCTGGCCTCCGATTGACTTAGATGGATAGGCAAAAAAGTGACTTACTGGTTGATGAAATCCGAACCCAACGACTACAGCATCGATGATCTGGAGCAAGACGGTACGGAGCCTTGGGACGGTATTCGAAATTACCAAGCGAGGAACTTGATGCGGGACGATATGAAAATTGGAGATGACGTGCTCTTTTATCATTCGAGCTGCAAGGTGCCCGCCGTTGTCGGTATTGCCAAGGTCGCCAGCGAAGCCTATCCGGATCCCACGCAGTTCGATCCGAAGAACAAGCACTACGACCCGAAAAGCAATGAAGAAAATCCGCGCTGGCTACTAGTCGACGTTACATTCGTCCGCAAGACCAAACGGCCTATTCCATTATCGGAACTCAAGGAACATCCTGCGCTGGCAGATTTTCGGCTGAATAAACGAGGTAACCGGCTGTCGATCTTCCCGGTCGACGAAAAACACTGGGACGTCGTGCTAAGCCTCGAGTAGTGCCGCTAGTCCATTTCTGCGATAAATCAACCGGCACAGCCCTGTGCATGACAAAGCATGGCACTTCAGGGGCGAAGATCCGGGCGTTGGTGAGTAATTAGAGCGCGGGACTGACAGGATAAAAAACAGAGGTGATAGTCTACATTACGATCCCACCGCCAATCAGGCCCAGACAGGCATGAAATGACCACCACCCTCCTCGGACAAGTCACTGATTATCCTCAGGAATATTCCCCTGACGTACTGTTTTCGGTGCCCCGGTCCGACGCTCGCCAGCCACTCGGGCTGGACGGTGACCTGCCGTTTCATGGCAAGGACCGGTGGAATGCATGGGAATTGACCTGGCTGGATGGCAGTGGCAAGCCCGTCGTCGCGACCGCAACTTTCACGTTTGATGCTACGTCTCCCAACATCGTCGAGTCGAAGTCGCTAAAGCTCTACCTGGGATCCATGGCGATGTCCCGATTCGCAACAGACCAAGCGCTCGTCAACACATTGCGAAAAGACCTCGCCAACTTTTCAGGTGCCGATGTTGAAGTCAGCCTGGACCGGGATACGACATCGCAAATGTCGCAGATAAACCAACTGCCCGGGCAGTGTGTGGACAGCTTGTCGATATCAAACAACGCCATGCAAGTGGATCCCCAGCTATTATCGACCTGCGACGACGAAGTCTCTGAGACTTTGCACTCTCACCTGCTGCGAAGCCTGTGCCCGGTAACAGCGCAACCGGACATCGGAAGTGTGGTGATAAAGTATCTCGGACCGCGAATCGATCCGGCATCTTTCCTTGAGTATGTCGTATCGTATCGGCAACATCAGGATTTTCACGAAGCCTGCATTGAACGCATGTTTCTAGATGTCAAGGAACGTTGCCAACCTGAATCTTTGACAGTGCACGCGTGTTATACGCGACGCGGCGGTATTGATATCAATCCGTTTCGATCAGATGGGGACGATGAACCGGAAAACCCGCGTGCCTGGCGGCAGTAGGTCGACACATCGCATTTAGCGAAGCAGCCTCTTCGATGAGAAACAAACACTCGGCGGTAAGTCGCCCGAATCCAACAGCGAGAAACTAGACACCCCGCAGGGCGACGCAGGTGCCTATTTCGGCAAGAAGTGGTCATATTGCCAACTTGCCCTGCAGCGACATTGTCCCGAATTTGTCGACTTACCGCTTTCCAGTGGGTGTGGAATTCCATGCTTCCCAGTTTATTCCTCTTCCTGGGAAAGCCACATTTTCAAACGGCCATGTCTCCTCCAGCCACTTGTCCACCGCGTCATATAACTTCGTATCAGGCGGGCTGCCAATCGCTGACTCTCTTGCCCATAAGTACACTTCCGCGTCATACCCGCGTTTACGCGTCGGATTAATATAAACGCAACCAATTACCCTGGTTTCATCAAGCGTCACTACGGTGTATGCAAATGAGCGTCGAATCTGAAACTCTTTCTGATGCCAACCCAGGTCAATAAGATTCTGCTCCAGCGTCAGACCGTCTGGCCAGCCCGAACCGGGCCAGACAGCCATTAAGTGATCGGCGCTCGACATTACCGCGTCGTAATCTTTCACAACGTCGTTGACAGTCAGCATGCGAAGCCTGAACTCGTCGGTCTCTAGCTTCTGTGGAACAATAAAATCGCCATCGACGAGGGGATGGTTTGACTGAGCGTATGCCACCGGCGAATCGAAACCCCCTGCGCTGATCAGAAAAACGCAAATTGATAGTCTGCTAACTCTGGATAAAAGCATAATTAAGCTCACTAATGCTGAAAAATTATTGTGCCCACGAAAGGCCACTTAGGGTCATTAGCAGCCTCTTGATTCTTACTTGATCATAACAGTTGAGTGGCTGGTTTTGGCTCATGGCGGACACTGGCAGCCGACGTTGCTCGATCAGTCTTGTACAGCCTCCAGCACGCGACCCACGGCTTCGCGTATCGAAAGATAGGGCTGATCAGGCAGTGTATTCCAGCCAGTCACGACAATGACCAGACCGTAGTCAGGCAGCAAAATTGGCCTCTGACCGCCGTAGCCGGATCCGGCGATCGCAACGCGATGCTCGCCGTCATATTCAAAATTGGACAGCCACCACTTGTAACCATATGCCCCGCTGCCATCGTCTGTTATAGCTATGAATGGAGCCGTCGAATCGCGCACCCAATCCTTGGACAGAATTTGCTGGTCCTCCCAGCGACCCCCTGTTGATAACAGATACATGATCTTTGCCATATCTCGCGTCGACACGTAAAGACCCTCTTGCGTATCGACGAGCCCGGAAGGCGTCCGCTTCCAAAAGTATTCGATACCCAGTGGCTGGAAAAGATGCTTCACTGCATACGCTTCGAGGTCCTGGCCACTGGCCTTGTTGAAGATATGGCCCAAGATCAGCGTTGCACCGCTGTTGTAGCGAAATGCATCGCCCGGCCCTGTCGCCATTGGCCGGTCCATCGTGAATCGAACCCAATCCCTTGCCTGCTGCAGATCTGACCAGCTGTTCTCCGGGTCCGTGTAAGCAAGGTTTTCGTTCCAGTCCAGTCCAGCCGTCATCGTGAGCAAGTGCCTTATCGTCATTCGCTCCTTGCGTTCGTCAACATTGGCAACGGATCCAGGCTCGAAGAAGTCGAGCACCGGCGTATCAAGATCTGGAAACTCGCCGCGACTGACAGCGATACCAACTACGACGGAAGTGACACTTTTGGTCACGGACTGCATCGTATGCATGTCGCTGTCCTGGTAATAGGGATGCCACCAGGCATTGAAATAGTTGTATGGACCCGTCAGATCGCCGACGACCAGCGGGCCGGGTGTACTCGCCTCTTCCTTGTAAATGTCCGCGTAATCGTAGCCATAGTAGCGCTCGAAAGCGATCTTCCCGTGGCGAATGACAAGCAGTGAATCGACATACCCGTATTTGCCTTCACTGATGTCCGCATCGAAGGCCGTCAGCACTCGTGCATCCAAACCCACTTCGGGAGGTGTTGTCGTTACCCAGCCACGAGTTGGCCACGCATCCTGGGCGACAGCAACGGACGTTGTGAACAGGCAAACGATCAGTACTGGAATGACGTGTCGCTTCTTCATGGCCTTTCCTTGTCCGGTAGTCGCACCATTCTACTGGAATTTACATCCACCCATGTCATACCTTGTGAATTCACGTGACTCAGGGGGACAAATCGTGGAATTACCTATTACAGGAACCTGCCAATGCGGCGAAGTAAGCTACGCGATCAGTGCTGACCCGATGATCACCATCGCGTGTCACTGCCAGGACTGCCAGAAACTATCCGCCAGCGCATTCAGCCTGACCATCGTTATTGCTGCGGATTCATTCGAATTGAAAAGCGGCGAACTTAAAGTCTTTGAAAGACCGACCGATGCTGGTGGGACAGCCGCCTGCTATTTCTGTCCGACCTGTGGCAATCGCTTGTATCACGTCAATCCGGAGAACCCCTGCATCTACCGGCTCAAGCCCGGCGGACTTGATGACACGTCACAGATCCAACCGCAGGCACACGTCTGGACATCGAGAGCACAATCCTGGGTCAAGCTGCCGGACGACCTACCGGTCTTTGAGACGCAACCTGACCTGAACGAATTTTTTGCCTCGCAACAGGTAGATTAGTTGACCATCAGTTTCGGTCAATGTCCTCATCGTCGAGCTTGTGGCCCCAGTCCCGTTTAGCCTTGAGGTAACGTCTGTTGGCTTCGCCCACGCCACAAACATGTTTGACGCGCGTCACATTGGCAACGCCCATGTGGACCAGGTCATCGACTTTTTTCGGGTTATTCGTCATTAGACGAAATGGCTTGCCACCAAGGAAATACTTGATGAGCGATGCTGCATCGCTGAAGTCGCGTGAATCGTCCGGCAGCCCAAGCGAACGATTCGCCTGGTAGGTATTCTCACCAGCATCCTGTAATACATAGGTCGCTGCTTTTGCCCAAAGACCGATTCCACGACCTTCATGTCCTGACATGTAAACGATCATGCCGCCGCCCGGTTCGGCCGAGATCCGCTCCAGTGCCGCTGTGAACTGCGGACCGCATTCGCAACGACCCGAACCGAACACATCGCCCGTTAAGCAACTCGAATGCACGCGCACGAGCGGATTCTCCCACTGAGCGGGATCGCCAATGATCAGCACGCTGTTCACGGCCATCGAATCGGCGAGAATCGCAAACGACTGCTGCCCGTCACTCTCACGCAGCTTGTCGGCCAGTTCTGTTGCCTTGCTGAGCTCGGTATGCCGGACACTCGCATACCAATCGACGTCGTATTGTTTGCCCTGTAGTTCCAGCGGTAGCGGAATCGGACCTAAAATACTGATGGCGCGAGCGCCTGGCTCCGGTGCTAAGCGCGGTTCAGTCAGCACACCGTCAGCATCGATACGGACCAGCTTTTCCATTTCGATCAGTCTCTGGCGCACGCCAGGGTCGATATACGTAAACATGGGCGAGAGCCTACCATCTATCCACGGTGTGGGTACCCTGAAACGCAGGTCATACCGCCGGCGCACCGTGCAACCCGCGAGCTCTGCTGAGCTGAACGACAAACATGTCCAAGAACAACAAGAGCGCCTGCGATAGAACGCAAAGCAGCAAATTCACGTAAATAATTATCTCGGCCACTAGATCAGGAGTGAGCTTGATTACTCCCGCAGAATTGCAGCATGGTGTCGAAGATGATCGTCCATGAATGTAGCGATGAAATAATAACCGTGGTCGTAGCCTTCATGACGACGCAATTCGAGCGGAACGTCACTTTCTTTGCAGGCATCTTCAAGAAGATGCGGGTGTAACTGCTGCTCGAGGAACTGGTCCGCCATACCCTGGTCGACAAGGATCCTGCCATGCGGCTTCGTATTAACCGACCGCACCAGCTCGGCAGCATCGTACTCGGCCCAGTTACCCTCATCCCCTCCCAGGTAGTTACCAAGTGCCTTTTGGCCCCAGGAGCAATTGATCGGGCTGCAAATCGGTGCGAACGCCGAAATGGACAGGTACCTGTCCGGGTTTTTCATTCCAATCGTCAGTGCGCCGTGACCACCCATCGAGTGGCCCATGATGCCCTGCCGATCGCCGTCGGCCGGGAACTCTTGCGTTACGAGGGCTGGTAACTCAGCCGTAACATAGTCATACATTTGATAGTGCTGATGCCATGGAGGCTTTGTCGCGTTGACATAAAACCCTGCGCCGAGACCGAAGTCATAGGAGCCTTCCGGATCGTCCGGTACGTCGTCGCCACGTGGACTAGTGTCCGGCGCAACCAGCATGAGGCCAAGCTCGGCTGCGATTCGTTGCGCACCGCCCTTGATCATGAAGGTCTCTTCGGTACAGGTGAGCCCGGCGAGATAGTAAAGGATTGGCACCGGGCTATCGCTGGCTTGGGGCGGGACAAATATGGAGAACTGCATATCACATCCATTGGAGGCCGACATGTGCCGGTAGAAGCCGACCTTGCCGCCGAATGCGTCATGCTCGCTCAGTATTTCGATACTCATGGTCTGATCAGGCTTTCTGAAAGACGAGTGTCGCGTTGGTGCCGCCGAAGCCGAAGCTATTTGTCATCGTTATTTTTAATCCGGCATTGCTGACCAGTTCGGTGACCAACGGCATGCCCTCTACTGCGGGATCCGGATTGTCGACGTTTATCGACGGGGCGATGAAATCCTCCTGCATCATCAGCATGCAGTGAATGGCTTCCTGCGCGCCGGTTGCCCCCAGTGAATGTCCGCACAACGACTTCGAAGAACCGAATGCCGGTATGTCATCACCGAATACTTTCCGAATCGCTTCGAGTTCCTTGGTATCCCCCACCGGCGTGCTCGTACCGTGGGTATTGATGTAATCGATGGGCCCGTCGGTGGTCGAGCGCGCCAGCTGCATGCAACGCACCGCACCCTCACCGCTCGGCGCCACCATGTCGTGACCGTCCGATGTCGCTCCGAAACCAACAATCTCCGCGTAGATCTTCGCGCCGCGCGCCTTCGCATGCTCCAGCTCCTCGACCACGACCATACCGGACCCGGCGGCAATCACGAAGCCGTCACGATCCTGGTCATAAGTGCGCGATGCACGTTCCGGCGTGTCGTTATACCTAGTCGATAGGGCACCCATCGCATCGAACAGACTGGCGAGTGTCCAGTGTTCTTCCTCACCGCCACCGGCGAATACGATGTCCTGCTTGTTGAGCTGAACTTGCTCCCATGCAGCGCCAATACAATGTGCGCTGGTGGCACAAGCAGACGTAATTGACATATTGACGCCTTTGATCTTAAACGGCGTGGCAAGACAGGCGGAGACGGTACTCCCCATGGTTCTGGGGACCATGTACGGACCGATACGGCGAACGCCTTTTTCACGCAGCGTATCCGCGCTCAATACGATATTGGCACTGGATGCTCCACCGGAAGCCGCGATCAGCCCGGTTCGCGGATTCGAAACATCGGACTCCTCGAGTCCGGAATCTTCGACCGCCTGCTGCATCGCGATATAAGCGTACGCTGCAGCATCTCCCATGAAACGCAGGACCTTCCGATCGATGTGTTCCTTAGTATCGATATCGACGGAACCGCTTACCTGGCTCCGCAGCCCCATTTCTTCATAGGACTCGTTGTAACGAATGCCAGATCGTCCGGCCTTCAGAGATTTGGTGATTTCGTCCGGGCTATTGCCCAGGCAGGAAATGGACCCGATACCGGTAATGACTGCACGACGCACATTGGCTCCTAAAAGTCATCAGTGGATGTAAATAAACCGACGCGCAGATCTTCAGCTTCGTAGATCTGGCGGCCGTCAACGAAAACTGTTCCGTCCGCGATTGCGAGATTAAGTTTACGCGTAATCAAGCGCTTAATGTGTAGGTGAAACGTGACTAGTTCCGAGGTCGGCAGGACCTGACCTGTAAATTTTATCTTACCCGCGCCCAGCGCGCGACCGCACCCCAGCGACCCTGACCATACCAGGAAGAAGCCAACGAGCTGCCATAGCGCATCTAGCCCGAGGCAGCCCGGCATTACTGGGTCACCGTCGAAATGGCACTTGAAGAACCACAGGTCCGGATTGATGTCGAGCTCTGCAATGATTTCGCCTTTACCGAACTTGCCACCATTGTTGACAATACGTGTAATTCGATCGGTCATCAGCATATCCGGCAAGGGCAACTTGGCGCTGTTCGGGTCGAAGAGTTCCCCGCGTCCACATTGCAATAATTCCTCATAGCTATACGAGGTCTTGCGGCCGGACGGGCAGCCGTCCAGGCTACCGGTTTCTTCGGACTGAGTCATACACTCTCTGGCGCGTTTAATAGAGCTGTTTGGTAATGCAGGATGCAGAGTCGAAGCAGCGTTCAATCAGAGCATAGTTTACCGGACTGTCCGACGGCCTGCTCGACAATCGCCAGCGATTTTTCTGCTGCGCTGCAACAATAAAACACCGATAAGCAAGTTCGCCGATCAGGTCGTGACGTAATCAATAAGCAGCTTTTCGCTGACCGGAACGGACTGACAGGTAAGCACAAATCCCTTCTCGACTTCCCAGGGTTCGAGCCGGTAGTTTGTGGCCATCGAGACTTCGCCTTCCCGAACATGCGTGCGGCAGGCTGTGCAAGCGCCCCTTTGCAAGAATAAGGTAATTCGATTCTCTGGTCGGCTTCTGCGTCGACGATGTTGGCCGAATCCGCTAGCATATCGAACGTCTTTTTGTGCCTATCTGAATTAACTGCTGCAGGAAAATCAAATAGCCGTGTCGCGAGATGACAACGACCTCAACTGATACCGGATCCCTGATGAATCATTGCCGAAGCATTCTTGTTACCGCGCTGTTACTCGTCGTTGCTGCGTGTTCCGCCGAACAGGACAATGCCCCGGCCGCTGCACCCGTTTCTGCAACCCAGGTCAGAACAGCGTCTATGGCTATCCCGGATCCGTTGGCTGCCGATATTGCAGAACAAATTCTCCGCGACGGTGGCAATGCAGTGGATGCCGCGATTGCGACCGGCTTCGCGCTTGCCGTGACCTATATCGACGCGGGCAATATTGGCGGTGGCGGATTCATGACGGTCTGGTACAAGGGTGAGCCAGCTTTTCTCGATTACCGTGAACGTGCCCCGCTCGCCGGTGACCGGGACATGTACCTAGATGAGAACGGCGACGTCATCGAGGACGGCTCACTGGTCGGCGCACAGGCCGTCGCCACGCCTGGTACTGTTGCCGGTTTCTGGGCAGCGCATCAACGCTTCGGAAGACTGCCGTGGCGGGACCTCGTCGCGCCAGCAATCAGGCTGGCTGAAGATGGATTCATGCCTGCTGGCGTCCTGGTCCAGGATGTCCGCAGCCTGCTGCCCAGTTTCGAGAACCGGACCAACTTCCGCGAGTACTTCGGACATATCGACCCAACCGAAGCATTCCGTCAGCCGGAGCTTGCCAACACGCTGCGTCGCATCGCTGAGTCCGGGCCAGACGATTTCTACCATGGCGAAACGGCGGAGCTTCTCGTTGCAGAGATGGAGCGCAGCAATGGACTGATCACGCAGGAGGATCTCGATGATTATCGTGCCGTCTGGCGCGAGCCGCTGCGAGCAGACTGGCGCCAGTACGAGGTCATTTCTGCACCGCCACCGAGCTCGGGCGGTTTCGCGGTGATTCAGTTACTCAAGATGAAAGACCATCTTGCCCACCATTTCGAAGACGTCGGACACAATTCCCCGCAATACATCCACCTCGTGGCGGAGATGGAGAAGCGCGTGTTTGCTGATCGGGCCGAATACCTGGGTGATCCGGACTATTTCGATGTGGATATCGAAGCCCTCATCGCCGACAACTACATCGCGCAACGTGCAAAAAAAGTCGATCCCGATAATATCTCGGCGCTGGCTGGCGTAGGCCCCGGACTCGAGTCACCGAATACGACGCACTACTCTATTATCGACCCTTGGGGAAATGCCGTTTCCAATACCTACACAATCAACTGGGGTTTCGGCAGCGGTGTTGTCGTCTCCGGCGCCGGCTTCCTGCTGAACAATGAGATGGATGATTTCAGCGCCAAGCCGGGTATACCCAATATTTATGGTGTTGTTGGCGACACCGCCAACGAGATTCAACCGGGCAAACGACCGTTGTCATCCATGTCGCCAACCTTGCTGATCGAGGACGGGAATGTCGTGATGGCAGTTGGAACGCCGGGTGGTTCGACAATCTTCACGTCGGTTTTTCAGACAATCGTCAATGTCATCGATTTTGGCATGACACCATTCGATGCCATCGGCGCGACCCGTTTTCATCACCAGCTGTTACCTCCCGATCTGATCACGATGAGCATCGCAAACCCATTACCATCCGAGACCATCTCGGCGCTCGGCGACCGCGGCTACCGGGTTGAACCGCACAGCTGGGAATTCGGCGATATACAGGTTATCTGGCGCGACGGAGATGACTTAATACCCGCAGCCGATCCGCGAGGCCGCGGCATCGGGCGAACTATCTCTGTGCCAACCGCGGATTCACCGGACTAGCTACCATCCACTATTGAGTCACCCCTATATGCCGGGATGAAACCCCAGCGCATCGCCAAAATGCACTGTCACTGTTGAAGCCAAAAACAGATTTTGATAAAAAATACACCCGTGCTGGGGCATCACTTACTCTGCGAGACAAAGACGAAAACATGATTAAAGCTGACGGTCTGACAAAGCGATACGGTCGGGATACGGTCGTCAATGACTTATCGTTCACATGCCAGCGAGGCGAAGTGCTCGGTTTCCTGGGCCCGAACGGCGCCGGCAAATCAACGACAATGAAGATGGTCACCGGATTCGTGGCGCCCAGCGCCGGACGAGCCGAGGTTTGTGGCCATGACATTGCAACTGACGGCCTCGCCGCCCGCCGGAAAATCGGTTACCTGCCTGAGGGCGCGCCCTGCTACGCGGAGATGACGCCCGGCAGCTTCCTCGCGTTCATCGCCGACATACGCGGATTGCGCGGTGAGAAAAGAACACAGCGACTGGAAGAAGTCGCGGATCGGCTGCATCTCGGCCCCGTGCTCGGGCAGTCGATCGAAACGCTGTCGAAAGGCTTCAAGCGCCGGGTGGGCCTTGCGCAAGCCATCCTGCATGACCCTGACGTGCTGATCCTCGATGAGCCAACGGATGGGCTCGACCCGAACCAGAAGCATGAGGTCCGCGAACTCATACGGTCGATGTCGGCGGACAAACTGATCGTTATCTCGACGCATATTCTTGAAGAGGTCGAGGCGGTCTGCAGTCGCGCCATCATTATCGCCAACGGCGAAATTCTTGCCGATGACACACCACACACATTGGCGGGTCGATCCCGCTATCACAACGCGGTTCGGCTGACGATCGGCGATGGCACGGGCATCGACGAAGTCATCGCCGCCATCGAACGGCTGGACTCTGTCGATACCACTGAATCCGATCGAGATCACGGCAGCATCATCGTCGTCGCCAGATCCGGTAGCGCAGATATGCGGACCTGGCAGGACGTCGCAAACCTGGTGCAATCAAACGACTGGACGATTGAGAGCCTGCAACTCGAGGCCGGGCGACTCGACGAAGTGTTCCGTCAGATTACGCGAGGTGAAAACTCATGAATATCATCTCAGCCATCCTCAGGCGCGAGCTGCAAAGTTACTTTGCAACGCCAGTGGCCTACGTGTTTATCGTGATCTTTCTCGTCCTGATGGGCACTTTCACTTTCTACCTGGGCGGTTTTTACGAACAGGGCCAGGCAGACCTCAGGTCGTTCTTCAATTTCCACCCCTGGCTGTACCTGTTCCTGGTGCCCGCCATTTCGATGCGCCTGTGGGCCGAGGAACGGAAATCCGGTAGCGTCGAATTACTGATGACCCTGCCCGTAACGCCCTGGCAGGCAGTGCTCGGCAAATTCCTGGCGGCCTGGGCTTTCACCGGTATCGCGCTGACACTGACTTTCCCGATCTGGATCACCGTGAACTACCTCGGCAACCCCGACAACGGCACCATTTTCGCGGCCTACATCGGCAGCCTCCTGATGGCCGGTGGCTTCCTGGCCATCGGCTCCTGTGTATCGGCAATTACCCGCAACCAGGTGATCGCTTTCGTCATCAGCATCGTCGTTTGTTTCGGGTTCCTGCTTTCAGGATTCCCGATGGTGCTGGATGTCTTCCGCGGCTGGCTTCCGCAAGTCATTGTGGATGCCGTAGCGTCGCTGAGCTTCCTGTCGCACTTCTCCAATATTTCTCGCGGTGTCATCGATTTCCGCGATCTCGTTTACTTCGGGTTGGTGATTGGCACATTCCTGTACGCCAATACGATCATCCTGCAATGGAAACAGGCGGATTAGGGGTCGACCATGAGCACGAAGACACAACAACGCCTGAGCGCCACGAGCTTGGCCCTGCTGGGGATCGCCTTTATCGTCGCCGTATCGATTACGAATCAGCTGTTTAAAGGCTGGCGAATCGACCTGACCGAGAACAACCTGTACACCCTGTCGGACGGCACGCTAAATTTGCTGGAGGGACTCGACGAACCGATCAATCTCTACTTCTATTTCTCCGACCAGGCCTCTGAATCCATGCCGAGCCTGCGCAGTTATGCAGACCGGGTACGCGAGATACTGGAAGAATTCGAAAGCGAAGCCGACGGCAACATTCGCCTGAGCGTGATCGATCCGCTGCCCTTTTCGGAAGACGAGGACCGGGCCACACAATTCGGCCTGCAGGGCGTGCAACTGGGTGTCAGTCCAGACCCGATCTACATGGGACTGGCGGGCACCGACAGCATTGATAACGAAGAGACCATTCCTTTCTTTCAGCCGGATAAGGAAGCCTTTCTCGAGTACGACATCGCCAAACTCGTCAGCACGTTGTCGTCACCCGATCGTACGGTAATCGGGATCGTCTCCGGCGTGGAAATGACGGGCAGCTTCGACCCGCAGATGCAGCGAATGGTGCCACCGTGGATGGTCTACCAGCAGGCGCAGCAACTCTTCGAGATTCGCAATCTCGGTACGACATTCGTGGACATCGCGGACGACATCAGCCTGCTGTGGATTGTGCAGCCGAAAAACCTGTCGAATGAAACGCTCTATGCAATCGACCAGTTTGTGATGCACGGTGGCAAAGCGATGATCTTCGTTGATCCTGTCGCCGACGTGGATCCGGCACCCACCGAAGGCATGCCGCAAGGAATGCCTCCGATGGGCCAGGGCTCGGATCTGCCGGCCCTGTTTGACGCCTGGGGTATCGAGTTCGCCGGGGATGAAGTCGTCGCAGATGCCGGACAAGCGCTACAGATTACAGGTATGGACCGTCGACCTGTTCGTCACTATGGCTATATCGGCGTAACCGGGGAGCGGATGAGTGGTAATGACATCATCACGGCAGACCTGAACGTCGTGCACCTGGCGACCGCGGGTTCGATACGGGTCACGGAGGACAGTCCCGCGACGCTCGATCCGTTGTTGCGCGCCAGTGCAGACGCACAGGGGATGCCTGCGACCCGGTTCAGCTTCCTGCCCAACCCGTCCAGCCTGCAGGACGGATTTTCACCGTCGGGTGATGCGTATGTGCTCGCCGCCCGGATCAGCGGGAACCTGCCGAGCGCCTTCCCGAATGGTCCGCCACCCACCGGCGTGAGTTCGGCGGATGGTGACGAACCGTTGGAAGCCGGCAACGCCGACCATCTCGTGGCAACGGCGGAACCGGCCAATCTCATCGTCGTTGCCGATGTCGACATGCTCGCCGATCACTTATGGGTGCAGGTGCAGAATTTCTTCGGCCAGCAACTCGCCAATGCGTTTGCGAGCAATGGCGCTTTCGTAATCAACGCGCTGGAAAACCTGGCTGGCAGCTCGGACTTGATCGGGGTTCGAAGCCGCGCCAGTTACACGCGACCGTTTACCCGCGTCGAGGAACTGCGCGTCGATGCGGAATCACGTTTTCGGTCCACCGAACAGCGACTGCAAAGCGAACTCGATGAGACTGAGCAGCGCCTCGTCGAACTTCAGTCGGCAAGGGAGGACAGCGGCAACATCATCATGACGCCCGAACAGCAGGCCGAAATCGACCGCTTCATCGATCAGCGCTCAGCAATCCGACAGGAACTGCGTGCAGTACAACGCGGTCTTGATGAAGACATTGAGCAACTGGGCTCCTGGCTCAAGATAATCAACATCGGGCTGGTGCCGCTGCTCCTCACCGTCTTTGTATTGCTGGCAGTTTGGCGCCGCAACAGGAGGATGGCATGAACAAGGCAACGCTGCGCTTGCTCGGCTTTGTTGTCGCGGGCCTCGTGGCAACACTACTGCTGATCGAATCCGGGGACGACGGCGACCTACCCGGCGCGGGCTCACACCTGTTCCCTGACATGCGCGCCGTCGCCAATGACATCAATCGTGTCGTTGTTGTGCGTGCCGGCGATTCGATCAGCATCGAGAAACGTGGCGGTGGCTGGGTCGTGCCTGATCGTGGCGGCTATGAGGCAGATGTTGCAACAGTCACCGAAGTACTGCTGGCAATGACCGAGGCTGCAGTGGTCGAGCGCAAGACAGCGAACCCTGATTTGCATGACCGCCTCGGCGTGGACATGACAGATACGGAGACGAGCAAAGGAACGACGGTGCTTGCGACGGCCGACGATAACAGCTTCCAGCTGATATTCGGCAATGCCGTGCAGCAAAACTTTCGTTATGCGCGAATCGCGGGTGACAATCAAAGCTGGTTGATTGACCAAAACCCAGAGATTCCCACCGAGCCCGGTGACTGGCTCAACATGGATATAATCGATATCGGCTCCAACCACATTCGTTCCGTCACAATCGAACATCCGGATGGAGAAGTGATTTCGATCCGCAAGGATACAGAGGCCGATGTGAATTTCATGGTCGCCGATGTTCCCGCAGGCCGCGAGCTCAGCTATTCGACCGTGGCCAACGGTATCGGTGGCGTGCTTAATGATCTCGATCTCGACGATGTCCGCGAACGTTCGGCAATGACCGACGCAGTAAAGACTCGTTTCGAGACCTTCGACAATGTTGGGATCGACGTTGCGGTGAGCAGGGATGACAAAGGGGCATGGATATCGATCGACCTGCGCCTGCCCGGCGAAGGCAATGAGCAAACGATGGACGAATGGTCAGCTACCCGGGCTCGAGTGGACGGCTGGGCTTATCGCATTGCCGACTACAAGGCCAACCTGCTGGCACGACGCTGGGACGATATCCTCAAGGTCCAATCAGCCGACGAAGAATAAAACGGCCCTGCAACGAGGGACTTTTTCTTGGCGAAAACTGCCGTTACCTCGGGCGCCCCGGTTGTCGAGACAGTGGTTAATCCGGTCACCGCGATTATCCAGACGTTCCACCCGCGTCCCGTTCTAATCTGGCCAGACGGTTTTGCAAAACAGGCCGGCCGACAGTACGAACACCGTGACTTTGATGAAATTTCAAAACTTCCCTGTATTCATGTTCATTCTCCGTGTTTCAAACCAATTTCCAGTGCTTCCGCCCCTTACAGCAGCACACCGCGCCTGCGGCTGACCTGCTCGGAACGTAATTTCTGCATTTTCTTAATTGGCTCGCCGAGCACCGATCTGGCAAGCTGACCGCTTACACCGCAAAGGAATGACCATGGCTGCAACAGGTGCCAATATCCCTGCCGGCGATGTCGACGGACTGTTTCGCAAGCATAGGATTCGCGTCATGCTGGCGATCACGCTCGGCTATGGATTCATTTATACCTGCCGGCTTGGGCTGTCGATCGTCAAGAAGCCGCTGATCGACGAAGGAATCTTTACTATTGAAGAACTCGGCATGATCGGCGCTGCCCTGTTCTATGGCTATGCGTTCGGCAAGTTCTTCAATGGATTCTTGGCCGATCATTTCCGGCCGCGGGTCTTTTTCTCTGCTGCGATCTTTATCGCTGCCGTCATGAACCTATTCATGGGCATGTCCACACTGCTGTGGGTGTCGATCGTACTGTGGGCACTGAACGGGTGGTTCCAGGGTATGGCGGCGCCATCGGCTGTCATCTCGATCACGAACTGGTTCAGTATTCGTGAACGCGGTCGGCGGTACGGCCTGTGGAACGCGTCGCACTCGATCGGTGAAGGTCTGACGTTCTACATCATCGCTGCAGTCGTCTCGGCGTATGGCTGGCAATACGGTTTTATCCTCCCCGGCATCATTTGCATCGCCGTGGCTGCCTGGGTCTTTTCATTCCTGCAGGATGCGCCACCCACTCTGGGTCTGCCCACGATTCACGAATGGGCCAGCGACAAGGCGGAAGTTCCCAGGGAAAAGAAAACCTGGAAAACACAGAAAGTCGTCTTCGGCATCCGCGCGATCTGGGTGGTCGCGATTTCCAGTGGCCTTATGTATATCACACGTTATGCGATCAACAGCTGGGGCATACTCTACCTGCAGGAAATCCGCGGCTATTCACTGATCGATGCGGGATTCTTCCTGGCCGTCAACACTGTGGCCGGTATTTTCGGCTCGATCGCCTACGGTTATGTGTCGGACAAGTTATTTGATGCAAGTCGGCCGCCGGCCAACCTAATCTTTGCCGTCCTAGAAGTGCTGGCGCTCATAGGTATTTTCTTTGGACCGACGAATGGCTTCATGCTTTCACTCGCGTTCGCCGTCTACGGCTTCACGCTTAGTGGTTTGATGGCTTCTCTCGGTGGCCTGTTTGCGGTCGACATTGCACCGCGCGGCGCGACCGGCGCCGCGATGGGTTTCGTTGGCGTCTTCAGCTACCTGGCTGCAGCCACGCAAGAGAACATCAGCGCCGCACTTATCAGCAAGGGTGTCTCGATGGTGGATGGGGTGCGAACATACGACTTCGACATAGCCATCCTATTCTGGATCAGCTCATCCGTACTTTCGATGTTGCTGGCCGCGACGCTCTGGAATACGCGGATCAGGGATTGAGCGTGGACGGCGCCGGCAATCGCGGCTGCTGCGAACAACGGCGTAAGTGGTAATAGGGACACCAAGCGCTTCATGACAGTTTCCGACAAAACGTGTCTGCCGATCTTTCTGCCACAGATGGACGGCAAGAAAAGTGACGCAGCTCGGCTGGCCAGATATATCTAAAAAC
>JAQWSV010000314.1 GCA_029243005.1 Woeseiaceae bacterium
GCCATCGTTGGTGCGTCCCATGTCACCGGTACCTGAACATAGTCCATTCCCAGTTCCTTAACGATGGCATCTTCATCGACAATTGCGCCACGGCTGTTGCTGAATGCAATGTAGGCGATTCGCTCAAAGCCCTCTTCTTTCAGCAGTGCGAGCTGCTCTTTGCTGGGCTGCCCAGCACTGGAAAAGGTCGGAGAATAGGCCTTGTAATTCCTGATATCTGACAGCGATTGGGCTGCTGCCAAGGCCGGAGCCAATATAAAAACCACTACCAAAATCCTAGACCTCATCATTCTGCTCTCCTTTCTAGTTCTCGACGTCATGGCAGGCCCAATCGAATCTCAACGTAGTCATTCGTCCCGGTGGACCGAATTGCCGTCACTTATGCCCTGTGCGCTGGTATTATCAGCTCAATAGCAACAACAAGAAAAGGAATATCCAATGCGCAGACTCTTCTATTTTTTGACTCTCCTTGGATTTAGTGTCAGCGCCCAAGGCCACGAATACCTCAGTTTTGATGAACTTAATTCTGCTTTCGGCTGGAATTTTGAGGAGACAGAAGTACTTTCGGAGGAAGTGGCCCCGGGACTCCACGTCCTATTTGGTGTCGGTGGAAACGTACTGGTGTCGATTGGCAATCAAGGTGTCCTGATGGTCGACAGCCAGTTCGAACAAATGGTTCCGAAACTCGAAGCTACAGTAAGGGACCTGGGTGGCAACGGCATCGACTTCATTATCAACACGCATTGGCACTTTGACCATGCTGACGGCAATCCCTCAGTCGGACGCAGCGGCTCCTGGATAGTTGCGCAATCCAACTCTCGCCGCATGATGGCCGGCGAGCACCCGATCGACCTGGTCAACCTGGCATATTTGCAGCCACCCTACCCGCCTGAAGCCATGCCGGTCATCAGTTTCGATGATCACATGCAGTTCCACCTGAATGACGCAACGATCGATCTCCTCCACTACGGTCCTGCTCACACCACAGGCGATACGGCCGTGCTGTTCCGCGAAGCCAACCTCGTTCACATGGGCGATGTATTCAATGCAAGCTACCCGTTTATCGATGCCGGCAATGGCGGCGACATCGAAGGCATGATTCGATTCTGCAAAAACGTCTTGGATCGGCTGGACGCGGACAGCACAGTGATTCCGGGCCATGGCCCGGTCATGGGCTATGAAGAACTCGCTGACTACATCGACATGCTCGAAACGGTCGCCTCTCGAATCCATGCCATGATCGATGCCGGCATGTCCCTTGAGGACGTACTGGCAGCCGATCCAACGGCCGGTTTCGACGAACGATATGGTGATCCTTACCGGCTCATTAATCGGGCCTACATGAGCCTTTCACGCTGAATCGTCACGAAATTGCAGACATAGCCCATCAATAACAACCAGCGGCAGTCGGTCGCACTGGGGAGATAAAAATGTCCTTACAAGAACCGGGGACAAAACACCGGCAGGAACTCATGCGTGGCATCGGCATGGCAGGCGCCGCTATTCTTGTACTCAATTCGATGATTGGGGCCGGCATATTTGCCTTACCAGGTGTTGTTGCGACAAGAGCTGGGCTGTGGAGTCCATGGCTGTTTCTGATCATCGGTGTGCTCGTTATTTCCATCGTGTTGACGCTGGCCGAACTGGCCAGTTACTTCAAAGATTCAGGCGGTCCGGTGTTGTATACAACGACAGCCTTTGGCCCTCTGACCGGTTTTACGACCGGCTGGATCCTGTTCGTAAGTCGCGTCGCGGCATTTGCCGCAAACACCAATGTAATGGCGATCTATCTTGCCGTAGTCTGGCCGTGGTTCGGCACCGGCATCGGTCGAATGGTATTGATCGTGACGGTCTGCGGTGTCCTGACCTGGTCCAACTATGTTGGCGTCAAGGAAGGCGTTCGAACGATGGTCGTCATCACCGTTCTGAAACTGATACCCATTGCCCTGTTGATCATCCTCGGTCTGCAGCATGTCAGCGGAGACACGCTGTTCCCGCCGAACATGCCGACAATCGATGACCTGGGGGGTACAACCTTGTTGCTGATTTATGCGTTCGTAGGCTTCGAGTCCGCTACGATCATCTCGGGCGAAACTAAGAATCCGAAAAAGACTTTGCCCAGAGCTCTTGTACGGACGGTGATCGGCACTGGCTTCCTTTATTTCCTGATCGTACTTACCTTCATCTCGGTTCTGCCCGATGCTTCCACTTCATCGCAAACGCTTACCGACGTCGGCCGGGAGCTG
>JAQWSV010000324.1 GCA_029243005.1 Woeseiaceae bacterium
GCGATCCAAAGGGCGTCTGCCTGACCCATAGCAACCTAACTGCCAATATTGAGGCAATCGTCGAAGGGAATCGCTGGAATGAAGACGACCGCAGTCTGAGCTGGATGCCGCTCACCCATGATATGGGACTCATTGGCTACCATCTCTGCATGTTCGCTGCCGGCATGAACCACGCCATAATGGATACCGGTGTATTTGTGCGGCGTCCGCTGCTCTGGCTACAAAAAGCAAGTGAACTCGAATCGACACAGCTGTGCTCGCCCAATTTCGGGTATAAACATTTTCTGAAGGTGTTTGCGCGAAAAAGCATAGAACAACTGGATCTATCATCGGTCAAACTGATTCTCAACGGGGCCGAGCCTATCTCCTGGGAGCTTTGCGAAGAATTCCTGGATGCCTTGGAACCGTTTGGGCTGGCTCGCTCCGCCATGTTTCCCGTTTACGGACTGGCTGAAGCGACTGTTGGTGTGACATTTCCAAAACACGGCAGCCAGTATTCGCGCATCCTTGTAGACCGCCACAGCCTCAAAATCGGTCAGCCCTTCACTGCCTCCGCCGAAGGTGACGCGAATGCTATTAGCTTTCTGAAAGTTGGCAAGCCCATTCGCTATGTCGAAATCCGCATTGCTGACTCTCAAGACCAGGCATTACCCGATGGCCATGTTGGCCACATTCAGATTCGTGGCGAAAGCGTGACGACAGGAATTTACAATGACGACGAGGCAGGCAAAACGCTATTTACGGTGGACGGGTGGCTTCGCAGTGGCGACTGTGGTGTCATTGTCGATGGTGAACTCGTAATCACGGGGCGCTCTAAAGACATCATTATCGTCAATGGTCAGAACTACTATCCCCATGACATTGAGGAAATCATTGCGCAGCTTGACGGCATCGATCTCGGTAAGGTTGTTGTGGTCGGCGTCGGCTCGACAGCCAGTCAAACTGAAGAACTGGTGGCTTTCATCCTGTATCGCAAGGATATCGACGCGTTTCCCAGCATCGTGGAAGATGTGCGCACGGTTGTCGGGGAACATACCGGCCTCGAGATTGACCACGTACTGCCGATTAGCCGGGTCCCGAAGACGACAAGTGGCAAAGTGCAACGGTCGCATCTTGCGGACGCTTATCGCGACGGCGAATTCAGCGGACTGGTGGAGCAACTCTGCGGTGATTCCGCCGAAGTCGGCGCCCTTGATAACGATCCGCTGATTCGGGAGCTCGAGCTAATCTGCCGCGAATTCTCCAGGGACCGGAGGATCGGACCGGATGACAACCTGTTTGAAGTCGGCGTCAGTTCTCTTACACTGACGGAAATCGTCCTCGCTATAGACGAAAAGTATCCCGGCAAACTGGATATCAGCGACTTGTTTGACTACCCGACATTACGGGAAATTGCCGAATTCATGCGACGCTGAAATCGCCAAGCCATTCCGATCTTAAAGGACCTCCCAGACCATGACTTTTGCACGAATTGCCGGTACCGGCGGCTACCTGCCTGAGCGAATTGTCACCAATAAGGACCTCGAGGACATCGTCGATACGTCCGACGAGTGGATCCAAGAGCGGTCCGGCATCAAGCGCCGCCATATCGCGGCGGACGGGGAAACGACATCGGATATGGCACTGGTTGCGGCCAGGCGTGCGCTCGATTCGGCGAGTTTGGTGGCCGATGATATCGACCTGATCATCGTCGCGACGACCACGCCGGACAAGGTCTTTCCGAGCACTGCGTGTATCGTGCAACGGCTGCTCGAGGTAAAAAATATCCCAGCTTTCGATGTTCATGCCGCCTGTTCCGGCTTTATCTACGCGTTGGACATCGCCAATCGATTCATTAAAACGGGTGGGGCGAAGAACGTACTGATAATTGGCTCGGAAACCTATTCCCGCATCCTGGACTGGACAGATCGCGGTACCTGCGTTCTATTTGGCGACGGCTCGGGGGCAGTGGTCTTGAGCGCCTCAAACAATGCCGGCGTGATCTCCACACACATTCATTCTGATGGCGAGTTTGAGGAACTGCTGCATGTACCTGCGGGTATCTCCAGCGGCTATGAGACGTTCCAGCAGGAAGGCGCGTTCATCAAGATGAAGGGGAGCGAGGTCTTCCGGAGGGCCGTCGGCACGCTGGGTTCTATCGCACGAGAAACCCTCGAGGGAAACAATGTAAGCCAGGAGGACATCTCCTGGCTGGTACCGCACCAGGCCAATCTGCGGATTATTGCAGCGGCCGCGAAGAAACTGGGCTTGCCAATGGAGCAGGTTATCGTGACGGTGGACGAGCATGCCAATACATCCAGCGCCTCCATTCCCCTAGCCCTCGATGTGGCGGTAAGGGACGGACGAATCAAGTCCGGTGACCTGCTTCTCTTCGAGGCGTTTGGGGCCGGTTTTACTTGGGGCAGTGCCCTCGTTCGCTATTGATTAAACCGCCTCGTCACCGCACCTACCGGTCCATTTACAGAAGGACGAGCCCGCTTATCTATTAATAGCCTTTCGAGGAAAAGGGCTTAACCGATTGTTTATATTGTTTTTATACCGAATGGACCATTTAGTGCTAGAATATACGCATTCGACAGTTCGGAATTTCCCGCTCCGTCGAAATCATCAAACAACAAAAGCCAAGAAAGGGGAGAACGATGGATTTAGCGAAAATCATTCGGATAGTTGGGGTAGTGCTTGCCGTTGTGGCGGCCTTTGGCGTTATTCCGCAGTCAGCTCTGCTCATTGCGATAGTTGGACTCGTAGGCGGCTATTTCGTCGAAGAAGATCGGCGGGTGCCCTTCATGGTGCTCTGCCTGACACTCTCGATGGCCCACGGCGCTTTGGGCTCTATTCCCGTCCTTGGCGATCACCTGACGGCCATCCTAGGCAGCCTGAGCTCGCTCGTGAATGCCGCGGCCTGCACGGTCATCGTGATGACGATTGTCGAGCGTGTAAAACCTTAAGGTCGATTCTGGACCTGCAAGACGAAAAGGCCCGCTGTTGCGGGCCTTTTCATTTTCTGGACCAGCGGTGTTTGCGCGTAGCACGTCATGTCAAAATTATGGGCCCGCGTTCACAGTTAGGCGGCATTCCTGTCGCTGGACTGCACTGTCGAGCCGTAAACCGCTTGTCAGCACATCTCCCGATGTCACTAGTGACAGGTAAATATCTTTTTCAACTCCAGCAAAGTCGGCTGTGAGGTATACCGCATGATCCAACGATATCCGCGAGAAACAGTAGATTAGACGGATTACACACTGTATTTTCCAACGTCTGGGTGCGGTGCCAATCAACTGCCCAACGGCGCTGATGCGCTGGTACTGGGCCTATCAGGGAGAGATCCGCCGGTTGACGCCAGCATCGCAGCAGCGATCTATTTCTTTTTTGATAACAGCTCGAGTGAGCTGAACGGCAGGTTCCGAAATGAAGTCACGCGTCTTGGTCATTATCAGTCTAGTGGCAGCCTTGTTCGGTTGCTCGGGAACCAGCGAGCCAGGTTTTCTTGCATCGGACTGGCCTGCCTATGGCGGGCACAACAGTGGCGATCGCTTTTCCACGCTTACGCAATTGACCCCCGAAAATGTTTCTCGACTCGTCCCGGCCTGGCAGTTCGGCATGAACGATCCCGGAGCGTCGCAAACGCAACCGATAGTGATCGATGGCGTCGTGTATGCGATCACGCCAACGCTCGATGTGATTGCTCTCGATGGCGGAACTGGCGAATTGAAATGGTCATTTGCCGGACTTAGCCCTAACGATGGGAGTCGAAGTGCGTCCCGTGGACTTGCATTCTGGCGCGACGGTGGAGAGCAGGTACTGTTCGCAGGCATCATCGATAAACTGTTTGCCATCGACCCGGCAGACGGTACGCTGGTCCCTGATTTTGGGGACAACGGTGTTCTGGATCTGCGAACTGGGCTTCCAGGCGACGTGGACCAATACTACGTGTCGATGAGGTCGCCGGGCATTGTCTATCGCGACAAGATTATCGTCGGGTTCTCAACCGGAGAGGCACCGCCCGCCGCTCCTGGCGACATTCGAGCTTTTGACGTTCGAACCGGAGAGCTCGAATGGTCCTTTCACACAATTCCCAGCGCGGATGAGTTCGGCGCAGATACCTGGCCGGAAGGGGCCCGACAAGTTCAGGGTGGTGCGAACAACTGGGCTGGATTTGCCTTGGACCAGGAGAGGGGTATCGTCTTTGCGCCAACGGGCTCCGCCGTACCAGACTTCCATGGCGCCGCCAGGCATGGAGATAATCTCTTTGCCAACTCCCTTCTCGCTCTCGATGCAAACACCGGCAAGAGAATCTGGCACTTTCAGGCGGTAAGACACGCCATCTGGGATCGGGATTTTCCATCGCCACCATCGCTCCGTACAGGTCAGCGCGATGGC
>JAQWSV010000325.1 GCA_029243005.1 Woeseiaceae bacterium
TGCTTCGTTGTCTGGACGACGATCGGTACTGCCTCGCCATCGATGTTGATATCCATCAGAACAGGCGCCGTCGGCGTGTCGTAGTTCCAGATGTCGTGTTTGACGAGCTGTGCATGCCACGCTCGTTCGCCAGTTTCTGCGTGGAGCGCGATCAGGCTGGTGCCGTACAGGTTATCACCCGGGTGAAAACCGCCGTAGTAGTCAATCGTGGCACCATTGGTCGGGATGTAAACGATGCTGCGCTCCTGGTCCGCGGACATCGGCGCCCAGGAAGAGATGTCGCCGGTGTATTTCCAGGCGTCGCTTTCCCAGGTCTCATGACCGAATTCACCCGGCCGTGGAATAACATGAAACTTCCATAGGAATTGGCCCGTTTTCGCGTCATAGGCAAGGATGTCGCCGGGAACGTTTTCGATTCGTGACTGGTAATATCCCTGTTCGTGAGAGTTACCGACGATAACAACGCCGTTCACCACGATCGGCGGTGACGATGTTGTGATGTAGCCATCAACCAGGTCCATGCCTTCATATGGATCATGACCGTAGGGCAGGTCGGAGAGCAGGTCCGTCAGCATGTCGGTGACACCGGTTTCCGGGAATCCTTCTACACCGACCGGACGCCCCCAGTTTTCGAGCGGCTGGCCAGTTTCAGCGTCGAGCGCGGTCAGGAAGAATGCAGGGGAGGAAATGTAGATGACACCACGGCCATCGATTTCGGCGAAGGCAACACCTTTGCCGTAGTCGGCACGCATCGAGTATTCGTAACGCGGTGTTGCCGGCTCACCATAAGACCATAACAGTTCACCGTTCGCCGGATCGAGCGCCACGACGTAACGCCGTGGACCAGCAACGGTGTATAACTTGCCGTTGATGTAGCTCGGTGTCGAACGTCCGCTAGCAGCATTGAAGCTGGCGCCGTCCCAGACCCACGCTTCCTCGAGGTCCTCAAAGTTCTCGAGATTGATCTCATCGGCCGGAGAGTAACGGGTATGCGCCGCGTCGCCACCGAGATACCCCCAGGTACCGCCTTCGGTGTCCGGCGCGTTCCTGATAACCGATGTCGTCGCTGACGCGGCGGATTCGGCACCACCTGACGATTCCTGCGAACATGCAGTGACTGACAGTGCTATGGCGATGATGCCGAAGCGTACAAAATGGAACGCAGATAATGCGTTTTTCATTCTTGCTCCCCCCTGATTATCTGTCCGCCTTCCCAGGGAATGGGGTGGCCTTCGCCATAGCGGTTTCTTTCTCAAATTTGACTCGTAATTTTACGCCAATAGGCGATGTCATTGGAGATTAAAAGGCGATTTGATACAGTCAGTTAACCGGTTTCGGGTTACCTGTGAAATCAATTGATACTCGCAAACGGACCGCCCGTCTGACGACGGACAAATAACAAGAATTCGACGACACTGGCGCTGGGGACCCCGAATGTATGACCTTTTTCTGACTGTGGTCATGATCATCAGCGACTTTATATGGGGCCCGTGGACGATGGTCTTCATCGCCTTCGTATCTTTTTTCCTGACCGTACGCCCCGATTTTTTCAGGTCACCCGATTCGGTTACATTCTGCGCAACACCTTTGAGGGTATGCTGAGCCGACCAGGTGACGCAGATTCGGAGCGCATGATTTTATTCCAGGCCACGATGACTTCACTGGTCGGCGTCTTTATAGCGTTCATGTAAAGATTACGTGTCCGGCGAGCATCACTTTGCGACGGCTATCACGGACAAGATCCGTCAATACATACGCATGGCGACATCCGACACGAAGGACTGAATACCTATGTCGTTTTACAAACTCGATGAAAGCGCGAATGGTGTCTACATCATCTCTGCCACGCCATTCACGGAAACCGGCGCATTAGATCTCGAAAGCACCGACAAGCTCGCGGATTTCTATCTCGAGAAGGGCGTGTCGGGAATCACCGTGCTCGGCATGATGGGCGAAGCCCAAAAGATGGCGCCCGAGGAGTCGGAGCAATTCCTGCTACGAATGCTCAAACGGGTTAGTGGCGCTGTGCCGATCGTTGTCGGCGTGTCAGACCCCGGCATGAGCAACCTCATTCGCTTGTCGAAGTTCAGCATGGACAGCGGTGCGGCGGGTGTCATGGTGGCGCCGCTCGTAGGATTGGGAACAGAGCAAAAAGTCTATAACTATTTTACCCTGGTCTTCGAAGCGCTGGGTGACGATATCCCGGTCTGTTACCAGGACTACCCGCTCGCAACCCATACCGAGATTTCCGTCGCGTTGTTTAACAAGATGGTTGCCGATTTTGATCAATTGGTGATGCTGAAGCACGAAGAGTGTCCTGGGCTGAACAAGGTTTCTGCTGTGCGTAAGGCGTCAGATGAGGGGTTGCGGCGTGTGTCCATCCTTTGTGGCAATGGAGGGCTTTACCTGCCACAGGAGCTGATGCGTGGCGCTGATGGCGCTATGACCGGTTTCGCGTATCCGGAAATGCTGGTCGCCGTCGTGGCACTTCATCGCGCTGGCGAATATGACAAGGCGGAGGATGTATTTGATGCTTACCTGCCGTACATTCGGCACGAGCAGCAACCAGGCTTCGGGTTGGCATTACGCAAGGAGATGCTACATCGTCGCGGTGTGATGGCATCGCCAAGAGTGCGGGTACCGGGACCGACGATGAATGCAACGGACTATAAGGAACTTGATCGGCTGATTAGCCGGATCGAACAAAACATAGAGGCTTTGTAACGATGGATTTGGGAATCGAAGGAAAACGCGCACTGGTATTGGCCAGCAGTCAGGGCCTGGGCCTTGGTATTGCAACTAGGCTCTGTGAGGAGGGCGCCAGGGTAATGATTTGTGGTCGGGTGGAAGAAAAACTGCAGGGCGTCGCGAAGGCCCTGAATGATAATTGCTCGGGGTCAGCCGGGTACGTCGTTGCGGATCTTTCCGACCCGGGTTCGACTGTCGCAATTTATGGTGCCATGAAAGAAAAACTCGGTG
This sequence comes from Woeseiaceae bacterium, assembly GCA_029243005.1. Taxonomy (GTDB): domain Bacteria; phylum Pseudomonadota; class Gammaproteobacteria; order Steroidobacterales; family Woeseiaceae; genus SZUA-117. The sequence goes on from JAQWSV010000325.1 coordinate 2,980, forward strand.
GTGTCGATATTCTCGTGAACAATACTGGCGGTCCACCGCCTGGCACCGTGGATAGGCCGGATACCGATTCGTGGAAGACACAGATCGACACGATGCTGATTCGTGTCATAGAAATAACGAATCTCTGTATCGAAGACATGAAAGCGGCTGGCTGGGGAAGAATCCTGACCATCGCATCTTCTGGCGTCGTGCAACCCATTCCCAACCTGGCGATGTCCAACACGATTCGCTCCTCGCTTGTTGGCTGGAGCAAGTCCCTATCGAACGAAACGGCATCGCAGGGAATCACGGTCAACATGCTGCTGCCTGGACGTATCCTGACAGCCCGTCTGGCACAGCTCGACAAGGCAGACGCCAAACGGACCGGCAAAACCGTCGAAGAGGTTGCCACCGCGGGACAGGCTACGATTCCGGCTGGCCGCTATGGAACTGTGGAGGAGTTCGGTAGCGTCGGCGCATTCCTGTGTAGCGAACCAGCAAGTTATATGACGGGCGGCCTGGTCCGTTGCGATGGGGGCGCGATACGCGGCGTATAGAAAGATGTCGAAGTACGACCTGAAAATCACCGGCGGAATGGTCGCGAACTTGTCAGAGACGTTCGAGGCGGACATCGCGGTTTGTGACGGGCGAATTGTCGCGATCGGCAAGGATCTCGGCGATGCCGGTCGCGTCATCGATGCAAGTGGCAAGTATGTTTTGCCTGGTGGCATCGAAGCGCATTGCCACATCGAGCAGGAGTCTTCGAGCGGCCTGATGACGTCGGATGACTACTACTCGGGGAGCGTGTCGGCGGCATTCGGCGGCAACACCTGTATTGTGCCTTTCGCGGCACAGCACCGTGGGCAGACCCTCAAGTCCGTGCTCGAGCTTTATCATGGGCGCGCCGGACCCAAATCGGTGATTGATTACTCGTTCCACCTGATTCTCTCGGATCCCACTGACGACGTTTTGCACCGGGAATTACCCTTGGCAATCGAGCAGGGCATTACGTCGTTCAAAGTCTACATGACCTATGACCGCCTGATCGTTGACGACACACAAATGCTCGATATCCTCGCGGTCGCGAAGAAACATGGCGCGCTGACGATGATCCATGCCGAGAACAATGCCATGATCAAGTGGATGAGCGACAAGCTCGTCGATTCGGGGCATGGCGCACCCAAGTACCACGCGCTCAGTCATCCACGGACGGCGGAATCGGAAGCCATCAATCGTGCGATTGCGCTGGCGGGTTTTATCGATGCGCCAATTTTGATCGTGCACGTTTCGACCGAGGCCGGTGCCCGTATCATTGCGCAGGCACGTTATGATGGTCGCAAGGTGTTTGGTGAGACCTGTCCGCAATACATGTTCCTCAATGCTGAACAGATGGATTTGCCAGGTATGCATGGTGCGAAATTGTGCTGCAGCCCGCCATTACGAGATCGCGCTTCGCAGGAAGAAATCTGGCGTTGCCTGCAGAATGGTACGTTCCAGGTGTATTCATCCGATCATGCACCTTATAAGTTCGACGAGACCGGTAAGTTACACGCCGGTCCCGACGCCGAGTTTCCAAAGATCGCCAACGGTCTGCCGGGTATCGAGATGCGTTTACCGCTCCTGTTTTCAGAAGGTTTCATGAAGGGTCGCATCACGCTTAACCACTTTGTCGCCCTGGCGGCGACTAACGTGTCGAAGATCTATGGACTCGAGCACTGCAAGGGATCAATCACGGAAGGCAAGGATGCGGACATCGCAATTTGGGACCCAGAAGAAATTCGAACGGTTACAGCTGGGGATATACACGACAATATGGAATACACGCCTTACGAAGGCATGCATATCACGGGCTGGCCGGTGACGGTCATTCAGCGCGGCAATGTTGTGGTTGAAAGCAACGAACTGATGGTTGATCGGGGTGCTGGCGAGTTTGTGCGGCGCCGGACAATCGATTGCACCGGCATGCCCGGGCGACTGGCGCCTGAGTTGGACCCGGCAAAGAATTTCGGAGTCGACTTCAACCTTTGATGCCCGACTTCCTCGTCATCAATCCAAATTCGAACGAACAGGTCACGGAAAACCTGCGCGAGTCACTTCGCGAGTTCAGGCCCATTATGTCGATTGAGTGTCATACGACAGCCGGCGCCCCTTTCGGCATCGAATCTGATGCCGATGTTGAACTTGCAGCATCCCTGGTGATTGAACAGGTCGCTTCGGAGCAACACCGCGACGCGATCGTCATTGCGTGTTATTCGGACCCCGGTCTCGCGCAGTGCCGGGTGCAGTTCAGCACCCCGATATTCGGCATGCAGGACAGTGCATTGCGGGCAGCGGCGAGTGGCGGGTGCCGCTTCGGTGTACTGGCATTATCCGATGAGTCGATTGCTCGTCATCTACCCTGCATCGAAGCGCTGGGCCTAAATGATTTGTTGGCGGCGGAGTTGCCGCTCAATATTTCGGTTGAGCAATCGGCCGGTGATCCCAAGACGCTCGACAAGGTCATCGAAAACGGGCGAAGACTCATTGATGAGTTTGGTGCTGAGGCCGTCGTGCTTGGATGCGCCGGGATGGCGGCGCTTCAGAAACCGGCTGAGCAAGCATTGTCGGTACCTGTAATTGAGCCCGCGCATGCGGCCGTCGCGGAGGCCTTTGTGGCGGATCGCGCGACAAAGGGCGGCTGACGGACGCTGGAGGAATCGGAAGGTCATTTGCAAGAAGGCCAGAAGTGTTCCACGACTTGTATATGGAACGGCAGGTACTGGCTCATGAGGCGGTTGCAGGACGTTTGGGAGAAGCGTTAATTACTCAGTGAGTTCGGAGAGTTTCACCTGGAAGCCAGCCGATGGGCAGTCTTTGGTTCAACCAATACCAGAAAAGCACCCTGAACGGGTGCTTTTCTGTTATTCAGCTTTATGCGATTTATGCTCTGTCGATGGCTTCCGCCACGAGGTCGAGTGCGGCCTTGACGACTTTGCGTGACGAGCCGACGTTGAAACGCATCCGGCCCGAGCCACCCAGGCCATAGACTGTACCTGGATTCAGATAGACGCCCGAATTCATCACCAGCCAGTCCTGGAAATACACTTCCGCGCTTCGCATTTCCTTCTTCTCGGCCATCTCAGCTGCGCCGATCTTGTCCATCGTTTCGCTGAAGTCGAGCCAAGTGAGGTACGTGCCTTCCGGACGGGTATAGCCGACCGACGGCATATTCTTGGCCACGTAGTCCTCGGTGAACTTGTGGTTGTCGTCGAGATAAGCGAGCAATTGATCCAGCCACTCGCCACCTTCCCGGTAGGCTGCTTCATGGGCGACATAACCCAGGGTGTTGATGGCCCCATAGTGGAAATGCTGTACCCGGGACAGCAAGCTCGGATCCGACGAATGCCAGTAGGCGTTCTTCATTCCCGCCATATTGAAGGTCTTGCTGGCGGAATTGAATGACAGGCTGTTGTTGACGATGTCCTTATCCGGCAGGCGCGCGAACGGTACGTATTCGTGACCCGGTCGAACGAAATCGGAGTGAATTTCATCGGAGAGCACGACGACGTCGTTTTCGAGGCACAACTGGCCGATCTTGAGAAGTTCCTCTTCTGTCCAGACATTGCCGGTCGGGTTCTGCGGGTTGCAGACAATCATCGTCTGCGCTTCCGGGTCGGCCAGCTTGACCTCCAGGTCATCCCAGTCAATCTCGTAGCGACCACCGACCTGCTGCATTTCACTGTCGACCATTTCCGTGTACGTGTGCCGGGCGATGCCATAGAAGCCTGAATATGCCGGCGAAAGTTGCACGATCTTGCTGGCTGGTCGCGAGAACGTCCGAATGGCAGCGATCATGCTTGGAAGGACGGCGGACGACAGTTGAATGGTCGAGGGATCCAGTTCGAGATTGTTACGTTCGGCATTAAATTCGGCGATGGCTTCCCTGAGCGAAGTCGTGCTGCTCATGTAGCCCCAGGTGTGGTGCTTGCATCGCTCAGCCAGCGCTTCGGTGATGCAGGGTGGGCATTCGAAATCCATCGTCGCGACGCCCATGCCGTATTTTAATTCGCCGTTCGGATAGCGCCTTGCTGGCCCATCCCAGCGGGCACAGTTCCAGCCACCCCGCTCATAGATCGTTTCAAAGTCGTAATTGCCGTTCTTGAACAGGCCGCCGCCTTCATCAGCGTCTGCGATGACCGCTGTCGATGTACCTGCAGCGCCCACAAACGCCGTCATTCCAGCGCCTTTCAGAAAGCTTCTGCGGTCAAGTCCTGTATGGCTCGGCATGGCTTATTCCCTCTCAACATTTTGCGGCCGCTCTTCAACGAGAGCTCCGCAGGGCAGAATAACAGATTTCTTATATGAGTCGGATCTTAAGGCCTATCTTCGTTGGCGCGCCTCGACAGTCAGTTCATTGAGCGCGCCGTTCTTGTAGTCCAGCTCAGTGTCGCCGTGGGCATAGCGGCTGAGCGAAAGGATGTAGGCAAGAATATCAACGTATTCCTTCTCGGTCAGGAAGCCCGGGTTGCTCTCGGGCATCGATGTCATCATGACTGTATACAGAATGCCGATCGGCTGGCCTTCCCAACGCTTCAATACCGGCCGGAAGTACTTCTTGTCATGGCACAGTAGGCAATGTTGCGCATAAAGGATTTCGCCCACGTCGGCCTGATCCTCGGTATAGACACCGTCGTTGGTGGTCCGGGGATCGGCCGCACTGCTGCCGTCCCAGGTGGCCAGCAGCAGCGGAAAAAACAGGCGCGTAATTTTCCTGCTAATCATGGTGAGATAGTCGCAACCACTCGGTGAATTTCAGCTGAATCGGCGGCTAGAAGTCTGCCAGCGTCATCGCAGTCAGCTTCGGTCCGGTCTGCAGCATGATGTACTGCCGGCCTTCGTGGATATAAGTCATCATGCCGTAGTTGCTGTCCGCCGGCGCTTCGACCTGAGCTAGGGTTTCGCCGGTGGCCTTGTCTACCGCGAAAATCGTTGGAGTGCCGTCACTGATGTTACCGGCATAGATCAGCAGATTGGGCGTAGCCACCATCTGGGCGACACGGAGGCCGTAACCCGTATTCAGGATGTCCATGCCCTGCAGATCGGGGTGATTCAGGACGGCGTCCGGCGTCTCGCCGACCGGGATCCACCAGAGGTGCTCGCCCGTGTTCATGTCGATCGCCGTAATACGGCTGTAGGGCGGCTTGAAGATGTTGAGACCGTCCGGTCCGCGAACGCCGAAGCCACTCAGTACGGCGTAGTCAGCGATGGTTGTTCCGGTTGGCTCTTCGAGAATCGCGTCGCGCTCCGAGCCCGGCGTGATGATGCGCGTCGTGCAGTGCTTGCGTGACGTCACGTACAGGATGCCGGTGGCGGGATCGGCAACGGCCGGTCCGTCGATGTTTACACCGCCGATGTCGCCCGGGCACCATAGGGAGCCTTTGAGTTCTTGGTCGTTGCCACGATGGAGCGGCGGCTGGAACAATGGGCCAATCTCGTAATCGGCCAACATTTCAACCGTTCTCGCTCGCAGCTCGGGCGTGAAGTCGATCAGGTCGTCTTCCGTCAGCCCTTGGATATCGTAGGGTGCCGGCTTGGTCGGGAACGGCTGGGTCGCCGACAACTTCTCGCCAGGAATCTTCGAGGCGGGAACCGGTCGTTCCTCGATGGGCCAGATCGGTTCCCCCGTTTCGCGATTGAATGTATAAACAAATGACTGCTTGGTGACCTGAGCGACGATCGGCACGACCCGATCGTTCTGTGTCACGTCCATCAGGATAGGCGCCGTGGGTGTGTCATAGTTCCAGATGTCGTGATGCACCAGCTGGTAATGCCATGCACGTTCGCCGGTCTTCACGTCCAGCGCGATCAGGCTGGTGCTGAACAGATTGTCGCCTGGGCGGAAGCCACCGTAGAAATCGACGGTAGCGCCGTTGGTCGGAATGTAGACGATTCCCCGTTCCTGGTCGGCGGACATTGGCGCCCACGACGAGATGTCACCGGTCCATTTCCACGCATTGTTCTCCCAGGTTTCGTGACCGAACTCGCCAGGCCCCGGCAATACGTTGAATTTCCACAGGAACTCACCCGTCTTCGCGTCATAGCCTAGGATGTCGCCGGGGATGTTCTCGATGCGGGACTGGTTGTAACCCTGCTCGGCAGAGTTACCCACGACGATGACGTCGTTGATCACGATCGGTGGCGAAGACGATGTGATGTAGCCGACTTTCAGTGGAATACCTTCGTAGGGGTCATACTTGTGGCCGAGATCCACCAGCATGTCGACGACGCCGGTGTCCGGGAAACCATCAATCGGGACCTTCTTGCCGAAGCCTTTCAGCGGCTTGCCAGTCTCGGCATCGAGCGCCGTCAGAAAGAAGCCCGGCGAGACAATGTAAATGACATCACGGCCGTCGATATTCGCGTACGAAACGCCCTTGCCGTAGTCCTTGCGCATCGAGTACTCGTAGCGCCGCGTGTTCGGTTCACGGTAGGACCATTTGGTTTCACCGGTCGATGGGTCAATCGCTACGACATGACGGCGCGGGCCGGCGACCGTGTAAAGCGTGCCGTTGATGTAACTAGGCGTTGAACGTCCGCTGGCGGCGTTGAAACTCGCGCCGTCCCAGATCCAGGCTTCTTCCAGGTCCTCGAAGTTATCGGCATCAATCTTGTCAGCTGGTGAGTACCGTGTATGCGCGGAGTCGCCGCCGAGATAGTGCCAGGCACCGTCGGCTGTACCGGGCGCTTGCGCAAGAACCTGAAAAGAAAAGAAAATCACTGCCGTTCCGACAGCAAATACTCGTTTCATTGTTTTCCCCCAGGGGATTATCCGATCAGCATACCTCACGCCCCGTAGCAGGAAAACATGCAGACCCGCTCATCGTCGTGATCTTGGCAATCCTTGTGATTCCGCTGTTACGGGCGCGGGCGGCAACTGCTGCCTGCTGCGCGCACAGTCCTAGAGTCCGCCGATTGAGGGGTTGACGGAGAGGTAGCACCTTGGCTCAGTTCTCCAGGCGTGGAAACTCGCTGGCGATTTCGTCGCCAGTAAAGTTCGCCACCCAGCCCTCGGGGTTATTGAATAGACGAATGGCAGTGAACGTCGGGTGTGGTCCCATATCGAACCAGTGACGTGTATTGGCGGGGACTGATATCAAATCGTCTTTTTCGCACAGCACTGAAAAAACCTTGCTGTCTACGCGCATGATGAACAGTCCGTGACCGCGCACGAAGAACCGAACTTCGTCTTCGCTGTGTGTGTGTTCATCCAGGAACTTATTGCGAAACGTCTCTTTTTTGGGGTGTTCAGGATGCATGCTGACGACATCCCAGGTCTGGTAGCCGCCTTCGGTGACCAGCCGATCAATCTCGACCTGGTAGGCGGCGATGATCGTTTCGTCATCCATGTCGTCGGTGATTTCACGATCAGCCGACCAGCGCTCAATGCGAATGCCGGCATCACCCAGTGTCTTTGAAATTTCGGCGAAGTCCGCGGTCGACAACAAGACCGTGTTTGAATCGTCTTCAGCGTAAATCGTTAGTTGGCTCATCGTCAGGACTCTGGTTGATCAGGCAAATCGATGTTACCAGCAATAATCTCGTCAAAACTGCCAGCCACCGGATGGTCGCCAACAATAACGTCGTCATTCCTGACCAGCTGTACGGTCTGCATACCAGCATCGCGAGCGGCGTCTAGCTCTTCGGTAACGTCTGAGAGGAAAATTATCTCTTCTGCATCGACGCCGATTTCGCCGGCAATTCGCTCGTAAGCCTCCACTTCTTTTTTGTGGCCTATGTTGGTGTCGAAGTAACCGCGAAATAAACTGGTCAGGTTTCCGGCATCGCTGTAGCCGAACAGGAGTTTTTGCGCGCCAACCGAGCCGCTGGAATAGACATAGAGATCTATGCCTGCTTCGTGCCAGCGATGCAGCCCGGCAACGGCGTCTTCGTAAATGTGACCGGTGAAGTCGCCTGACTCGTAACCATTTCGCCAGATGTGGCCCTGTAGCGTCTTGAGCGGTGTTGCCTTGCGATCCTCAGTGATCCACCCGAGGAGGATTTCGATGACGCGCTCCGTCGATGCCTCTGTCTCACCGGCTTCGCTGCGTGCGTCTTCCAGAATACCGGCGATCGTCGAATCGCCTTCGTTGTCGCGGACGAACACCGCGAGCGCCCGGTTGGCATAGGGAAACAATATATCGTGAACAAAGTTGATGGCACTCGTCGTGCCTTCAATGTCCGTTAGAATGACGCGCGGCTTCATGGGAGCTTCGTGAGCGGTTCCTGCCAAAGGCATTCGAACAGAAACTCGAAGCCCTCAACGTGCCTTCGAGCTTCATCGAGATCCTTGCCCCAAGCATAGAGCCCATGTCCGGCGATCAGGAAGCCCGGTACTGCGAGTCGACCGTCTCTCCATGCTGTCGTCACACGTTCGGCCAGTGCATTCATGTCCTGATCGTTTTTGAATATTGGAATGGTCACGTTCTCCTCATGGGAAGATATATTGTGCAGCGCCTTCTGCATCTCGTAGCCCGTGATGGATAACGAGTCACCTGCATGACGTGACAAAACCGTCGCCGCCACCGAATGCGTATGTAGCACGGCACCCACTGCATCATCCAACTGGTAGAGGTGCATATGCAGGGGCGTTTCCGCCGATGATTTGCAGTCCGGATCCATGGCGCCGGTATCGAAGTTGCACATCATCAGGTCCTCTATGGTCAGCCTGGCTTTGTTTCGACCCGACTTCGTAATCAGGCAATGACAATCGTCGATGCGCGCAGAGAAGTTTCCGCTGGTCGCGCGACACCAGCCGCGCTCGCCGAAATCGCAGCAAATGCCGCAAAACTGTTCAACGATGTCAGGATGGTCTGCAGGAGTCATGGTGGTATCCTAACCGAACAGTATCAGGGCTGCTGTTCCGAGTATCAGTACGCCCATCGCTGTATTCATCCACGTCGCGGAACGACCGGCGGACAGGTAACGAGTAAGCGTATCACCGGCAATTACCCAGGTTATGGAGGCTACCGATCCAATCAGAAAAAATGCACTCGACAGAATCAGCGCACGCTGCCACGGTGATTCCGCAATCGCGATGTAAGCACTCGCCGTTGAAATCGCCGCGACGATGCCCTTCGGATTGATCCATTGGAACAGCAGAGCTTCGACAAATCGAAACGGCCGCGATATCGGGGCCGTTTCCATCCAAGATTCAGTCGACGTGTACTTTATTGCAGTGCGAAAGAATCGAAGCGATAGCCAAGCTAGCCACGTCGCCCCTAGCATCCGCAGGCCAGTGACCAGCCAGGGCCAGCGGGCGACTAGCACTCCCAGACCGAAGACCGATGCAGTCATCAAGGTCACGAATCCGAGCTGAATGCCGGCGAGATGCGGCACGGTCCGGCGCAAGCCGAACAGGGCACCCGAAGACATCAACAGCAGATTGTTTGGCCCAGGAGTGATCAAAGTGATGAACACAAACCCGATCAGGCTGACGAAGAGTGCGGTATCCATCGCTGGTTTTCTGTCATCGTTGGTAGGCATCAACATGCCCGGCATCATGCAAACTGATGCTGAGCTCGAGGAACAGGTACTCGCGTGCGATCTGATCCATGACGGGCTCGCGATGGCCCGAATCGCTATCCGCGCAGCCGGTCAAGGAAAAAATTGTGAGTAAAAAGAAGATTTTTGATTTCATTGAGCAGATCCGACGCTAAACTGTCGTATATAGACCATAGCCGAACAGCATAAACGGATCATTGTCGATGCGAAACCAGTCCAGTCAATGGTTAATCTCTCTCCTTCTTGGGGCAGTTGTCGCGGGTGCACTGTGGTATTACTGGGCCCAAATCAGTCAACCGGTCGACGAACTGGTTCCGGAACCTCCGGTTGCCAGCGAGCCTGCGGAACCCCCTGCACCATTGCATCCGCTGGAGACTATCGCCGAGCCCGGCGAGCTTCGTCCGGATCTCGTCCCACTCCCGGCCCTCGATGAAAGCGATGCGTACCTCAAGATCGAAATCGTCGATATCTTCGGTACGTCGGTCGAAGGCCTGCTCGTGGAGTTGGACATGATCGAGCGAATCGTCGCGACGGTCGACAATCTGCCGAGGTCTCACGTAGCCGAGCGAATTCGTCCGGTGGGCAGGCTCAATACGACATTCGTCGTCGACGGACTGGACACCAGCGGGATGGATCAGATCAGCCCGGAGAACTATCGGCGCTATGACGTCATCGTCGGGCTGGTGTCCGCGGCGGATCTACAGCAGGTGGCAGAGGTGTATCGCCGCTACTATCCGCTTTTCCAGAAGGCCTTTGTCGAACTTGGTTACCCGGATGGCTATTTCAACGACCGCCTCGTCGAGGTCATCGATCACCTGCTCGAAACGCCCGAAGTTGCAGATCCGGTTGCGGTCGTTCGGCCCCATGTTTTGTATGAATTCGAAGATGCGCGACTCGAGGTGTTGTCGAGTGGGCAAAAGCTGCTGCTCAGGATGGGCAGCGAACATGCGAGCACAATCAAAGACACGCTGCGACAATTGCGAGGGCACGTCACCGCGATGTAGGCATTGCGTGAGTAGGCGATCTTTGGTCTGTTTGAGCAAAGAAAGACAACAAACAGACTGCGACGAGGAAGTCACTGACGTTAATCTTTTTCTTATTCATTGCGGCCAGTTGCCAGACCCGTGGGCGCCGGTCGAGGATACGCAGCCCAATATCGTCATGGTATTAGCCGAGGACTTGGCGAACGATCCATATGAGCTGCGAAACGTGATTGTTGATCCCCTGTTTGCCAATGTGCTGAGCGGCATGGCCGTGCAACTCAATCGGCTGCTTGAGGAGATTTCCTGAATCTGCCCAGCCGTTTCTGGATGACCGCGGGCACAGCGGCACTGAATGCACGCAGGTAACGTCCGGTCGTTTCGTGCCCGACCTCGCGATAGATAATGAATATACCGCTCGCGATTATGATGGCGCCGCCTGTAAGGACCCAGCGATCCGGGACTTCGTCCCATAAAAGGTAACCGGCGATTGCGGCGCCGATGAGCGCCGTATATTCGAACGGCGCCAGAATAACCGGCGGTGCCCGGCGATAACCACCGACCATACCGACCCATGCTATCGCCGAGCAGGCACCAGCCAGGATAAACAGAATCCATGCTTTCAGGTCGGGTTGAACATAGTTACCCGGCAGAATAAACGACGACACGAACAGCGGCCCACTCATAATGTAGAAAGCCAGTGAAAAGCTGGACTCCGTTGCGGCAAGCTTGCGAGCCGTCATCATCATCATCGCCCAGCAGACGGCCGCGATCAGCACACCGATGGCTGCCGGTGTGAACATGCCCGGTCCCGGACGGAGCACGATAACTACGCCAATAAAGCCGGCAAATACGCCCAGCCACCGGCGCCAGCCCACCTGCTCTCCGAGGAAGGGGCCGGACAATGCGGTAACGATAATTGGGGAGATGAAAGCGATTGTTAGTGTGTTAACCAGCGGCATATGCGCCAGGCCATAAAAGAAGCCGAACATGCCACCGACCGACAACGCAGTCCGAAACAGGTGCCAGCCCCAGCGCCGGGTACGCAAAGCCCTATAGCCGCCATACCAGCGTGCCGCAGCGAGGAAGATCAGCACGCCAAAGACACTGCGCAGAAAAACGAACTGCTCGAGCGGGTAATCTTCGAGCAGCTTCTTGGCGCAGAGATCGAGGCTCAATGCACCCGCAACGCCAAGAAGTAGGTAGGACAATGCCTTGCCGAAATGATCGTTGGTTTCCGATGTCTGGGTCATCGCTATTTAAATCAAAAAACGCTGCGGCATTAACAGCACGCAGCGCTTGTCAATATTCAGCCGACGTTCAGAAAAAAGGCCCTGAAGTTCAGCTTTGATTCATGGTGTTTCGACTTCAATAAACACCAGTATTAAAGATTGTGCGTCAGAGGTGATTGGCATGTCCAGAAAATCAAACAGCAATGTTTCACAGAATTATTTTTGTATCCTGTACATCATGGTGATCGGCCTTTCGCTTCTGGCCGGATCCGGTATCGTTCTGGCAGCGGGCGGAATCCAGGAGGAACGGACATCTGTGTCGCGGCATCATGTTACCGGCGGACGGGACAATCCGATAAAAATCGCTGAATCGGAAGAACAGTATGAGTCGTTGGTATCGATGGGTGATCGCGGTAAGTCTGACACTCGCGGTGCAAGCAAAAATTCTGGTGAGGGTATTGCCGGTGCGCAAAGTGGTGGCATTTTCGACTTCTGGTTTTACGAAGCAGACGTCATTGTGTTCAACGACGACGATAATGATGGTTAGTACTACAGTCTGGATGTGCTTTTCGATGTTGACACCATCTATTCGTCGGCTGATGTCTATGCGGTGCTTTATCTAAGTCATGAAGGGGGTCCGTGGAACGAATATGCGGTCACTGAAGACTTTGCGATCTCCGGTTCGAGCGGCAGTGACGAGTACGGCATTGTGACGGAACTGATGTCCGGATACCCGACCGGTAGTTACGATTTGCTCATCGAGTTGTTCGATGCTTACAACGGCGACTACCTTGCGAGCTATGATCCGTCCGATACCTCGGAGCTGGCCTACCTTCCGCTGGAGGATTTCAATTGGGATGCGCCAATTCAAGAAGTCATTGTTGTCAGTGAAGGTGGCGTTGGCGCACTCGATGGATGGTTTCTCGGCGCCCTGTCCCTGCTGTTGATGGGCACTGCCATCCGCAAGATCTGGAAGCGGCGGGACGATGAACTGATGGGGGTCAATTCGCCAGCGCCGATCTGGCGTTCGAACAGTGACCTGGGGTGCTGAGCTTGGCATCAGGCTTTTGCCGGAGGCCCCTTTGAACGGCGGGTCTTGCAATCAACTGTAATGCGCGGGCGCGCCTGTTGGAATTGGACAGGGGCGGCCGTCGGGGAGCGGCGCCCCGTTGGCGGAGTGAGTGGGAATCAGGAGTGAACGGCGGCCACGTGGTCCGAGTCGCGATCCCGTCGTTTGGCTAGCCAGTCGGAGACATTCGCCTGGATCATGAGCAGGCTTGGCGTAAGGAGAAGGGTCAGGATTGTGGCAAAAGCCAGTCCGCCCGCGACTGACGAGGACAACTGCGTCCAGTATTGTGTTGCCGGTGCGCCGACAGAAATGTCACGATTAACGAGGTCGATGTTAACGGCAAACACCATCGGCATCAGGCCGAGAATCGTGGTCACGGTGGTCAGCAACACCGGGCGAAGCCTGAGTGCGCAGGTACGCAGTATGGCTTCGTAGGCAGTCGAGCCGCGTTGCTTCAACACGTTGAAGGTATCGATAAATACGATGTTGTTGTTGACGACAATGCCGGCCAGTGTGATGACGCCGACCCCGCTCATCACCGTGCCGAAGGGCTTGTCCATAATCAGATGGCCCAGCAACACGCCGCCGGTGGAAAAGACAACGGCGGTCAGGATCAGGAAAGCCTGATACAGGCTGTTGAACTGTGTCACCAGGATAATGGCCATGACGGCGACGGCAATAATCATTGCTTTGCCCAGAAATGCCTGGGCTTCTTGCTGATCTTCGCTACCACCACGAAACATGATGCTGACATCTGGATCAATGTCTAGGTTTGGCACCATCTCGCCCAGTGCGGCGACGATCTCGCCATCGAGATAACCGTCGAGGACATCTGCTTCAACTTTCATCGTGCGTCGCATATCCGTGCGCTGAATCGTGCTGACTTTGTTTGCCGGGACCCGCTCAACGAAATTACTGATAGGGACCAGACCATTCGACGTCGGAATACGTAGTGCATCGATCTGTTCGAGGCTACGGTTTTCGTAAGGGTAACGAACTCGAATATCGATCTCGTCCTCTGCGTCATCGGGGCGATACTCGCCGACCTTGATGCCGTTGGTGACCAGCTGGATCATATTGCCGACCAGTAGGACGTCAGCGCCGAATCGGGCGGCCTCAGCGCGATCGACGTTAATACGCCACTCAATGCCGGGCAGTGGCCGCGTATCGTCTACATTGTAGACGCCCTCGATAGACTCCAGCGCCTTGCGGACTCTTGCGGTCGCGTCCGTCAGGATAGCGGGAAAGCGTGAGGACAACTCTATCTGTACCGGTTTGCCCTGTTGTGGACCGTCCTGTGCCTTGCGCGTCTGTACCGTAATACCGGCAAGTCCGGAAACACTTTTTCGAATGTCGGCTAGGATCTCGTCGGCGGGTCGCCGTTCGTCCCACTCGATGAAGTTCAGAGTGATCGAACCGATCAGATCTTCTGCGTCGTCCTGTCCGGAGCCACCGGTCTTTGCGTAAACGCTTTCGACCTCATCGAGGTCCAGCACGTAGGTCTCCACCTGACGGACCAGGAAATCCTTTTCTTCCGTACTGAGGTCACCACGTGCACGGATCTCTAGGTTGGCGAATTCGGGCTCGACTTCGGGAAACAGCTCGACGCCGCGGCCGAACACGAAGAAAGCACTGTAAGTCAGGATCAATACCAAGGTTACGGCGGCAACATTGAGTGATGGTCGTCGCAGCGAGCGTTTCAGGAACTGGATGTATTTGCCGGTCATGCCAGAGACTTCGTCCAAGTTGCCGGTTTCCGCAACGGTCAGATCACGCCGTGCCTGTTCGCTCATCGCGCCGGATGAGCCGAAAATCGAGCCCAGTGTCGGAACGAACAACAGTGCCATCAGGAGAGACGAACTCAGTACCGCAATCAGCGTGATGGGCAGGAATTTCATGAACTCGCCCATCTCATTTGGCCAGAAGGCGAGCGGCACAAAGGCGGCGAGCGTTGTGCAGGTGGACGCGATAATCGGCCAGGCCATTCGCCGGGCAGCACTGGAGTAGGCGGCGTGTCTCGCCATCCCTTCGGCCATGCGTCTGTCCGCAAGTTCGGTGACGACGATGGCGCCGTCAACAAGCAATCCGACTGCCATGATGAGTGCAAACAACACCATCATGTTAATCGATATACCAAAGGAGGCAATGGTCAGAATGCCGAGCAAAAAGCTGCCCGGGATCTATACACCAACCAGTCCGGCGGCGCGTATTCCGAGAATGCCGATGATGATGATAAAGACGAGAAGGACGGCTGATATCACGCTGTTCTGCAGGTTCGACAGCATCTTGTTGACGTCTTCCGACTTGTCGCGTGATACAACTAGTTCGATTCCGGCCGGCCAAACTGCGCGCTCACTTTCGATCAGTGCTTTGACTTCTTCAACCGTAGCTATGACGTTTGCGCCGCTTCTTTGTACAACTTCGATCGCCAGCGCGCGATTACCGTTCAGGCGCGCAACGCTTTCCGCATCCTTGTAGGTTCTACGAACTTCGGCTACGTCGCGAAAATGTACGACGCGGCCATCGATTGCCTTGATTGGCATTTTGAGAATATCTTCAGTCGATTCAAACACACCGGGCACCTTGACAGGGAATCGTCCCTCGCTCGTGTGCAGCGCACCTGCGGCAACCAGTCGATTGTTGCGATCAACCAGTGACAGGATTTGCGTCTGGTCGAGACCATAACTTTCCATCGACCGAGGATCTACGACGATTTCCATCAGTTCTTCGCGGACGCCGACAAGGGTGACTTCGAGGACGCCGGAAACAGCCTCGATTTTTTCCTTCAGGTCACGGGCGATCGTCGTCAGTGTCCTTTCGGGCACGTCACCGGCAATGTTGAGAATCAGCATCGGATCGAAGCGCGCGAACTTGATCTCCGAAACCGTCGGCTCTTCGGTCTCCGAGGGCAACTTCGATTTCGCGGCGTCAACTTTGGCCCGGGCGTCTTGCAGCGCCACATCCACTTCTGTACCGGCATCGAAACGAATCGTTACGTTTGCGCCGCCCTCGTAAGCGTTTGCAGTCAGCTCCTCGATGCCCTCGATCGTCCGGATCTCCTGTTCCATCGGACGGACGAGGAGTCGCTCCGCATCCTCTGGTGAAATACCGTCATGCGTCATGCTGACGTAGATCATCGGAATGTTGATGTCCGGCTCAGCCTCCTTGGGGATGCTGAAATAGGTCATCACGCCGGCCACTATAATTACGGCCAGCGACAGGACGACCGTGCGCGAACGATGCATTGCTGTTTCGATAATCCGCATGCTTACTGACTCTCTTCCGCCTTCGTCGCGACCGCGGTATCGATCTCTACCTCAGGGATTGAGTTCACGTAGGCACCGGCATTAACGAAGCCCTGCCCGACTGTAATGATTGAAGCGGAGTGGGGCAGTCCGGCGACCCAGACTCCTTCGTTGGAATACATCGCGATGTCGGCTAGGAAAAACTCAACCTTGCCTTCATCGTTGACTGTCTTTATGCCGAGGTTTCCTTCGTCATCCAGTGTTAGAAGCGACGGCGAAATCTTATGTGCGTAAATCGTCTCGGCCGGAATCATCATTTCGGCAGTGACGCCGCCCCGAAACTTGCCAGCCGCGTTATCTACCTCCAGCTCGACACGAAACGTGCGGGTCGCTTCATCGGCGATCGGCGCAACATAGCGGATCGTGCCCTCGACGAGTTCGCCCGTTGCCAGTCGTGCTGATGCACTGTTTCCTTTCCTGACTTGGTTGGCGTCAAACTCCGAGACATCCGCGCTAACGATCAGTTTGCGGTCATCGACAAAGAATGCGACCGGGTCACCCGACTTCAGATAGTCGCCAATCTCGACCATGCGATCCTGAAGCGCGCCATCGAACGGGGCGCGGATAACCATGTACTCAATATCCAGTTCCGCCCTTGCAAGTTCTGCCCGGGCCATCTCAAGCTGTGCAGCCGCTTCCTGCAGCTTGGCCTCTGACACATAGCTCTCGTCCTTCAGCCGATCGCGCGCTGCAAACTCCAGTTCTCGCTGCTTGACCATTGCGCGTGCCTGCGTGAGGCGCGCCGGGCGATCTCGCTCGTCGAGCGTGATAATGATATTACCTTCTTCGAGTCGTTCGCCACGTGCGACACCGGTTGCAACCACCCGTCCATTGGTTTCCGCGTTGATCTCGACAATTCGTGCCGGTGCGGTCTTGCCATTAATAGTGATCGTACGCGTCACTTCCTCCGCGGACTGAGTGCGAATTCGAACGTTGTTCATCAGTTCACCAGGTTCGACGACGCCGATCGGTTCGAAGGTCACTGCTTCGTCCTCGGCAAGTTGTCCGCTCATCAGCCATACGGCAATCGCCAGCGCGATGCCTGCCGATGTGAGCCAGGACTTGTAAGTACTCAAGATTCCTTCTTTCATTTTCGTTTGTCCAAAAATGCGCTTTGATAAATTCGTTATTGTGCAACTGCAGCTAAGACAGCTTGTTCCTCGTCTTCGTCAGTTAGCATGTCGCGGTTGTTGTGAATGTACTTCCTGAATTCTGATGCCATGTGCTTGCCGAATCCGGCAACAAAGAGTGCGCCTTTCTGGGCGCTGTCACATTCGCAATCCGGGAACTGGTCGATGACGTGGAGAAATTTCTCGATCTCTTCGAGCTTGCCATCGATCACCGTATTAATGTGCTCCTCAGACATCAGATGTGCGAACCAGAGCGTCGCCAAAAATTCGGATCGAATCTTGTGGCTCGGATCCGAATTTGAGAGGCCGCGTATCAGTTCCTCGCGCCCTTTTTCCGTGATGCTGTAAACTTTGCGATCCGGTTTACCTTCCTGCAGAATTTTCTCGAACTCGACGAGCCCGCTTCTCGCAAGCGCCGCCAACGCCGGATAAATTGAGCCGTAACCCGCGGGGAAGAAGTGTCCAAAAGAGGACTCGAAGCACTTCTTCATGTCGTAGCCGGAGGCTGGTCCGTCGGTCAGCATCCCTAGGCAAACAGTCTTTACATCCATGGAAATCCGTTCCGCCGGCATGGCCGGCCTTATATCGGGGCGATGCATACTATCAATCCGATATATTAAAGCCAGTCTACTGCCCACTTCATTTGTAACGAAATGTAATAAGCAATAAAAATAATCACTTAAAAAATAATGCGGGCGGGAAAAAGCGGCTGAATCGAGGCAGCGACGCGCATTGGGGCCGGTTCAGCCGGTGTTCTGGACGCTTATTCGGGGCGTTCGGCCGTGACGACGATCATACCGTCGGCTTGGTATTGGTCGGAAATAACTAAGCCGCGGCTGCACATGCGGGCATTCAGGTATTCGCCGTCGAGTCGCAACTTCAGGTAGTCGCTGATCTCGGTTTGCCACTCTCCATCGACCCGCTGATGCAGAATGTCATGGATATGGACAACGTCGTCTTTGTAGTCCAGAAAGCAGGTGAAGATCTTTTCGTCGCTCGCACGGATTGGTATGAAGCGATCCGGACCTTCGGGCGCCGGGCTTACGTAGTCGCGAATGGCATAAATAAACTTGCCTCGAGGCGCCAGCGAATCGCACACATCGTCGATGACTGCATCGACGGTGGCTTTATCAGGCAAGTGCACCAGCGTGTCCCCCATACAGACGATCAACTCTGGCGGTTCGGGCATGTGGCTGCGAAAGTTTGTCAAGTCATCGCACACAGTGTGGATGGCTGCGTTTCCTTTGCGCGTATCGAGTTCATCAAGTAAATCCTGGCAGAAGTCGATCGCAAGGACATTGAATCCTCGGCGCGCTAGTGGCAGGGATTGGCAGCCGGGACCACAACCGAGGTCTACAGCGATGCCGTTCCCATGGGGAGACAGATTGATGGACGCGAAGAACCCGTCATTTCGTTGTACCACAATCTCGAAGTCGCCAAGAATCCACGAATAAACCGGACCAAGAAACTGGTCATAGTGACCCTGAACGGTTTTCATCGGCGGACCTTTGTATTTGATTACAGAAAGTACGGAGATAGGAACGCATTCATCATACGGTTTTCAGGATCGAATTGCCGCCGGATCTGGCGGAAGAAGTTGAAACGACTGCCTGAAGATCTGAGCCGGGCAGTCAGCCGGGACTCCGCATGTCTACTCAAGAAAAGGGGCGCCACCCCAATGCCTCGCAAAGTCGCTGGCGAAGTCGTCCCAGCCACATGACCGTGTGGGAATCCCGCTTAGTGCGATAATCGGTTCGTTGCAGCTTGAGCTCAGTAATGCTGAGCTGTCCCGACCAATCTTGAACCCAACGGTCGGCATGTCGCATCGGAATCCTGATTATGCCTGGGCGCGCCGATAAAAGTCCCGGTTCGCCTCAACAATAATCGCGAAGTTTGTGGCAGGGCAGAATTAAGTTGAATAGTTGAGCCGATCGACCTCGCCGGCTGTGTTCTTGTTGCCGCACCTTTTCCCGGCTAAGCTCGCAATCCGATTTTCGTTTCATGGAGTTAGGGATGGACAGGGATCGCTTGCCGGCCAATATCGTGCTCGCAGCCAACCGGATTTCTTCACATGTGCGGGAGACGGCGCTGGACCGCTCTCCCTGGTTCAGTGAGGCGAGTGGTTGCAATGTCTACCTAAAGCTGGAAAACCTGCAGTACACGGGTTCGTTCAAGTTGCGCGGCGCCTTCAATAAGTTACTTTCGTTGACCCCCGAGCAGCGCCGGGCAGGTTGTGTTGCTGCTTCCAGTGGCAATCATGGCGCGGCAATCTCCTACGCAATGAAGAAGCTCGGCGTCACCGGGGTGATATTTGTACCCGAGCAAACGTCGTCCGCCAAGATCAATGCCATTCGACAGGCTGGTGGCATCGTTCAGTTTTTCGGTACGGACGGACTTGATACGGAGAATCACGCGCGGGCGTATGCTAACGAAAAGGGTATGGTCTATTTGTCTCCCTACAACGACGGACACGTCATTGCCGGTCAGGGATCCTGTGGTGTCGAAATTGCGCGCCAGCTTTCGCCGGTCGACGTCGTATTTGTCGCGGTAGGTGGTGGCGGTCTAATCAGCGGTATCGGCGCATTCCTCAAATCGGTCAATCCGGACGTTGAAGTCGTTTCCTGCCAGCCCGCTGCATCGCCTGTCATGACCGAGTCTGTCAGGGCCGGCGAAATCATTGACATGCCGAGTGAGCCGACACTGTCTGACGGTACTGCCGGCGGGATTGAGGCAGGTGCCATTACGTTCGATATATGTCAGGACGTCATCGATCGTTACGTGCTAGTCACGGAGGAAGAGATCGGTGATGGCATGCGGCAGCTGATTGATTCCCATCACATGCTGCCGGAAGGTGCCGCAGGAGTTGCCATCGCCGGGTTTCTGAAGACAGCGTCCGACTACCGGGGCAAGAACGTCGTCATCGTCGTCTGCGGTGGCAATATCAGTCGGGATACACTGAAGAAAGTCATCTAAGCGGCCTGTAGACTGCCTGTCTTGAACGGGTCCAATGAGCGCTGCGGGAAACAAGGGCTCGCGCCAGGCCAGTAACTCGATAATCTCCGCCAGATCCAAAGGCGGTGATGCGGTCCAGTGAGACGCGAATTTGATCGTGCCTTCGTCGGTCATCCAGTTTTTCTGGCTAGTTCTGGGAAGAGGCCGGCAAGCCCGTCCTCGCTGGCATCGCAGACGCCACACTCGGTGATCAGGCCGGTGATGAGGCGCGCGGGTGTCACATCAAATGCGTAGTTGCTGATGCGGGTCTTCGAAGCGACGGTATCGACGGTACACAGCTGATCGCCAGCACGACCGCAGATATGGCTGACTTCGTTGGGATCACGCTCCTCGATCGGGATATTTTTGAGGCCATCAGTAATCGTCCAGTCAATCGTGGTCGATGGCAACGCGACATAGAAGGGTATACCGTTGTCGCGGGCGGCCAGCGCCTTCAAGTAGGTACCGATCTTGTTGGCAACGTCGCCGTTGCGGGTGGTTCGATCGGTGCCGGTAAGGCATATATCAACTTGGCCATGCTGCATCAGGTGTCCACCTGCGTTGTCGACGATCAGCGTGTGCGGGACATCGTTCTCCGCGAGTTCCCATGCGGTCAGTTGCGACCCCTGATTCCGGGGTCGGGTTTCGTCGACCCAGACGTGAACGTCAATACCCCTGGCCATCGCAAAATAGACAGGTGCCGTTGCGGTCCCATAGTTGATCGTGGCTAGGGAGCCCGCATTGCAGTGAGTGAGCACATTGACGGGTTCACCCTTCTTGCGTGCGGCGATTTCCTCAATCAAAGTGAGCCCGTGTTGGCCGATACCACGGGATATCTCGACATCCTCGTCACAGATGTCGCGGGACTCCGCAGCGAGGGTCTCCGCAAGCTTATCCGGTGTACTGGCCTCAATGACTTTGCGCATCCGGTCCAGCGCCCAGCGCAGGTTAATGGCTGTGGGTCGGGTCGCTTCTAGGGCGTCGGCGGCTGTCAGCACGGTGGCCTTGTTGTCATCGTTGCCAGCTGCATCGATGGCAGCCAGGTAAAGGCTCCAGGCGGCTGTCGCACCGATGAGCGGTGCACCACGAACCAGCATTTCCTGGATCGCCGTTGCACCATCCTGCCAGGTGACCAGATCGGTGGTGACATATTCATGCGGTAGCTTGCGCTGGTCGATGATCTGAACAATCGCTGGATTTTCTGGGTGCTGCCAAATGGTTCTGAACTGCTCGCCAGTTCTTTTCAATGCGGGCCACTCCTCATCGAATTGATCGCATTCTACCGTCGCTGTGCAGCACCTGCTCAAAAACTGTCGAAAGTAGCAGCGTGATTCCGCACATATTACCTTTCCACTCGACGGCAATCCCGCCATCGATGATGTTCAGTTCCTGATTGAATCCAGACGAAGCTCTTAGCTGATACAGGCAACTCGCTCCGCTGATTGCAGGGTATTGGCCATGAGCATCACGATCGTCATCGGGCCAACGCCGCCAGGAACCGGTGTGACCGCGCCTGCAATTTCCACGGCTTCGCCATAGTTAACATCGCCGACGAGCTTGTTCTTCTTTTCGCCGTCGACCTCGATCCGGTTGATGCCAACGTCGATGACGACGGCGCCAGGTTTGATCCATTCGCCTTTGACCATCTCTGCACGTCCGACCGCTGCGACCAGAATGTCCGCCGAGCACGCGACTTCTGGCAGGTCTTTTGTTCGGCTATGGCAAATCGTGACAGTTGCATTCGCCTTGAGGAGAAGGCTTGCCATCGGCTTGCCGACAATGTTGGAGCGTCCGATGATCACGGCATTCAATCCCGACAGGTCCTTGCCAACCTGTTCTTCAATCATGAGCATGCATCCGGCAGGCGTACAGGGTACGAACGCGCCGTCGAGATGACCGGCCGTCAGCATGCCAATGTTTTGGAAGTGAAATCCGTCGACGTCTTTTTCCGGCCTGATCGACTGTGTAATCAGCTCCTCATCCAGATGGCCGGGCAGTGGAAGCTGAACCAGAATGCCGTGTACCGAAGGGTCATTATTTAGCTCGTCAATCAGGCTCAGCACGTCTTCCTCTGTCGAATCCTCAGGCAGAGAATGCTGCACGGAATTGAATCCGCAGGCCTCTGCCGTCCGTTTCTTGTTACGAACGTAAACTTGGCTTGCGGGATCCTCACCAACGATGACCACGGTCAGTCCCGGCTTCACGCCTGTTCGTTCCACCAGCTGCGCTGTCCTGGCCGAAATGGACTCGGAACAGGCTGCCGCCATGGCCTTGCCGTCAATGCGCTTTGCGTTTGTCATAGATTTACTTCTCAAGAAAATTAAGGACCATCGGTGCAGGCGATCTTTCGGGGGCGCAGATAGTAACCCGCCAATTCCGCGGACGTAAACCGCGTCTTTCCGCATGGCCTGACTTCTCGGTCTCCTGCTGGTGCTACCATGTTCGGTGCGGCGAATCGGCGTTGCAATAGAGGAGAACACGATGACAGAACGACCGTCGTCGGGAATGGAATCAGAAGACTGGCTTGATCGTTGGGAAAACGGCTGTACCGGGTGGCACGAGGTGGACGGCAACGCTGGCCTGAAATCGCACTGGAATGTAGATACCGGCAGTGTCCTGGTTCCTCTGTGCGGTAAGTCGCCCGATCTCCTGTGGTTGGCCAAGCGGGGACATGAGGTGGTTGGCATCGAACTTGCCGAAAAGGCTATTCACGAGTTTTTCGCGGAACAGGGTCTGAATTACCTCAAAGTTGATGGCGAGGCGATGCCTACGTTTCGCTCTGAGTCCCTGCCCCTCACCCTCGTCTGTGGCGATTATTTTGAATTTGTAGGCGGCCCGTTCGATGCACTATATGATCGCGGCTCGATTGTCGCGATCAATCCGGCAATACGCCCGGACTACGTGCGTCAAACGAAGGCACTACTGAAGCCGCACGCATCTCGATTGGTCATCGCGCTCGAATACGATCAGGATGTCGTAAACGGGCCGCCGTTCTCACTGCTCACGGATGAGCTCAGTGACTACTGGCAGGACCTAGAGCGCGTGGGGGTGGCTGACGATATCGACAACTGCCCGCCGAAGTTTCGTGCTGCAGGTTTGACCAACATCGCTGAGGTGGTCTGGCGATCGTCAGGGTAGGGCGCTGACCGGGGTCCAGCATTCACCGCGCCGCGATACCCGTCCTTCCTTGTTCTCCCCGTCATAGCTGATCGGGAGTGTGTTGGCGATCTTCGGCAGCCCCTCAGTTAAAGCGTGCATATTGATGATACCGAAGCAGCCGTTATCGATTTGATTACTGCAGCAATGTAAATTCTGCAATTTTGGCCAACGAATGGGAGAGACGAGCTCCAGTTTGAGCACGTCGCGGTAAAAAGCTGGGGTGCGTTAATAATCGTGCGTCGGCATTTTCATGGCGATGTTTTTCCGGCGGAAAAGTACCGTGTTGTCATCGGCTTATCCACCTTCGCCGTCTGACGGGCCGTAGAAGACCACCCAGGCGCCGAAGTCTTCGCTGAAGTCCTCAAAACGATGCACCACACCCGCTGGTACAAAGAGTGCCTCGCCGGGTTCGAAGGGCTTGCGATCGTCACCGCAGACAAAACAGCCCGAGCCCGACTGGATAATGTAGATCTCATCCTGATCATGTGGCTGTTGTTGATCGATCCCGTCCGGCTTGTAATAGCCGAGCTCCATTGTGCCGTGCTCCAGCAATACGCCGTAGGCACGGTCCTCGGATTCATCAACGAGTTGCAGTGCTGTTGCCATCGTGAATCGGTCTGCCATGATCATTCCTCGAGCAGCGCACGTCTGCATCGATCGCCGATACCGTGCAGTCTTTCAAGCGGTTCATTGGAAGATACGAAGCGAACGTAATTGGCGCAATGTTCACCACCCCAGTTGATCATTGGCGTTGCTGCGATCTTGCCAGTCTCAATTTTCCCCGTTGCTAAAAAAGAGTCGAAACCAGAACACACCTTCGGCAACAAAGCCAAGCGCCAGAAAACCGGTTGCCGGTCCGGCAGCACCCAGTCCGTAGAAGACCAATGCGAATCCGAGAAAGGCGAAGGTGACGATGTGACGCCTCATACGAGTAACGACCTATTGGCTACCTTCAACCTGCCCCAACGGGCCGGGTGCGAACGCGGCCTCGATGGAAAACACGATACCGGTGATCAGCCAGCCGGACTCGAGATTAGGCGTTGACCGGGCGAGGATCTCTGCGCGCACCAGTCCCACCGGATCAGTCAATCCAGCCGAGCGCTCGCAGCGCCCATGGCGCGTTCCAAATCTTTGTCACCTCGGCTATCTTGTCGTTGGCACTCATTTTGATTGAATAGACGTAGTGTGAGTCGACCGATTTGTTGGTCGGTGGCACCGGCCCGCCTTTACCGACATGCGTGGCATGGTAGGTAGCGAAGAACAGCGCGGTGTGGGTGCTTTCATCGTAGCAGGAGGCATTTAGGGTATAGGTGGCGCCGGCCGCTGTTACCGTACCAAAGCCGTGCATCCAGTCGCAGTACGCTTGCACCGTCGTAATGTCGACGAGGGGTTCCGACTGCGCGACCAGTGCCGCGCCATCCTCAACATAGTCCTTGCAGCCTTCCCAACCGAGCGGGGCTTCGCAGGCTTGAAAGAATTTCTTTGCGTTTTCAAAGGCAGACATCGTTTCTCCTCATGCCTCTTGCATATTTTTTGGGAGCAGGAATCGAGTATACGCAAGTGCGCCAACATTCAAATTGGATTTCGGGGATAATCCCGACACGCCTCAGCATTTTCCGGAGCACCTCATGGCCAAAGCAACTGCAAGACATATTCTCGTGGACACGGAAGAGAAGTGTCAGTCACTCAAGGACGAAATTTCGGGCGGCGCAGAGTTCGCCGACCTGGCGCGGGAACACTCGTCTTGCCCCTCAGGCCAACGGGGCGGAGACCTCGGTGAATTCGGACGCGGAATGATGGTCCGGGAGTTCGACGAAGTGGTCTTCAGTGCCGACGTTGGCACCGTGCAGGGCCCGGTCAAGACCCAGTTCGGCTATCACCTGCTCGAGGTCACTAGCAGGACGGACTAATCCGGCACGCCTGAACCTTCAGACGATATCCCGGGACTCGATATCCTCGTCAGTCAGGTCATGCAGCCTGACTGGCAATTCGCGTATGCGTTTGCCGGTGGCATTGAAAATAGCATTGACCAGCGCTGGCGCTATGGCCGGTGTTCCTGGCTCGCCGGCACCACCAATCTTCTCTCCGCTGTCGATGATGGCGGTTTCGATTTCCGGTGATTCATCCATGCGCAGCATTGGATAGTCGTGAAAATTACTCTGTGCCACGGCACCGCGGCGGATGGAAATGTCGCTGTACAGGGCAGCAGTCAATCCGTAGATGATGCCGCTTTCCATCTGTGCACGCATACCGTCGGGATGCATTGCGTAGCCCGCGTCGACAGCACAGAAGGCGCGCCGCGGAATGGCTCGACCCTCGCTGATCTCGACTTCGACCACCTGTGCAACGATCGAGCCGAAGGACTGGTGAATCGCAATACCGCGACCGAAGTTTTCGGGTAATGCCGTGTCCCAGCCTGACAATTCCGCCGCCGTATCCAGCACTTTCTGGAAGCGTGGCGAGTGATTCAGCAAATCGTGACGATAACGCCACGCGTCCTGACCGGCAGTAAAGGCAAGTTCGTCGATAAAGGACTCCGTGAAGAAGGCATGCAGGGAATGATCGACGCTGCGCCAGAAACCCCACGGCACATGCGTCGCTGATTCTGCGTAATGGATGTACTGGTTACCGATTCCGTAAGGAATGTAAGGCGCCTCTTTCGGATCATGCTTCTCGACGTACTGGTTGATCCATGCTGTTGGCTTGCCGGTGCTATCCAGCGCAGCCTTGAAACGACTTATGCTGGCCTGACGGTAATGGTCGTGGCGCATGTCCTCCTCACGCGACCAGATCAATTGCACCGGGAAATTCACTTCCGATGCGATGCGTGCCGCCTGGATCGTATAGTCCGGAAAGGCACGGCGGCCGAATCCGCCACCGAGGTAGCCGTTGTGCAACCGGACGTTTTTGATGTCCATTTCCAGCACATTGGCGACCTCTGCGGCAAAGCCGAGTGGGTTTTGAGTTCCGGTCCACAGCTCGCAGATGCCATCATGCAGCCAAGCTGTGCAATTCATCGGTTCCATCGGTGCGTGCGAAAGATAAGGCACGCGATACTCGGCCTCGACGACCGAGTCGGCCTCGGCCAGTGCAGCGGCCGCATCGCCAACCGCCATGTCCGTAATCTCATCACCATTGGCGGTTGCCGCGTCCATATCCGCTTCGAATTGACGGAATATGTCGCTCTGTTCCACCGCATCATGCTCGGTTTCCGTGAACTCGATGGGCAAGCTGTCGAGCGCCTGCTTCGCCTGCCAATACCCGTCGGCCACGACAGCAACCGCATCGCCAAGGTCGGCCACCCGACGAACGCCCGGCATGCCCCGGATGGCATTCGCATCGAATGACTTCACCGTTGCACCGAATACCGGCGAGGCTTTGACGGTGGCATATTTCATACCCGGCAATCGGGCATCAATGCCAAACTGTGCTGTGCCGTCCACCTTGGTAGGCACATCGTTGCGCAGCACGTCGGTGCCGAGAATCGTGAACTGGTCCGGGTTCTTCAGTACCGGGTTGACGGGTAGTGAGAGCTCGGCAGCAGCGGGGGCAAATTCGGCATAAGCCCCACTTCGGCCACTGCCGGCGTGAGAAATCCGGCTTTTCGCAGCGGTGAGCTCCTCGACAGGCACGTTCCACGCTTTTGCTGCTGCCTCCAGCAGCATGGCCCGCGTTGCCGCGCCGGCGACGCGCATGCCGGCCTGTCCCGTGGTCGGTATCGACGTGCTTCCGCCGGTGATTTGCATATTCATGGCCTTCATGACGGTCAGGAAGAAACCATCGACGGTGTCGACCAGCCAGGATGGAAACTCGACATCCCCGACCGCATAACCCTTCGCCAGCGCGTAGTTTGCATATTCCTTGTGGGCCGGTGCCTCCAGGACGGCAACCTGGTCCCAGTCGGCATCCAGTTCCTCAGCCAGCATCATCGCCAGCGTCGTGTGCACGCCTTGACCCATGTCTGCATGCGGCACGATTGCAGTCACGGTATTGTCCGGCGAGATCTTGAGCCATACATTGAACACAGATTCGTCATCACTGGCGATCAGATCTTTCACCCGGTCAGCCCGATTGCCGGGGCGAATCGCGATGCCAAAGACGACGACACCGCTGGTCAGGACGCCGGCGGAGATAAATGCTCTGCGAGTCCACTTACCCATTGACCGTCTCCCCCGAATCGTCATTGCCTAATGCGGCCGCCGCCCGTTTGATGCCGCGACGGATGCGCGGATAGGTGCCACAGCGGCAAACATTGCCGCTCATCGCAGCATCGATATCAGCATCGCTGGGTGTGGCGTTGGATTCAAGCAGGGCGACGGCCGCCATCACCTGTCCCGACTGGCAGTAGCCACATTGCGGGACCTGTTCATCGATCCAGGCCTGCTGGACCGCATGTAGCGTGCCTTCCGGCGTTGCGATGCCCTCAATCGTACGGATGAACTTACCGTCGGCTACCTGTGCCGGTGTCACGCAAGACCGGATCGGTGTGCCGTCCAGGTGTACGGTACAGGCGCCGCACTGGGCGATGCCGCAACCAAACTTCGTGCCGGTCAATCCAAGCTGTTCTCGAATGACCCAGAGCAGCGGTGTGCCCGGATCAACGTCCAGTTGATAAGTTTTGCCATTAATCGTCAGGATAATCATGGTTGTCCACTGGCTCCATTCGCGTGCCCGCTGTGCGGATATATCACTGGGCCGCCCAGTTTACACATCGTTAATTAATAACGCGCCACCCCAAAATCAGGCTAAGATGTGTGCCACGCGCTGCGGGGGAAGGCCGCCTTGCTCAGAAAGATAATCCGTAACCTTCAGGGGCTGCTAACGTTTTCAGCCTGCACGATAAATACGATAGCCTGGTTTATTCCGATTTTCGTGCTCGCGCTGGTCAAGCTCATTATGCCGGTCAAGTCGCTGCGTACCGGGATTACGCGAATCCTGATGCTGTGCGGGAAGGCTTGGATCGGCACGAACTCGCGCATTTTCGCGCTGGGAAACTCGACCATCTGGGACGTGCGTGGTCTGGAGGGACTAGCGCGCGACCAGTGGTACCTTATCCTTGCCAATCACCAGACTTGGGTCGATATCCTTGCCTTGCAGACGGTACTCAACCGCCACATCCCGTTTCTCAAGTTCTTTATAAAGCAGGAATTGATCTGGTTTCCGTTTCTCGGCTTGGCATGGTGGGCCTTGGATATGCCGTTCATGAAGCGATACTCGAAGTCCTACCTTGCAGAACACCCGGAGAAGAAGGGCAAGGATCTCGAAGCGACGCGTCGTGCCTGTGAAAAATTCAGGGATACGCCTACGACGGTTATCAATTTCGTCGAGGGTACCCGGTTCACCGTGGAGAAACGCATGTCGCGTGGCTCGCCCTATCGGCACCTACTGAAGCCGCGGGCAGGCGGCGTGGCCCTGGCCGTGTCTTCGATGGGTGAGATGTTCGATACGATCCTGGATATCACCATCGTCTATCCGGACGGGCCGGTCTCCTTCTGGGACATGGTGTGCGGCGAATTCCGCCACGTGATCATTGATATCCGCAAGCGATCGGTCGAAGACTGGTTGTGGATGGGCGACTATGAGAACGATCGCGAGTTTCGTAAGCAATTCCACCAATGGCTAGGCACAGTATGGAGGGATAAGGACCAAACGATCGACAGGTTGAAGTCTTCCTCAGTCCGGGCGCCGATTTGATAGGATTGCACCATGTCCGCAAGCCGCCATTACGATGCCGTTGCATTCGATGTTCGCGATAACGCCACGATGCTTTTCTTCGCCCGCACCACGCCGACGGGCGATATTGAGGACTACGTGCTGGTGATGCGCACGCTAGGTGAGGAATTTGATGACACCCTTTTTCTCGAGATCAACGAAATGCAATTTGTGGGCAATGAGCTCATTCGCGAGACTACGATGAGCGAGAATATGCTGACCCTGCATTTTGCCAACCCTGTTTCCGAGCTTGGCAATGCTTCGGAGCTTATGTTGACGTTTGATGCAACGGCTGATAACAAGACGTCGATGGAAGCTGGGGCCTTTCGCGTGCTGGGCGAAAAGCTGTCGGGCGGGCACGCCTGATCGCATGTCTGCACTACGCCCAATTGCGAACATCGTGATCGGGTCCTGCCGCCGGAGTCTCTGGATGCGATGATCTGCATGTTCGAATGTGCGTTCTGCAGCGACTGTGTCACGTCGGTCTACGAGGGACGTTGCCCCAACTGCGGTGGCAATTTCCAACAGAGGCCGATTCGCCGGCTGAATCTTCTGGATACATGTCCGGCATCGGCGGCCCGTGTTATCCGTGGCTGAGGCGTCGTACAGCCTGTATCTCGTTCGCTGCAACGATGGCAGCCTGTACACTGGGATTGCGACCGACATTGCACGACGACTGAAAGAACACGCGGATTCCCGCCGAGGTGCAAAATACCTGCGAGGCAAGGCGCCGCTAACGCTCGTATTCGAGCGAGAGCTCGGTGACCGGAGCGTGGCCACCAAGGTGGAGCATCAGGTTAAAAAACTGCCGCGACATGAAAAGTCGGACACGACGATCCTGTCGGCGCGTATCGAGGACGTACTCGCGTCCATCGAATCCGCTAGTAAAGAATAATAGGCTGACCGAAGGGCGGCAGCTCCATGCTTACTGCGCCATTCGTCTCTGCGACCAGCTTGTCGAGCCAGCCAGCCGTACGAACGACCTTGTCGAGCAGGTCGGGCATAAGTCTGACTTCACCTAATGGCATCGCGTAGTCATCGTGGTGAATGGCGATCACTCTCGAAGCGTCAGTGGCTTTTACGGTTTCATTCCAATAGCTGCGGGTGTATTCCTCACCAAGACCGGTCAGCCCTCCAATTCCCAACATCACGATATCGATATCTTCGCTTACCAGCTTATTCTCGACAAAGCCGGCACTCCCCTGGACCAGCGTTGATCCGCGTGGATGTGTAATGACGATTGACCATGCGACGCCCGTTCGATATTTAGAGATCTTGGCGGGCTGCCGCAGCGGACGTTCGATGATGCCCGGGAATACTTCCTGCTCATCCCAACCGATGGGTGCATGCACGGAGGAAATCAGCTTGACTGTGAAGTTACCGAAATGTCTCGTCTCGCCATCTGCAAGTATCTGGTACTGGTCGACCGGCACGTCAGCGCCACGCACGATATTGGCTGTCGACTCTGATCCCAGGACGACGGCGCTCGAGCGATTTGCAACGTGCCCGATATCCATCGCGTGGTCGAAATGTGAGTGGACCGGCACGATAGCAGCCAGCCTGGTGATCCCGAACGTGGACATCGCATAGTTGATCGTGGCGACATCGGATTTCACGCGTCGTAAACCGAGTGCATCGAGAGGGTTCAACCGCGTAAACGCACCATCGATCAGGATCTGGGTTTCACCATCGTCGAACAACAGCGTCGTTGTTCCGAACCACGTGGCAGTTACGGCTTCGCCGGGTTCCGTCGCGATGAGGGAATAGGGCCAGCCGATGTCGTCAAGCGAGTCGCGGATCTGCCACATTCGCCACAGTAAGAGAGATAATAATAGTGCGACGCTAGCGAGAACGAGGACAGCATTACGAATCCACCGAAAGAGTTGTTCGGTCGAAATCGTTTGAGTCAGAAAGGCGCGCAGCTTCGCCATTACGTAGGTAAGTATAACGGAGGATCGGGCGACCCGATCCAGTGGCGAGGTTATAAATCAGGAAAAGCTGAGTTGCGCGATTCGCTTGA
>JAQWSV010000003.1 GCA_029243005.1 Woeseiaceae bacterium
GGAGTTTTTCATCTTTGCGGATCAATGAATGTAGAAAACCAACTCTCATTGACCCCAGTCCTCCTCGGTCTCTGGTGCTTCACCAAGAGTAACCGGTTTCAGGTTTAGTACCTCCAATTCGGTACCGCAATCGCCACATTCCATCAGCTCACCGACAACAGTATGAGCACCAAACTCTACCTCAGCACCACATATAGGACATTCCACCATAATCATTCCCCACTAAAATTGCGGACCAAAAAGTCGGCTATTGTACTTCGGCGGCAATTCCGGGGACAGTGCGCCTATTTCTGTTTCGGCCTATTTTGGCATTCTTGGGATGCTCTTCTTGATAATAAAATTCATGATGCGCAATCAATTGCGATCACCAATCATCGCTTGATAGCTCGGTTCGCTCAGAGCCTCTCTATTCTGCTGCTGTAGGCAGGGGTCGAAGCGATTATGCGACTCTCCAGGTGCCCACTTCGGTGCCCAATCCAGGACCACCTACCGTCACTCAAGGTAACCTTCCGCGCCAAGGATCTGACGCAGAACGTGCACTTGGGTTAGCTTGGGTCACGTTGGATCGTGAGATCTATGGACTGGATCATGCTGTCCAAAACACGGCCGAGTTGGCCGCCAACTGTTTTGAACGGTTCGTTATCCTTCAAGGCCAAACTTCGCAAGGAATCGATCCAGGCTGTTGGCAAATTCCTGTTTGTCGCGTTGACTGAAGGCAGACGGGCCGCCATCGATCTGCACCCCGCTTGCACGCATCGTGTCGAGGAAGTCGCGCATGTTGAGGCGAGCCTTAATGTTTTCGGTTGTGAACATCTCACCGCGTGGGCTTAGTGCTTGACCACCTTTGTTGATGACCTCAGCTGCCAGAGGAATATCGCTGGTGATAACGAGATCGCCCGCATCCAGTCGCTCGATGATTTCATCGTCAGCGACATCAAATCCGCGTGCGACCTGCAGCGTCTTGATGTTGGGTGAGGACGGTGTGTTCAATAGCTGGTTCGCGACCAGCGTCAATTGCGTGCAGGTCCGGTCCGCCGCACGGAACAGAATTTCCCTGACCACAACCGGACACGCGTCTGCATCGACCCAGATCTTCATCACTGTTGATCCCTGGATGGCCTGCTAGGCAGGGGTTCGCTTCCTTCCGCTCCTCCCGGGCCGGTTACGACGGACACTCCGTTTCTTCTTCACCTGTGATTGCCGGCGCCCCTGCGTAATCGGTTCCGCTGTGATGCGCGGGTCCGGTTCATAACCGGAAACGATTTCTTTTCGAATCTCCAGCTTCAGCAGGCTCTCGATGTCTTTCAAGAGCTTGTGCTCGTCGACGCATACCAGAGATATGGCCTGTCCGTCGCGTCCCGCGCGAGCCGTACGACCGATGCGATGCACGTAGTCTTCCGGCACATGCGGCAACTCAAAGTTCACCACGTGTGGCAAACCGTCGATATCCAGTCCACGCGCCGCGATGTCGGTGGCGACCAGTACGCGGGCTTTGCCGGACTTGAACTCCGCCAGTGCACGAGTGCGGGCACCTTGTGATTTGTTGCCATGAATTGCAGTAGCGTTGATACCGTCTTGCTGGAGTTGATCAGCAAGCCGGTTCGCTCCGTGCTTGGTGCGGGTGAACACCAGCACCTGCTGCATGTTGTGCTTGCCGATGCAATGTGACAACAGCTCACGCTTGCGGCGCTTGTCGACTGGGAACACCGTCTGGCGGATCCGATCGGCAGGTCTGTTACGGGCCGCGACTTGGATTTCTGCTGGGTTATCGAGGAGGTCATTCGCGAGCCTCCTGATTTCATTCGAAAAGGTTGCCGAGAACAGCAGGTTTTGCCGCTGTGCCGGCAGGAACCGGAAGATCTTGCGAATATCGCGAATGAAGCCCATGTCGAGCATGCGATCGGCTTCATCCAGCACAAGAATTTCTACCGAGGACAGATCAATCGCCTTTTGCTGTGCCAGGTCGAGCAGGCGACCGGGGGTGGCGATGACGATGTCCAGTCCGTTGCGGATCTTGTCAACCTGCGTTTTGGGGCTGACGCCGCCATATATCGCCGCTGATTTGAAATGCATATACCGTCCGTAGGTACGAACGCTTTCGCTGACCTGTGCCGCGAGTTCGCGTGTCGGTACCAGGATAAGCGATCGAATAACGCGCGGGCCGGGTGAACGGGTCTGATGAATGCGCTGCAAAAGCGGTAAGGTGAAACCAGCGGTTTTGCCGGTTCCAGTCTGGGCGCCGGCGAGAACGTCGGCGCCAGTCAGGATAAGGGGGATTGTTTGCTGCTGAATCGGCGTCGCTTCACGGTAACCGTTTTCTTCGACCGCACGCAACAATTCGGTCTTAAGACCGAGTTCGTTAAATAACATTGACTGGATACTCCAGGTCGCCTGACCTGATGCGGATATGCCGCGCAAGGTTCGGTCCAGGCGGGATTCTAGGTGTGGCTCCAGAGCCCTTGAATTCGTTGGCCCGGAGTGGTTGGCGCAGACCGAAGTGCGCCAGAACGGCGGGCACTATAACAGGTCACCGAATGAAAGAAAGGGCATGGCGCATCTTTCCGCTGTTTTAAACGAGCGCCCTGAGCCTACCCTAAATCATGCGGATGCTCTGCGTGTAAGAGCTGCAGGTCAATCAGTCGCGATGCAACGGTGTACCTGAAGCGGATTCATTGTGAGCTGAACTATTCCCTCTATCCGTCAATCGCCGCAGGTAGGAGCGACGTACGCCGTAAATGACTAGGTAAGCGCAGAATCCAAATGTCAGGACCCATGATCCAGCCAAGGCGGCTTCAGTGCTAAACCAAACACCATTCGGTGGCAGGCCCTTAATTTCTCTGTATGGAAGTATGAATAATACGATGAGCAATGCGGCTGACAGAAGGCCGAATGCTCCTGTCAGGTACGCGATCTTGAGTGTGCCGGCAATTTTTCCTGGTTCGACGTCTTCTGCCGGCGCAACAAAAAGGGATGCTCGATACTCACGTTCCGCCTCGGTAACCTGCGTATATCTAGATACACACAGCACGGTAACCAGACTCAAAATGGCACCGATCAAGATCGGATCGAGATAGACGGGCCATTCCACCACGCCAGCAAGACTCAGTAGCTTTGGGATGACATTTCCCAAAAAGCCCGAGATGATTCCCCACATGGCTGCGGGGGCTGTAATTTTTTGCTCCATATGCTCATTAGCGCGACGGGACCCCAGGCCGACGCAAACAGCGTTGCAGCGAAATAGGTTAACCAAAAGATCTGTGGTTCGAAGGAAAGACTGACGATCAATGCAACGACGCTCGTAGCCAACATCAGCGTGCGGCTGTAGCGCAGCGCCGATCTATCGGTGTCATTGTCGCGACCAAGGATATCGTGGCTCATGTTAAAGCCGACAATTGACAGGAATGTGGTTGCCGACGACAGTGCGGCTGCGACGACACCCGCCATGACGAGTGCGCCGAGCATCGCAGGCATCACATTGAGTGAAGCCCAGATCATGACCTTCTCAAATGGTTCGATATCAGGATTGCTTGCATTCACTACAGCGGCACCTGCGAATAGCAGCTCCCGCATGGCGATGATCGCGATTGCCGCAATGCATGCAGAACGCAACACGACGTGCTCATTTTTTGCCATCAGGTAGCGGCTCGACTGCCACGGACTGATCGCTGTCACGAAGCTCCACGCGAACGCGATAATCACAAACCAGGTCAGGTATTCCGCAGGGGTTTGCCAGTCCCTTTCCGGTCCGAGTTCGCCGAACCACTCGAGTAGGTTGGGCTTCGTGTCGAGATGCGCTATCTGATCGAGTGCAACCAGCCATCCGCCGTGCGCATCGAGGATTGCGTAAAGCGCAAACACCGTTATGAACGTAAACAACAGGAACATCAGTGTGTCTGTAATTACGACCCCGCGGGATCCGGAGTACAGCGTAAATGAGGTATAGCTGAACCAGACTATTAGCAAAGCGAACCGATAGTCGAGTCCTGCAAGCTCCGATAAAATCAATGCTGTACCTTGAGTTACCGCAATCAGGTAACAACCAATGCCGACAATTACCGTTGCGCCGGCGACCAACCTGACGCGATGGCTGTTGAAACGATTCCCGAAGAACTCGGCAACGGTGAGTGCTCGACTGCGGCGTAGATACCGTCCGAAAAATACCGCTCCGTAGACATAACCAGACGCGAAGATTGGAGGCATGAGTAACCACCCGCCTGCATTCGCTCCGTATGCCATGCCCGCCTCGGCGAGAAACGTGCTCGTGCTTGTAAAGCTTGCAACCAGGGTTCCGACGATCATCAATGTAGATGCGTTTCGTCCAGCGACGACATAATCATCAAGATCCTTAACCTTACGACCGGCGAAGTTACCGATCCCAATGTAGATCAGGATGCTGACGAAAATCGTCACGGTGTAGATATTCATATTGGCATCCCGAGGCTCTTATTTTTTCGTGGACTGATTAACATGATGCATGGCATTGCTATTGCGCGTCCAGCTAGTAGCCTAAGTCCAGTTGCTGTTCGCACGAATGGCTGTTGATATGTCTGGGGCGCGGTTATATGCAGCGAGAGGTGGAATCTCTATAATATTTAAAGGTGTTGAAGAGATTTCTGGCGTGCAAAGCGCGTCCCGGGGTTACAAATGATTGAAAAAGCGATCGAAGATCTGATGGTTTTATTGCCAATTCCTGGCCCCCCCGGCAAAGAGAGCCAGGTAGCCCAGTATTTGCACAATATGTTCCTGGAGATAGGTGTTCCCGACGAGCAGATTGTCTACGATCGGGCTCAAGAGCAAAGTGAGTACGGGGGTGACGTCGGGAATTTGATTGTGCGGATAGAAGGTCGTTCCGCTGACCCCACGCTCATGTTCAGCACCCACCTGGATACTGTGCCTGATTGCGTGGGCTGTGAACCGTTTCATGATGAGGAGAACGGCCGCATTATCAATCATAGCCCTGGCACTGCCCTCGGTGGTGATAACCGAGCCGGTTGTGCCATCTTGGTGGCCCTAGCCCGCGAGCTAATTAAGCGGGAAGGGGATCATCCACCCGTAGTGCTGGTTTTCTTCATTCAGGAAGAGGTGGGGTTAGTTGGTTCTCGTGGGTTGGAAACCAGCTTGCTTGGGGAAGACTTGCCCGACATGTGTATTAACCTGGATGGTGGGCGAGTGGAGGAAGTGGTAACGGCCGTCATCGGCAGTGAACGCTTCACAATTGACATTACTGGCATAGCCGCCCACGCAGGGTCTCGTGTCGCAGAAGGGGTTTCGGCCGCCGCGATCGCCGGTAGAGCCATCGCCGAACTGGATATGAACGGCTGGCATGGCCGTATCAAAAAACCGAATGGCACTGGAACCTCCAACGTCGGCATCATCGATGGGGGTAAAGGGAGCAATGTCGTCATGCCTGCCTTGCACATATTAGCCGAGGCTCGTTCTCATGATCCCGCCTTTCGGCAAGAGATTATTCAGACATGGCAAGACGCTTTCACACACGCTGCCCAGGCGGTTAGAAATGTTCATGGTCAACATGGGGAAGTTGCATTTGGCCCCGGCCCCACCTACGAAGCCTATGCGCTTGCAGAGGATGCGCCTGTTGTCATTCGCACCCGGCAAGCGGCGGATCAAATTGGGTTGCCAATAAAATATGTGCACGACGATGGGGGGAACGATGCCAATTGGATCGTCCACCACGGCATTCCTTGCGTTACCCTCAATATTGGCCAAAGAGATGTGCATACCCCCGACGAGTGGATAGATTTGCCAGATTTTGAGCGTGCTTGTCAGCTAGTGGTGGCTATTGCACTGCTTGCGAATTAGATTTCTGAAAATCCGCGTGTCGGCCTAAGAGCTCGTGCCAGCCTGTTTCTTACACACGGCCGGCATGCGCGCCGCGTTTCGTTGCGGGCAGTGATTCATTTTGCGTTAGTCTTGCATGGTTGGGACAGTAAAGAGCAGTAAATTGGCACACACGATCACCGGCTTGTCCGTCTTCGATATTCGTTTTCCCACATCGGATAACCTGGACGGATCGGATGCCGTTAACAAAGACCCAGATTATTCGGCCGCGTACGTCGTGCTCGACACCGATGCAGGCCAACAGGGTTGCAGCCTGATCTTCACGATCGGTCGGGGTAATGACCTTTGCTGCAGGGCCGTCGAGGCAATGCGTCACTTTATTATCGGCCGGAATCTTGCCGACATCCAGGCTGATATGGGTGGTTTCTACGACGAGTTGCGCTCGGATAGCCAACTCCGTTGGCTCGGCCCGGAAAAAGGCGTGGTGCACATGGCAGTCGGTGCGATCGCCAATGCCGTCTGGGACCTTTGGGCGCGGGTGGAGGGCAAGCCAGTTTGGCGCCTGCTATCCGACATGACGCCGGAGGATTTCATCCAGTGCGTCGACTTGCGCTATGTAACGGACGTACTGACCCGAGATGAAGCGCTCGCAATCGTCGCGCGAAACAGCGCCGATCGTGCCAAACGAATTGAGTATCTCGAACGGCACGGATATCCGGCCTACACGACTTCGGCCGGATGGCTTGGTTACGATGACGATAAACTGGTGCGCCTGTGTCGCGAAGCAGTTGCGGCAGGATTCCGGCACGTCAAACTCAAGGTAGGACTCGATCTGGAGGACGACATTCGGCG
Organism: Woeseiaceae bacterium; assembly: GCA_029243005.1. Lineage (GTDB taxonomy): Bacteria > Pseudomonadota > Gammaproteobacteria > Steroidobacterales > Woeseiaceae > SZUA-117. The sequence continues at coordinate 6,652 of JAQWSV010000003.1, forward strand.
TTGCCAGCTTGCGCGGGAAACGCTCGGGCTGGATGTGCGCCTGATGATCGACGCGAATCAGATCTGGGAGGTAGATGAGGCAATTGCCTGGGTGCGTGAACTGGCGCCGTTCGACCCCTGGTTTATCGAGGAACCAACGAGCCCAGACGATGTGCTGGGCCATGCAAAGATCCGTGATGCCGTCGGACCGGTCCAGGTTGCGACCGGGGAGCACTGCCAGAATCGCATCCTGTTCAAGCAGTTCCTGGAAGCTGATGCGATCGACGTCGTGCAGATCGACGCTTGCCGACTCGCCGGCCTCAACGAGGCGCTCACGGTTTACCTGCTGGCGGCGAAGTTCGGTAAGCCGGTTTGCCCGCACGCCGGGGGTGTCGGTCTTTGCGAATACGTGCAGCACCTGTCCATGATCGATTTCGTAATGATTGCAGGTGCAATTGGTGAGCGTGTAATCGAATATGTCGATCACCTGCACGAGCACTTCGCTGACCCTTGCGTTGTTCGGGACGGCGCCTACAAAGCGCCGGCGGATCCCGGATTCAGCATTCGCATGAAGGCGGAGTCGATCAGCGCTTACACATTCCCGTCGGGGGAGGAGTGGAAACGCCGCTTGGAGGGAGGCGGTTAGCCCGGGTCAGTGCTTGTAAACGAAATGCGCCCGATAACCGTAGATCGCGACAACCATAAAACAGACCAGCGGTAAGACAAACGAAGTTTTGACCGGCGGGATTCCACTGATGATCACGCCGGCATCGATCATCTGTCCCTGCAGCGGCGGCATCAGCGCGCCGCCGACGATAGCCATCACCAGCCCCGCCGACGCTAGGCTTGCGTCGTCTCCAAGGTCATTCAGCGCGATGCCGTAAATTGTCGGAAACATCAAGGACATGCATGCTGATATGCTGATCAGTGAATAGAGCCCGGCGTAGTCGTCGAGAAACATGGTGCCGAGACAGAGCAATACACCAGCGATGGACAGGAAC
>JAQWSV010000010.1 GCA_029243005.1 Woeseiaceae bacterium
GAGCTGCTGATTGTTGGCCGGGTATATCTTGTCGATACCATGGCTGAGAAACGCCACCGTCATGGCGCCACCTTCCAGTGCGCCTTCATGTGCGGCAGCATCGATGCCTTGTGCAAGCCCGCTGACGATACAAAATCCGGATCGACCGAGATGCTTCGCAAATGCACAGGCGTTCCTGCGGCCCTGCTCAGTCGGATTACGGCTGCCGACAATTGCCAGGGCAGGCATGTGTAGCGCATCAATATTGCCAATGACATATAGCTGCTCGGGCGGATCTGGAATCTGTGCGAGGAACGCCGGGAAGTCCTCTGACCCGCGCTCTACCAGGTGATGTCTGGACTCGGCGAGCCAGTCTCTCTTGAGGGATTCGGACGACACCTTCTTATTCTAGTCGGCGAATCGCCCTGATGTGTCGACAAATTTACGACAGGCGACAAAAAACAGCGCCCGAATGCGGCCCGTCCTTCATAAAAGCTTTGTTAGCCTGGGTTGCGGACGGAATCGAGAACGTGAATGTCGCTCGTTGCTTCCATAACAAGGCCATAACCGATGCGGTCGTATACCTTGAAGATCATGACCGTGCCAGCTTCCTCATCGGGCAGTTTCACGAGTTCACCGCCGCCGATCGTGTTCAGAATGCCGCTGGCATAGCGGTCGTTGATTTCGTCGCCCGACTGGTAAACTGTCAGCACGTCGCCCGGAGCGAGCCCATTGCGCGCCCCACGATTTAGCACCACGACCTGGTACTGGCCGATCAGCGATACGCCATCAACCACCGAGATGATTTGGCCATCGATGTCGATGTCCGGCGCCTTGGGGAAGAAATTCAGCGGAATGTCGACCGTTTCAGGAATCAGGCGGTCGCCGTTCAGCGCTTCGCGATTCGTATCAGTCAGTGAAACCGTGGCTGGGTCACCGCCTCGGGACAGCGCACCCTCGCCAATATAGATGCCTTGGTAACCGAGCAGGTCATTGTTATCCGGATCACGAAGTTCGTCACCGACATGTACGACGCTGTAACGCGTTCCGTTCGGCGCCGGATCACCACCGCGGATGTAGACGTCGTTGCCGGCTGCTGCGATTAGATGGTCGCCACGTGTCGATAGGATGTACGGCAATGCGTCCGCCTGATCTTTCTCGAGTACAAGGCCCTTCGATAAGAACGCAGAAATCTGTTCGTATGGGATACTGGTGATAGATTCGTTCAGCGGCGTGATTCGAGCCTGCGGCGACAGGCGATACGTTGCCACGCGAACATTAGTAATGCGCTGCTGACCGTTAATCATGACCAGCGCGAGCGTGTCACCGGGATATATAAGGTGCGGGTTCTCAACCTGAGGATTGACGTACCAGACTTCGGGCCAGTACCAAGGGTCGCGCAAGAATGTTGCAGCGATATCCCACAGGGTGTCGCCTTCCTGAACCACATACTCACCCGGCGCGCCGGAAGCGAGCGGCACGTGCCGGCTGACTTGCTGTAATACCTGCTGAGGCTGTGCGACAGGCGTCGGCGCGGAACGATTTGCGTCCATCGAAGACGAACCACTTGGCATGGTAGACGTGCGAGCAGCCGGCGACGGGGCGTCATCATCCGAGTCAAATGGGTTCAGCTTGCTGATCGTGGTGCACCCGGCTAACGTTATTGCGAGGGCAACGGCGACCAGTCTGAAACCGGTTTTCTGATTAGGGTATTCGGGAGACATAATTGACGGGTGTTCCATCATAGTAGTCCGGGTCTGCCCATTGACAGGCGTTGCTATAATATGTCGCGTAGACGCCGATCCGGTTGCCAATCGCGTCACAATTCCGATTCAAAACAAGGTCTGGCAGCCTAGATATTAAGAGGCATTGTCCGCTATCTTATTTAATAAAGTCAAAAAATTAGGTGTAATTTGTAGGATTTCACACTAATTGTGACACGAGCGATTATGGCAAAATTAAAAATACTGGAATTTCCCGATCCGCGCCTCCGAATCAAGGCTAGGCTGGTCGAAACGGTGGATGATGCCCTACGTCAGCTGATCGATGACATGTTCGAAACGATGTACGACGCGCCGGGCATCGGCCTGGCCGCGACCCAGGTCGACGTGCATCGGCGTTTGCTCGTTGCCGATGTCTCGTCGGAGAAGGATGACCCTTGGGCGCTCATCAATCCCAAGATCATCGAGAAGGACGGTGTCGGAGTTACCGCTGAGGGCTGCCTGTCCGTGCCCGGCTATTACGAAGAGGTTGAGCGGGCGGAACACGTCAAGGTGCGATTCCTTGACCGGGACGGGAGCCAGCAGGAAGCAGACTTTGACGGGCTCCTGGCCGTCTGCGTGCAGCACGAGATGGACCACCTCGATGGCAAGCTGTTTGTCGACTACCTGTCTGAAGCGAAGCGACAACGAATTCGCAAGCGGTTGGAAAAAGATCGCCGCTACAAGCAACAGGAGACCGCGGCTGTTCTCTGATCCGCCGTTTGTCTCCGGTCGTTGAATTATTATGAGCGCTGCAAAACTCCTGTTTGCCGGCACCCCGGACTTCGCACTGGCGTCCCTGATGGCGCTGGTCGAATCGGGCCACATGCCTGACGCGGTGCTAACGCAACCGGACAGACCAGCCGGCCGTGGCAAGAAACTGAAGGCGAGCCCGGTGAAGGAATTCGCGCTCGGCGAAAACATTCCCGTGTGGCAACCCCAAACACTCAAGGATGCAAAAGTGGTTGCTGACATAGCCGCATTGGAGCCAGATGTGCTGGTCGTCGCTGCTTATGGATTGATTCTGCCGCAGGCGGTACTCGACGTTCCAAATGCCGGTTGCCTGAATGTACATGCATCGCTCTTGCCGCGCTGGCGCGGCGCGGCGCCGATTCAGCAGACGATTCTAAATGGCGATGAGAAAACCGGCGTGTGTCTCATGCACATGGAAGCGGGGCTCGACACGGGCCCGGTGTATGTTAGTGCGACGACCAACATCGAAGCCGATGAATCAGCCGGCGAGTTGCACGATCGACTTGCCTGGATGGGGGGCGAACTGCTGCATGAAAACATCGATGACATCGTCGCCGGCAATATGGAAGCGATTCCGCAGGACGAAGCACTGGCCACTTATGCGGCGAAAATTCGTAAACAGGACGCGCGTATTGACTGGAACCAGCCGGCGCAGTTCGTGCGGCGCCAAGTCAGGGCTTATAACCCGGTGCCTGGTGCCTCCTTCGAGTTCGCCGACGAGCAAATCAAGTGCTGGCGGGCGAGCATTGTCCAAGACATCGAGGCAGTTGCCGGGATGGTCGTCCGCGCCGACAAGGACGGTATAGACGTCGCCTGTGCCCAGGGTGGATTGCGGTTGGTTGAGGTGCAGCGACCCGGGCGGCGTAAAGTGTCCGCCGGCGAACTCGCCGGCCAGCTGGATCTCGCTGGCGAGCAACTGGGTTAGCAGAGATGTCCACCAACAAGTCCGGTGCATGGTTGCGAGCTGAGGCTGCTACTGCAGTGGACGCTGTCGTTTCCGGTGGCCGCTCACTAGATGCAGCAATCGCAAACGCTGAATCAAGTGTAAGCGACAAGGACAGACCGATGTTGCGTATGCTCGCCTATGGTGCTCTGCGGCATCATTTCAGGCTGCGCGAACAGCTTGGTTTCTTGCTCGAACGTCCATTGAAAAAACGCGACAAAGTCATCGAGTCCTTACTGGTGATAGGCTTCTTTCAATTGACTGATACGCGCGTGCCCGACCACGCGGCGGTGACTATGACGGTTGAAGCCGCTCGCTTGTTGCGACGACCGAAGTTCGCCGGACTGATCAACGCGGTGCTGAGAACCTTCCAGCGCAGAAACGTTGCGACTGAAGCGCCTCGCAGTGACGAGTCAACCTACAACCATCCGAAATGGCTGATCGAGATGCTGAAGTGCGACTGGCCCGACGACTGGCAGACAATCCTCGCTGCCAACAATGATCGGGCGCCGATGTGGCTTCGCGTCAATGTTGCACGTACGACTGTGGACGCGTTTCGCGAGGCGCTGGCGTCAGTCGTAGCGCCGGAAGACGCGCCTGCACAAACCCTTGAAGCGGTCCCGCAGGCGATTCGCCTCGGTTCGCCGATGCCGGTCGACAAATTACCTGGCTTTGCAGAAGGCCTAGTTTCAGTGCAGGACGCGGCGGCACAACTCGCTGCACCATGGCTGTTGCACGATGGCGGGCAGTTCGTGCTCGATGCCTGCGCTGCGCCGGGCGGAAAAACGGGGCATTTGTTGGAACTACTGGGCTCTGAAAGTGATCTCATGGCCATCGATATCGAAGAGAACCGTCTGACGAGGGTGCGCGAGAACCTCTGCCGGCAGGGTTTCGATGCGACCGTGGTCGCAGCCGATGCATCAGACGTAGAAAGCTGGTGGGACGGCAGGCCCTTTGACCGGATCCTCCTGGATGCCCCGTGTTCGGCGACTGGGGTCATTCGCCGCCACCCGGACATCAAGGTGTTGCGGCGTGAGGCGGACATTGCGACGCTGGCCGCACTTCAGCGGGACATACTGGAAGCTCTTTGGCAGACGCTGGCCCCGGGTGGCTGGTTGCTTTATGTCACCTGTTCGATGCTGGCAACCGAGAACGAGGCCGTTATCGGCGGTTTCCTAGACGCCCACGCGGACGCGAGCGAGGATAAGTTGTTGCACAATTACAACATCCGCGCTCTAATGTACGAAAGGCGCCACGGCCAACAGGTATTGCCAGGTACGGAAGGGCTGGACGGGTTCTATTTCGCCGCCCTCGAGAAGAAAAGCGTCTGACTAGGTATGAGAGGAAAAAGCGCAAAGCAGATAGGCCTAGCAGTGCTGGCAGTCGTTGCCGGCATGGTCGCGGCGTGGCCGGCTTTTTCCCAGCAATTGCCGGAGCGGCAGGGATTCTTCGATATTCGTTCGGCGACAACGATGCTGAACGAAGGTGTCCACGAACTCGAAGCGCGCCTGCAGCTGATCCTGAGTGATGATGCGCTCGAGGCGCTGAACGCTGGCTTGCCGCTCACGATCGAACTTGATTTCGAGGTGATCCGGGTGCGGGGTCTGTGGCTTGATGCCGTCGACGCCGAACTGACGTTTCATTACGAGCTCGAATACCGGCCGCTGAGTCAACGGTATCTTGTTCGCAATCTGAACAGTGGCGATACCGACTCTGTTTCCACGCTTTATTCCGCATTGAATACCCTCGGTCGCATCCAGGGCCTGCCGGTCGTCGACGATGCGATCCTCGATCCCGATAGTCGATACCGACTCCGACTACGGGCAAAACTCAGCATGCGGCAGTACCCAACGGCGCTGCGATTGCTGTTCTTCTGGCGTAGCCAGTGGCAACTCCAAAGTGAGTGGTACGAATGGATGCTCGAAAGATAAGGAGAGCAGCATTTACGATCGCCGGCATCATTGGCGTCGGTCTGGCTCTTGTTGCCTTGTTCCTGTTGAGCTGGACACCGCAAAATTCAGAGGACTACGAGTCGCTGCACATCGTCATCCTGCTGATTAACATTGCTGGCGTCCTCGTTCTCTTCACCTTGACGGTTGGCAACCTCGCACGATTGCTGCGGGACTATCGCAATCATGTGCCAGGTTCTAGGCTGAAGGCGCGCATGGTCGGCATGTTTGTCGGCTTGGCCATCCTGCCACTCCTCGTCGTCTTCTATTTCTCCATCCAACTCATCAACAGCGGTATCGACAGCTGGTTCAATATCGAAGTTGAAGAAGGACTCGATGAGGCACTGGCGCTCAGCCAAGAGGCGCTCGCGATTCAGATGCGCGACCACCTTGGAACGACTGCGCAGATCGCCAATCGATTGCAGGATGTTTCAACGCGCCAGCTGATTTTTGAGCTAAGCATGGTGCGCCGTGAATCGCGTTCGAGCGAAGTCTCCATCTTCGGAAGCAACAATCGCATTATTGCGACCAGTTCCGACGAGTCGGCCGGAAGCTTGCCGAAGCCGCTGACGGATGAAGTATTGCTGCAGGTTCGTCAGGGCCGGCCCTTCGTTGCGCTCGACCCGGTCGAGGACGGCAACTATGAAATCCGGGTTGCTGTGCCGTTCAGTAATCCAATTCGCCAGGACGCTTTCGGTGTTATCCAGGCACTTTATCCGGTGCCAGAGCGTATCAGCATGATGGCCAACAGCGTGGAGGCATCGAACCGTGATTATAAGCGCGCCGCCTATGTTCGTGAGCCGCTGAAACGAAACTTCTCTCTGACGCTTACCATTGTTTTGATGCTGTCGTTGCTCGCATCCATTTACGGAGCGTTCGTGTTGTCCCGTCGACTGGTCGCACCGATCCAGGACCTAGTCGCCGGTACGCGGGCCGTTGCCAAGGGTGATTTCGATACCCGGCTGCCAACCCCGTCACGCGATGAAATCGGTTTCCTCATCAGTTCGTTTAACGACATGACACAACGCCTTTCGTCGGCGCGGCGCGAGGCGAGCCTGAGCCAGGCGTTGGTTGAGGCCGAGCGCGCCAACCTGGCGGTCATTCTCGATCGCCTGTCGACGGGCGTTGTGGCCCTCGAGGCCGATCTGCGGATCCGCAATGCCAATGAAGCCTCGGGTGCAATTCTGAATGTGGATCTCGAAAACCGCCTCGGCGAATTCCTGCCGGATGTCGCTGAAGGGCATCCGTTGCTTGAGCAATTTGTCGACGTTGCCCGGGTGCATTTAAGCCAGGGTGAATCTGAATGGCGCGAGCAAATTGTGCTACGCGGCGAAGTCGGCAGGCGCGTACTCACCTGCGCGTGTACGACCTTGCCCGGCGATGAAGACCAGGCAGCGGGTTTTGTCGTTGTGTTCGACGACATTACAGCGCTGCTGCAGGTGCAGCGAGATGCTGCCTGGGGTGAAGTGGCTCGCCGGCTGGCCCATGAGATCAAGAATCCGCTTACGCCGATCCAGTTGTCGGCAGAGCGGATGCGACGCAAGTACCTGAATACTTTGCCTGCCGAAGAGTCCCAGGTACTTGATCGCGCGACGCATACCATCGTCCAGCAGGTCGAGGCGATGAAGGAAATGGTCAACGCCTTCAGCGATTATGCGCGTGCGCCGGACATCGATCTCAATAAGTTTGACATCGAGGCACTGGTCCACGAAGTGGTCGAGCTTTACAGGCACCAGGAAAGCGATATTCGGATCGTGCTGAAAACGGCGTCTGGTATGCCATCCATCGAAGCCGACGTCGGTCGTGTGCGTCAGATATTACACAACCTACTACGCAATTCGGCGGAAGCGCTGGAGCATACGACAGACGGCGTGATTGAAGTCGACGTCAGCGCGGCCGAGGTGCAGGAGGTCGACGTCGTCGAGATCGTCGTCGCGGACAATGGTCCGGGCTTTAAGGTGAACTCGCTCAATCAGATTTTTGATCCCTATGTCACGACTAAGCCCAGAGGCACGGGCCTAGGTCTCGCGATCGTCAAGAAGCTCGTTGAAGAGCATGCCGGCATGATCGACGCAGAAAATCGTGACGAAGGGGGCGCCATTATTCGTATTCAATTGCCCGTCAATGAAGTTGCTCGCGGACAAATGATTGCCAAGTTGCCGGGCAGAGCTGAGAAACGGAGGGAGAGAGCATGAGCATGTCACATGTGCTGGTCGTTGATGACGAAGCCGATATCCGGGCGCTCATCGATGAGATTCTGTCGGAAGAGGGTTACAAGGTCACCGTCGCCGGTGATGCCGGTGAAGCGCGTGCCGCTCGCGGAGACAGTCAGTTCGATCTTGTTCTTCTCGACATTTGGATGCCCGATACCGACGGTATCAGCCTTCTCCGTGAATGGTCCGAGCCTGGTGATCTCGATTGCCCGGTCGTCATGATGTCAGGGCACGGCACCGTCGATACGGCAGTCGAAGCGACCCGTCTCGGTGCCTTCGACTTCGTGGAGAAGCCGTTGTCGCTGGCTAAGTTGCTGCATACGGTCGAGCGGGCCATCGATGCATCAAAGAAACCGGCGGGACCGGTTCGCAGCATACTGCCCTCGCTGCTTTCGCCAATCGGCCGAAGCCCGCTGATCAATGGGTTGCGTGAGAAAGTGCAGCATTTTGCGAAAAACGATTCACCGGTAATATTCACGGGCGAGCCCGGTACAGGACGATCGGCTTTTGCGCAATACACCCACATTATGAGTGCGCGAGCCGATGGGCCGCTCGTCACCTTGTTGAGCGCTTCGCTGACAGATAGTAATGCTGAAGAGCATCTATTGGGAAGTGAGGATGGGGGTAATGTTCATAGCGGTTACTTCGAGCGCGCGAAGAACGGCACCCTGATCATCGAGGATCTGACCGACCTGTGTGACCAGGCGCAGAAACTGATCATGAGTGTCCTCGAGCAGGGCGATTTTGTCCGCTCAGGAGGACACGATCCGATGAAGTTACATGCGAGGGTAATCGCCACGGTTGATGCGGATGTTGACAAGGCGATCGAATCCGGCGCGTTGCGACGCGAACTGGTGTCCTGCCTGAACACACTGACTGTGAGGGTGCCACCGCTGCGAGATTACGCAGAGGACGTGCCGGAATTTCTGAACTACTACGTCGACAAATTAGTGGACGCCGAGAACCTGCGATTTCGTCGATTCAGCGTGGCAGCGCAGAATCGACTGCGTAACTATCCGTGGCCGAGCAATGTGCGCGAGCTCAAAACCCTGGTGCGTCGATTGTTGATATCGAATGCGGAGGAAGAAATTTCACTCGAAGAAGTCGAGGCCGAAATCAGTTCGGCGGTAGATGCTGAAGAGCCGCTCGTCAAACAGGACCTGTTATCCCTACCGTTGCGCGAGGCCCGCGAGCAGTTTGAGCGCGCATATCTTCAGCAACAGCTGGCGCTTTGCGATGGTAAAGTCGGCAAGCTCGCGCATCGTGTAGGTATGGAACGAACGCACCTGTACCGCAAGTTGCGTTCCCTTGGCGTCGATTTTCGCTCGATGAGCAGCGCGGACTAGCCGGTGGAAAGCGCCGGGCGCTGATTGCCACGGCCCAGCAGGCCCAGCAAGGCGGAGATCAGTCGGCACTACGCCCCAGCGCGAATCCCGTCCGGTCGAACACCCTTGACGTTGTCTATCGCGCTAAGTTCATCGATGTCCGCCTGTTTACGCGCGCCCGCGTAGACGAAGTAGCCCCCTTGGTGAGCGTTTCGGCGATGTCACGACCAATTCCGGTGATGAGGGCGGCTTTCTGTTCGTCTTCGTCCTGTCCAAAAAGGAGGCTGGGGTGAACAGCAACGACAGCGATGCAACGACTCTTGCCATGACAGTCTTACTTACTGCGTCAGGTGTTTTGGTTTTTCCAGAAATCGGCGTTTTTGATACCAAGGGCTTCTGGATCAAACGTGTAATTCTCGACTCCTTCCTTCTTCTGTCGTTCATAGTCAGTCAACGCTTTGAGCGCTGGTTTGCCCATAAAGAATAGGATCAGGATCGCAACGATGTTTAGCCAGGCCATGAGTCCAACGCCGATATCGCCGAGTCCCCAGGCAAGGCTTGCCGTCCTGACCGCACCATAGAACACGGCGCCGATCATCAGGAGTTTCAGGACAACCATTTCCGCGGGGAACGTGAAGAATCTCCGCAGATAGGCAACGTTGGTTTCCGCGATGTAGTAATAGGCCAGTACCGTGGTAAAGGCGAAGAAGAATAGTGCGCAGGCAACGAACACGTTACCGAAGCCGGGGAACATGCTTTCCAGTGCGTGCTGTGTAAACGCCGAACTGTTCGGGTCGGTCGCCGCGGGCATGTTCTGTACGATGAATGCCGTCGCACCTTCCGCACGTACGTTATACGCGCCAGTGATCAGGATCATGAAGGCGGTCGCCGTACAAACGAAAAGCGTATCGACATACACTGAAAATGCCTGCACGAGGCCCTGCTGTGCCGGGTGCTCGACTTCGGCAGCAGCAGCAGCGTGCGGGCCCGTGCCTTGCCCTGCTTCGTTTGAATAGACGCCGCGTTTAACGCCCCAGCCTATTGCAGCGCCGACTCCAGCCATGGGTGTGAATGCGTCACCGATAATCATGCCGATGATTCCGGGCAGTGCACTCAGGTTCATGAGGATGATGCCGATCGCCAGTACGATGTAGGCCAGAGCCATGAAAGGCACGATGACCTGGGTAACGTGAGCGATACGTTTCACACCACCAAAAATAATGAATCCGAAAATCGCAACGACGACGAGCGCTGCGATGAGTTTGGTGTGACTGATGGTGCCTAGGAACGTGTAGATTGAACCATTCGTGCCGAACGCAATTTCCGCTGAGGTGCTAATCGCATTCGCCTGTACCGTCGGCAATAAAAGACCGGTCGCAAAAATCGTCGTGATGGCGAAGGCACAGCCGTACCAGCGTTGACCCATGGCCTTCTCGATATAGAAAGCCGGGCCACCACGAAGCTGACCCTCATCCACTTCCTTGTAAATCTGACCAAGCGCGGCCTCGACATAAGCGGTGGCTGCACCAAAAAAGGCGACCACCCACATCCAGAAGACTGCACCAGGTCCGCCGAAACCGATCGCTGCGGCAACGCCCGCGATGTTGCCGGTGCCGACGCGCCCCGACAGTGACACGGCAAGTGCCTGAAAGGAGGAAATGCCCCGTTCGGACTCCTTGCCGGATCGCAGCAACTGGATCATGTGGCGAAAATGGCGAACCTGCAGGAAGCGGGTGAGGAAGGAAAACAGAAGGCCTGCACCCAGACAAAGGCCGATGAGCCAGTAACTCCAGACCCAGCTGCCAACGACGTTTACGATTTCTTGCATTGGAGCATCCCTGTAAGAAGCTTGTTTTTATTGGAGATATTTCGGAATAGTACAGGATTCCGGTGGCTATCGTTCCCGCGGGTTGAACGAAGTTTTCCTCGGAAACGTATACACAAAGACTTCCGTTCATCAATTTCTGGTTGGCAAGGGGAGCATTAATGAAGAAGTGCCTGTTGCGTGTTCTGAATGCGATCGGCGCTTTGATCCTCATCGTTCTGGCGCTGCTTGGCGATAACTGCTTAAGTCATCTCGCCTACTGGCTTCCAACCGAAGAAGTCACATTGGTGAGTGACGTTGGTGGCGAACTGATGGACGCCATCCGGGAGCTCTATTCGGGATGGACGATCAGGTAAGCCAGGTCGCGACCTGTACGCCAATGAAACTGCCGATACCGTAGCCCAGCGATCCGCAGAGAATTCCCGGAATCAGCAGATCGCGCCAGCCTTTCGCGGATGCTAGCGCTGGCGCGCTCGACGGACCGCCAATACAAACGGCGGACGCCATCGCGAGTTCGGCAAGGTCGAGCTTCAATACAAAGCCAATCCCGAATAGGATGACCATGTGCACGATGATGATGATAGAGGCATAGACGAACATGACCGGGGCAATTTCGATGAGCTCCCAGATGTCCGCACCCGCGGCAATACTGCCTAGGAAAATGAACATCATAACGTTGCCGGCTTCGCGATAGCCGGATAACTTTTCGACTTGCTTCGGCGCAAACGTCGCGATGGCAAGCGCGATCGCCGTAATGATCAGGATGCCGTATTGTGGGTAACCCGCGTAGTTTGCAATGCTATTGCCGATCGTCGCAACGAGAAAAGCTAGGGCTATGCTGGCCAGCAGACCCGGAATACTCAGTTCCGACACCACGTGCGGTATGCTGTCGGCGTCGAGCGCAAACGCGTCCGCATTGTCCATGTGATGCGTCGGATAACGTTTGGTCACCCAGGCAATGCCCGGCAACAATATAATCAACAGGAAATGCAGGTTGGTGATCACTTGGTCGGCGGCGATCGCTGCTGTCAGTTCGGTGGACTCCTGCATCCCGGTTGCCTCGGCGACGGCCGCGAAGTTCAGACCACCACCTATATAGGAGCCGGTAAAGATCCCGGCCAGTTCGGCTTCATTTGGACCAAGATTGAGTGCAGCGACACCGATGATTGTTCCGGCAACCACGGCCGCGCTGCCTATGATGAATGCGATCAGCGTGGGACCCGATTCCCGGATAACACGCTTGAGGTCGGCATGAAACAGCAGTAAGGGAATCGCAATCGGTACGAGGTAATCCCATACCACGTCATATGCGGGGGCCGACGTAGGGATAATGCGGAGGTTGGCCAACACGATCGCGGCCGTGATCAACAGCATTACGCCTGAGTACTTTCTCCCCCAGGGAAACCGCTCGCACCAGAAACCAAAGGCGGCGAGGCCGATGAGGATGGCCCAGAGGGCGAAGTTCTGTTCAGGACCGATCAGAGGCAAAGACATGTAATCACCTGCACATTTAGTCGTTATTCCATTGGATGAAGTAGGTATATGCGCAGGCTGCCAGGAACCAGGTGGCGGCCAGCACCAGGGTGCTTGCAGCTGCCGTCATGATGTCGCGCTGGCCGATGAGCACGTAGTCGACGTTGACCAGTATGAATTGTGATGTGCCAATGATAAATGCAGCTTTGTAGGCACTACGCAAATGCTGGGCAGCCCAGTCCAGCAGCGCTACGCATAAGAATATATAGGTAAGGAAGCCGATGATTGGTGGAAGGGATAGCATCGGTGCGTCGTCGGCTTGCGCGACGGGCTGAAAGATGAAGTAGACGCCCAGTAGATTAACGACGCAGGTCGCGATAAATGTGGCGAGGATCGCTGCCCACTTTGACGGTATCATGTGCGACTAGTGGACGATTGGCTCATGGACCATGCGCTGCATGAGACCGTCAAGGGTCTGCCCGGTCCAACGCTCGATCAGAATACCCGGGGTGGATCTTTTCATTGTTGTTTCCCTATCTGCATGTGTCGGTTAGTGGCCGCACATGGCTTTTTGGTGTGGGCTGTATTGTGCCATCTTCGCCAAAGTAAATTCCCGGCGTACCGAAATCCTCAGTGCTCAGGCCCTGGATCAGGTTCAATGCCTTATACCGGTCTGCCTAGTCACCAAGCCGAATTCTCAGAACATCGATGTCTGCGCCGCGAAGCCGTCTGCGGACGCGATTCAAGGTGTCGAGGTCGCTCATTGGCCCAATACGCACGCGATGAAACGTTCGGTCGTCGATTGAGACTTTTTGCACGCGCGATTCGATGCCGAGGAACGCGAGTTCTGCGCGACGGCGATCCGCATCGGCGATGTCCCGGAACGAACCGGCCTGCAAAACGTAGGTGCCGGCGTGCTCGACCGCCTCGATCTCGACATCCCGGCTGACGTCCGGCTCCTCCTCCGGGATGATTACCTCGAAACTCGGCAACATGTCATAGAAAGTGAAACGCTGTTCCTCTTCTTCGGTCTGCGACTCTGGCCCGGATTCGATCGGTGGTGCCGCTTCGGCGACGGGCGCCATCTCCGCCTGCATCGGCACAGCCATGCTGGCCGGCTGCCACGCAACGGGGTGCTCCGGCTCGATCGTTTGTTTTTCCTTCATATAGATCGCGAAGGCGACCGATAGACCGATACCCAAACCGAACAGCATCCACATCCAGCGCGGATAAGGCTCCTGCTGCGGTTTGCGCTTACGTTTCTGTTTGCGCTTTTTCTGTGCCATCGCGGCTACATGGAGTCGGGAGCGGAAACCCCGATAATAGCAAGGCCGCTTGCGATCACCATACGCGTTGCGTCGATCAACGCCAGGCGCGCGTTCCTCGTCGCGTCATCATCAACGATGAACTGGTGCGCGTTGTAATAGCTGTGCAACTCGTTCGCTAGGTCGCGCAGATAGTGCACGAGGTGTTGCGGTGCGCGGTTGTTTGCTGCGAGCTCGATGATCTCAGGATAGCGGCTGAGCGACGTCATCAATGCCTTCTCGTGCGTCTCGGTCAGCTGATCGAACGCTGCGATACCGGCGGCGCGGTCGTGTTCCAACGACTTCTCCGTCAATTGACGAAAGACGCTCGCGACACGCGCATGCGCGTACTGAATGTAATAAACCGGGTTGTCGTTCGATCGACTTTTCGCGAGTTCGAGATCGAAGTCCAGGTGCTGATCATTCGATCGCATGACATAGAAGAATCGGGCGGCGTCTTTGCCGACCTCCTCGCGCAGTTGTCGCAACGTGACGAACTCTCCCGATCGAGTCGACATTTGTATCTTTTCTCCACCGCGATACAACGTGACGAACTGAACGAGCTCGACTTCGAGGCTGTCGCCGGTATACCCCATTGCCTCAAGACCGGCCTGCACACGAGCGACATAACCGTGATGGTCCGAACCGAGAACATCGATCAGGAGATCGTAGCTCCGCTCCCGCTTTCCGCAGTGATAGGCGATGTCGGAGGCGAAGTAAGTCTTTTTGCCATTTTCACGAACGACAACGCGGTCCTTTTCATCTCCGTAGTCCGTCGCACGAAACCACGTGGCGCCGTCTTTTTCGTAGAGCATGCGCCGCTCTTTCAGCACGACCAATGCATCGTCGATGCGATTGTCGTCGATCAGGCTCTGCTCGGAGAACCAGCGGTCGAAGCGGATACCAAACTTGGCAAGATCATCCTTGATGTCGTCGAGAATGGACTCGAGTGACTGCCGGCGAATCGCGTGAAAACGCTCATGGCCAAGTAATTTTTCCGCATTCTCAATCAACGCACCGATCTGTGCTTCTTTGTCGTCGGCGGGAGCGCCATCGAAAAGAGCATCGGCGTCCAGTTTGGATGCGTCGATATTTGCAGCGATGTCGCGAATATAGTCGCCGCGATAACCAGCTTCCGGAAAATCGACAATTGCGCCACCTGCTTCGAGAGCCCGCAGTAATACACTGACGCCGAGAATGTCCATCTGCCGGCCAGCGTCGTTTACGTAGTACTCGCGATCGACGCTGTACCCTGCTGCTTCGAGTAGGTTTCCGAGGGTGGCACCGTAGGCACCGTGACGGCCGTGTCCGACGTGCAGCGGACCAGTCGGATTCGCGGAAACGAACTCCAGAAGGATCTTCGGCTTGCTGCGCGTCTCTTGACGTCCGTAGTTCTCGCCCTTATCGAGGATGTTTGCAAGTTCCTGGTGAAATGCCTGGGCGCTTAGGCGAAAGTTGATAAAGCCGGGGCCGGCAATCTCGACTACCGACACGATGTCGCTGTCGGGCAGGGCGTCGATAATCGTCTGGGCAATCTCGCGCGGATTCTTGCCAACCGATTTTGCGAGGCGCATCGCGATGTTGGTCGAGAAGTCGCCATGCTTGGCATCACGGGTTCGCTCGACGGTAGTACTAATTGACACCATTTCAGGCACATTGGCGAGATCCGGCAATCCGTTGATTGCCTCCTCAACCAGTTTTGCAACATTGCTTTTCACTTATGTGTTCCCGGTACGGCCTGCATCAGGGTGGGCGCAATTCTAACGCCGAATCAGAAAAGCTCAATCGGATCGACATCGATGGACCATCTTACCCGTCGAGCCTCGGTACTTCCTTCAAGCGAAGTTCGAAGATGCGCGAGCAGCCGGTGCAATGCCGCCCTGTCACGACTCTGGAACAGGAGTTGCGCCCGGTATCGCCCGGCCTTTCGTTCCATCGGCGCGCTGACCGGGCCGAGCACCCGGACACCCTCAATGCCCGAGTCCTCGGCCCAGCACTTGGCAAGCTTCAGAAACGCGTAGGTGTCGTTGCGTTTTGTGGCCGAGGAGCGGATCAGTGCGATGCGTGAGAACGGTGGCCAGAGTGTCTTCTCGCGTTCAATGAGGACGCTGTCGGTAACGCCCTGATAGCCGCCGGAAAATAGCTCTGTCCAGAACGGATGCCTGGGAAACGCGGTCTGGATGATAACCTCACCCTGACGTTTCTCCCGGCCCGCGCGTCCGGCAACCTGGACCAGGCTTTGCGCCAGCTTCTCGGCACCCCTGAAGTCGGTGCTGAATAGCCCCTGGTCCGCATTGATCACAACCACCAACGTCAGGTTGGGAAAATGATGTCCCTTCGAGAGCATTTGCGTGCCGACGAGTATGCGCGTCTCACCCGATGTCGCCATCGCCAATGCCTTGCTCATTTCGCCTTTGAGACGCGTGGTGTCCGAGTCGACGCGCGTGACGACTTCACCCGGAAAGCGCCCTTTTAATGCCTCTTCCAGACGCTCCGTCCCCTGTCCCAGCGGCCGGCAATTCGATCCACAGTCGGCGCATTGCGACTCCACCGGCCGCTCGGCACCGCAGTGATGACAACGCAGGCAATTGCTCGCCGAGTGCACGGTCATGCGTGAGTCACAGCGGGCGCACTCCGAGACCTTGCCGCAACTGGTGCAGATAAGTGTTGGTGCGAAGCCGCGACGATTCAAAAACACGAGCACTTGCCCACCGGAAGCGATGTTCTTCTCGATGGCAATGGCAACCGGCGCGCTGAGCCCGTCGAAGGCATCGTGGCTTGTCAGGTCCACCAGTCGTAACAGGGGCGGTGCCGCATTGCCGGCCCGCGTCGGCAGCTCGACCGATTGATAGGCGTTGTCACGACAGCGCTGCAATGTTTCGAGCGATGGCGTCGCGGAACCGAGTATGACGGGAATATCCAGTTTCTTGGCGCGAGCAACGGCGAGGTCTCGCGCCGAATAACGCAATCCTTCCTGTTGTTTGAGCGAACTGTCGTGTTCCTCGTCAACGATGATCAAGCCCGGGTTCTTCAGCGGGGCAAATACTGCTGATCGCGTGCCGACGACGAGTTGTGCGCTTCCGTTTCTTGCAGTCCGCCAGGTCTGCAGTCTCTCCGTGTCGTTGAGTCCTGAGTGCAAAAGGAGTGGTTCGATGCCAAGGCGTCGTCGAAAGCGCCGAACGAGTTGCGGTGTGAGGCCGATCTCGGGAACCAGAACGAGTACCTGCCGTCCCTCGTCGAGCTCGGACGCGATCAGGTGTAGATAGATTTCAGTTTTTCCGCTGCCGGTAACGCCATTGACGACGTTGACCGCGAAACCCTCCATCTCACGGATGCACTTCAATGCGGCGCGCTGATCTGGGTTGAGATCCGGTCCGGGCTCCTGTTCAATATTGGCCAGCGCATCGCCGCCATCGTTGTCGATAGCTTCATAGGTTTCGACAAGGCCTTTGTCGACAAGGCCTTTCCTGGCGCGTCGCCAATCCGGTAACGCCTTATCGAGTTCCGGAAAGCTGATCGAATCGGCGTCTACAATAACTTCGAGTAGCAGCGCCTGTTTCGGGGCTTTCTTGCGCAACGCATCGAGGGCGGTGTCCTTGCCCGCCGCGGTCGCGGAAAGATATTGCACCAGCGGATTGAGCGCCTTGCCTTGGCGCAACAGAGCTGGCATCGCCGCCGCCGCGACTTCGCCGATCGGGTGATGGTAGTAGTTGCTGACAAAGCGGATCAGCCAAAGGTCTGTCGCGGAAAATAACGGTTCCTTATCGAGAACTTTCGTGGCCGATTTCAGCTTGCTGACTGGCAGCTCGCTTTCCTCTGCGACCTCTAGAACCACGCCCGTCTGCGTTCGCCGGCCGAAAGGCACTTCGACGCGACTGCCCGGCACGGCCTGCCCGGATTCCGGCATCCGGTAGTCGAAGAGTCGTGACAACGGGGCGTTGATAGCGACCCGCAGAATCCCGTCGGCGCTCATGAAGCCCGTGTCTTGATAGTTTTTTTAGTAAAAATAGTCACTTGATATCTTTTAATCGGCCCATCAGCTTGATCACAAAATTTTACATAAGAAAAAGAAAAGACCTCCCCCTGTCAACGCAGGCCTTTCCCGGGCGTTAAATACGCATGACTTCTGAAAGGGGTCATGATGCACGGTGCAAAAGGAATTTTGAACCCGGCGACGGGTTGCCTGGATGGATAATGGACTGTTGTGTTGCCAGTTTTTCGGTATCTTGCTAGGTAGAGGACAGGACGGGAGTCGATACGCTGCAAGGCGAGGCCAAACTCAATCGTTTTTTTGCGGAAGTGGAAAAGCGGGCACTGCGGATCGCGGAAATAAACACTCGTGATCGCGACGAAGCATTTGATCTCGTGCAGGACGCAATGATCAAGCTGGCCAAGAATTATGCGGCGAAGCCCGCTGAGGCATGGACACCGCTTTTCTACCGTATCCTGCGAAATCGTATTCGCGACTGGCAGCGGCGACAGATGGTTCGCAATAAGGTGATGGTGTGGCTCAGTCGTGGCAGCGAGGAGAACGACTACGATCCCGTCGCTACAGCGCCGGATCCCGCGGGCCGTACGCCGGATGAGAACCTGGAGTCGCACGAAGCGATGCAGGGTCTTGAAGATGCGCTGGAAGAACTGCCGGGGAGGCAACGGGAAGCATTTATGCTACGGATATTTGAAGGGCTGGATGTTGCAGGAACAGCTGCTGTAATGGGATGCAGCGAAGGGAGTGTGAAAACACACTATTCACGCGCAGTGCATAGTCTGCGCGCAACATTGGGAGAGCACTGGCAATGAATGAGCGGACTGACGTATCCGCCGAGGACGCCTTTGCGAAGAAGGCGAAGCAACAGTTTGACGAGAGTGTCGAACGCCTGGATGGTGAAACTCAATCTCGCCTGAACCGGGCACGACATGTGGCGCTGGCCGAACTGGGTACCGGACGATCGATCGGGGTGCAGTGGGCGCCGGCAGCGGGTGTTGCCGTAGCGGCAGTGCTTGCGATCGTCTTATGGACGGGCAACCCGGGCACCGAGGATATGGCGGCCCCAGCAGTAGCCTCCGATATGGAGATACTGCTCACGGGAGACAGCCTCGAAATGCTGGAAGACCTGGAGTTTTACAGCTGGATCGACCTCGATGAGGAAATGGACGAGTTGCCGGAAACGGAAAACAATGTCGGCTGACAAGCCAGCGTTGAATCCGTTTGCCGGGGTATTGTTGCTCTGGGGGCTGACGGGCGTCAGCGGGCTGCTCATTGCCGATGACGCTGAAGCGCCGGATCTCCAGTTTCTAGAGTATCTCGGCAGCTGGGATGAGTCAGACGAAGACTGGATGATTTTGGTAGCAGATGCGGTAGAAACGAAAGGGTCAGAAGAAACAGAACAAGAACACGTTTCTGCGCCAGACGGGGAGAAGATGTCGGAGCTGGACAATGAAGATTAGATTTTTGCAAGTTTTGGTGACAGCACTGATCGTAGGTATCAGTCCTGTTGCGATTAGCCAGGAACCGCACAGCAGCTGGGATAACCTGACGGAGTCCGAACGCGAGGTCCTGGCGCCTTTTGCGGATCAGTGGGAATCGTTGACGGCAGAACGACAGCAACGACTGGCGGCAGGCGCGAGCCGATTTGCTGAAATGAATTCCGAGCAGCGGGCGGCGGCGCGCGATCGTTTCCAGGTCTGGCGAACCCTGAGTGATGATCAAAAATCACAAATTCGTGATCGCTACCGGCAGTTTCAGTCACTGAGCGCGCGTGAGAAGGCGCGAATTCGTGGCAACTACGAACGCTTCTGGACTCTGTCACCGGATCGCCGGCAGATGCTACGAGGACGATTCCGGAACATGACTCCGGATCAACGGCAGAAGATTCGTGATCGCCTCAGGGATAGACAGCAGCGGGTAAGACCACGACACATGGATCGACCAAACTAAAAAAAGGCCGCTGATGGGGCTTTTTTTGTATGAAGCACTGGCTGTCATCTTCTGTCTATAAAAGTGAGGCAAGATTCAGTGTCAGCTTGATTTCATTTCAGGGTCCGGCACACTATGTCGACAAGTAGACGGGAGCTCGAATGCTGTACGGTGCTGCATCAGATATCTCGCAACAGGTCCTGCGAACCGACGTGGCCGGGATGCCGCTCGAGTGGATCGATTACCGGGAGGCCGTCCGGCTCTATCACAATGAGCAGGTTGCCTACGCCTGTGGCACTGTTCTCTATACGGTTTTTGGTGGCCA
This sequence comes from Woeseiaceae bacterium, assembly GCA_029243005.1. Taxonomy (GTDB): domain Bacteria; phylum Pseudomonadota; class Gammaproteobacteria; order Steroidobacterales; family Woeseiaceae; genus SZUA-117. Next base: position 19,767 of record JAQWSV010000010.1, read on the forward strand.
CAACGCGCTGAACGGATCGCGCAGCCAGATCGAAGTCAATTCAATTATTGCAACCGAGGGTACAGGACAGGGCCTCACTTTTGTTCGTGATCAATACGTGCCGCCACTCAACAATCGCACACTGTTCAAACGCGACGCCAATCTTTGTCTGTATTGTGCGGTGCAGTTCCAGACGCGTGATCTAACGCGCGATCACATCACGCCGCTATCACAAGGTGGCCTCGACGTGTGGAACAATGTTGCGACGGCGTGCCGGCGATGCAACAATCACAAGGGCGGTCGTACACCTGAGCAGGCGTCGATGAAACTGATTGCTGTGCCCTTCACACCGAATTATGCCGAGTATATCTATCTCAAGGGGCGTCGTGTCTTGGCCGATCAGATGCAATACCTGCTCGCGCATATTCCACGATCGAGCCCGCTGCATTCTCGCCTTTCGAATCACCTGTCGGACAGCGGCAGATAAGCTGTCCTTTCCTGATTGCCTGAGGAATAAATCCTGCATGGGGCGGCAACGAATGGGCCAACCTCGCGGAGAATCCCCAGCATCAGGCTATCAAGCAGGCACTGATCGCACGAATTCCACCGGAAAAGAAACATGCGCCGCAGATCTCCGATGAAGATGAATAATGACCAAAGCCTTTTCTGCTATGGTCAATAGCCAATGCAATACCTGATCGACGCCAGCGTTTATGTTTTCCGGGCCTACTATTCGATGCCCGATGACATGGTTGATGAGCAAGGCAACCCGATCAACGCGCTCTACGGATTCTGTCGCTTTCTTGGCGACTTCATGGAGCAGGTCAAACCTGAATACATCGCCGTACTCTTTGACGAAAGCTTGACCAGCTTGTATCGCACGGAAATTTACCCTGAGTACAAGGCGAATCGTGATCCGGCGCCCGAGGAACTCAAACGACAATTCGTGCAGTGTCGGCGATTCACGCGGGCGTTCGGGCTGCTCGAATGCGGCCATCCTCGTTACGAAGCAGACGATCTGATCGGTACGCTGGTTACTGAGGGCAGGGCTGCCGGTATACCGAGCACGGTGGTGAGCAGGGACAAGGACCTGGCGCAGCTCATTTCAAAGCAGGATATTTTCTGGGACTTTGCCGGCAAGGGCAAAGTGACTTACGAGAAAATACCGAACTACTTTGGTGTCTGGCCGGAACAGATCGCCGACTTCCTCGCCCTGGCCGGGGACAGCGTCGACAATATCAAAGGTGTACCTGGCGTCGGACGCAAGACAGCGATCGCGCTTCTTGAACACTTCGGGTCACTGGACGATATCTACGCCAACCTTGAATCAGTGCACGAAGTGAATGTGCGGGGGGCCAAGACGCTTGGCGCCAAGCTCAAGAACCATAAGGATGATGCAATTCTTGCTCGACAATTGACTGGTATTGCCTGCGATGCCCCGGTCGAGCGACCCGCGGCGGGCTTAACCCCTGTCGCTCCGGATCTTGGCGCGATCAACGCGTTGTACGACGAGGCCAACATTGGGATGGCGCTGCGTCGCCAGGCGGAACGCGTCTCCGATCTGATCACATAGCTGTTCCAAGATTCGCACCTATAATGTGTCTATGCCCCCATGTCCCGGGCCCGTTGCAGGCTTTTGTCGAGTTGCCAAGAAACTTCGGAAAGGTTGCGATCAGGATTAGCCTCAGGCCAGCTGGAGACGCTGCGCTCGATCGTCCGGCTAAGGAACGAGACGTGCTCGTCACGCGCGTTCAGTGCGGGAATGTATCGAAGTTCGCCACCGCCGGAGTTTTTGAAGAGCTCGGTGTTTTGCAACGCGATCTCTTCGAGCGTTTCGAGGCAGTCTACGGCGAACCCGGGACAAATCACATCGATCAGGCCGGCCCGCTCGCGGCCCCATTCGCGAAGCGTGTCGTCGGTGTAGGGTCGCAGCCAT
>JAQWSV010000013.1 GCA_029243005.1 Woeseiaceae bacterium
GTAATAGAAGAACACATTACTCGCTGTGGTGCCGAACTCGTTCATTGGGTCCGTCATCTGGGCCGATGCGTAACCAGTAAGGAAAATGCCGATAATAAAGATACTTACCTGTCGTTTATAAACCATTTTCTCGTCTGATCCTCTATTGACAATTCCCTGGCATGGGCTGTTCGACTATATTGGTTGCCCTCATCCACCATACCGCGCGAACACCTCCAAATGAAAAAATTTATCCTGCTCTTATTAATCCTGATGAATGGCGTGGTTAGCGCCCAGCAGGAAGAGAACTACGATTATTTCGCGGACAACCGTCAGCTCGTTAGAAATGGCGTGCAGGCCGTTCTTATGTGCAACGGACTTTTTACCTCGAATCGCGATTTGCAAAGGATATTCCATCAGGAGCTTGCCTACCTGACGCTGGAGCGCTTTGGCGGACCTGTTGGTTCGCCTGATGGAGGGGAGTATGTCGTCAACAAGGATTTGCAGGCAGTCGCCATCGGTGGTCCGAATACCGGGCCGGTAGTACGGGCAGCTTTCCGTGAGGGCATTGGCTGTGTAGTGATGCCCCCGGACCAGAGTTTCGATGATATCGACGCGCTTCCCAAACTGTCGCTGCCCTACCCGGACGAAGATCCGTTATTGACGGCATGGCCAACCGGCGACCTCGTACCGGACAAGGGCCTGCCTGACTATATCGACGAAGATGCCCTGCTCGCCGCCTCGGACTGGGCGTTCCTGAGAGATACGCGCGAGCAGACGACATTGAGCCTGCTCGTTGTGCACAAGGGCGACATCATTCATGAGCGCTATGACAACGGGGCAGACCAAACCACTAGGACAAGGACGTGGTCAACTGCAAAGAGCATCGCGGTTACCCTGATCGGGATGCTCGTCGATGCGGGTAAGCTCGAGCTCGATGCGCCGCTCGGCTTCGACTGGGATCCTCAGCTGCGTAATCCTGAGGATGACCCCCGTAATGACATTACGTTGCGACACGTGCTCAACATGTCCAGCGGCTTGTATCCTGTCGACAGCTTCAATATGGAATACGCAACAGGTTCTGGGCTGGCTTACTGGGCAGGTTCGAGCTCGATATCGGGTATGCGTAATCGGGGGCTTGTTCGGGAGCCCGGCGCATTCTGGGATTACGAGAACTACGACACCCTGCTTGCCGTGTACGCAATGAAGAAGGCGCTAGGGAGCGATGAGGCCTACCAGGAATACCCGCGAAAGGCCTTGCTAGACAAGATTGGTATGCGCAATACGCTGGTCAGCGCCGATCGTTTTCACGACTTCATTCTGAGCTCGCAGGTGTACACCAATGCCAGGGACCTAGGTCGATTCGGGCTGCTGTATGCCCAAAACGGAATATGGGATGGCCAGCGCCTACTCTCCGAGGAATGGATTGAGTTTGTCCGGACTCCGGCGCCCGCAACGGCCGAGACAGGCAACTTCTACGGTGGCCAATGGTGGCTGGTGCCTGACGACCGGACGGATGTACCGGAAGACGCCTATTCCACGGCTGGCAATCGAGGGCAATACGTTATCGTAGTCCCGTCTCACGATCTCGTCATCGTCCGGCGCGGACTCGACTGGGGTCGCCAAGGTTTCAATCGCTGGGACCTCACACGCGAAGTCCTAAAGGCGTTCGATGACGCCACAGCAATCGCACGCTAGGAAAGACGGGCGCCTCCGTGGACGCCTAAAGAGATGGCTACCAGAGACTTTGTTTTTTCTCGTTATCGTCGCCGGCATTCATCTCTGGCGGACCGCGGACATGCTCAATGCCAGCGGTGAGCCGGCGCCGCCGTTGACACTTCCCGCACTCGATGGCAATCAGGGCGGGCTCGGGCCCGACAACCCGAAAACCACGCTCGTCTACTTCTTTGCGCCCTGGTGTAGCTGGTGCGCCGCCAGCGCGCACAACATCCGTAACCTTCGAGACTGGCGCGGTGAGGAAGATCTCGGCGTTGTCCTGGTTGCCCTCAGCTACCAGACGCGCGGGGAAGTTCGCGCCTACATCGAACGGCATGAACTCGATATGCCGATACTACTCGGCACTCGTACCCCGGCGGCTGACTGGGGTGTCCAGGTCTTACCGACTTATTACCTTGAGGATAGCACAGGTCGTGTCGTACACCGGGATTATGGTTACAGCACGCTCGCAGGGCTCTGGCTGCGCTCAATTCTCGCCGACTAGCCCCGGCTTCATGAGAAATTTATCGCAGGCTATCGGGACTCCATATTGCTCAACTGGTCGACCGACCCATATTTCAACGATGCGTCTTGGCACGTTCTCTCAGTAGGTCACCTAGGGTCTTTTTCTTCATGTTTTCCCGAAAGCCGTTGCGGCACTGGCAGAATTACGAACCGTTGCATTATAACGTCAGGTGCCCGGCCAACACCTTCATGGCCAAAGGGAACTCTGGTACCCTGCGCGCCCTCTAACCGACTCCGATCAGCGGGGGACACCACCATGAAACCCGAACTTACCAGCATTCCAGTTATCCTGGCCGCCGCCGCCCTTGCCGGCTGCCAACCGACGGAAGAAACCACGACGACCGAAACTCAATCAACTGTCACTACCGAAGCCTCAGTGTCGAGCTTCCAGGTACCAGTTGAATACCACACCCTCGGCAATGGCCTGAAAGTGGTGTTGTCTCAGGACAAGACAGCGCCGATTGTGACCGTCGCCGTCTACTACAACATTGGCTTTCGTATCGAGCCGCGTGAACGCACGGGATTCGCGCATCTTTTCGAGCACATGATGTTTCAAGGCTCGCAAAATCTTGGCAAAGGCGAGTTTATCGGGCTAGTGCAAGCGAATGGCGGCGTCCTTAACGGTTCTACCCGCTTCGACTTTACGAACTATTTCGAAATCGTACCGTCCCATAAGTTGGAGACGATGCTGTGGGCTGAGGCTGATCGCATGCGCAGCCTGGATATAACGCAGGAGAACCTGACAAACCAGCAAGGCGTCGTCAAGAACGAGGTCAAGGTCAATGTGTTGAATACGCCCTACGGCGGTTTCCCCTGGCTCGATATGCCGCAGTACGCCAACAAAAATTGGTACAACGCACATAACTTCTATGGGGATCTCGAAGATCTAGATGCGGCGAACTTGGAAGACGTTGCAGACTTTTTCCAGCAATACTATGCCCCGAACAATGCGGCACTCGCGATTGTCGGCGACTTCGAATATGAAGAGGCCCTGACAATGGTAGAAAAACATTTCGGCGATATCGACCGTTCGCCACAACCCATCGACCTGCCGGATATCGATGAACCGCGACAGGAGACGGAAAAGCGCGCCAGCCGTCCCGATCCCCTTGCACCGCGACCCGGCTTCGCGTTTGCCTATCACGTGCCTGAGCGACTAACACCGGAATGGTATGCCATGGGGCTTCTCGATCAGATCCTCCTACAGGGAGAAGACAGTTTGCTTGCGCAGGCTCTGGTCAAGGAAGAAGGTATTACGGCGGGCATTAGCGGTGGGATCAATGCCCTGCTCGGCAACATGCTCAATTACAAGGGACCGATGCTCTGGCTCGCCTCGTTCGTACATGATGCAGACGTAGACGATGGAAGAATCGTCAGCGCAATTGATCGGGTCATGGCTTCCGTACAGGATGTGCCCATTAATGCCGATACCCTGGCCCGGGCCAAAATCAAATGGCGCTCCAACTTTTATAACAATGCCAGCGAAACTTTCGGCTTTGGGCGCGCGGATCTGCTCGCATCACTGGCGCTTTATGACGACAACCCGGCCCGACTCAACCAATTCGAAGCGGAAATCATGAAGGTCACCCCGGAAATCATCCAGGCAACGGCGCAGGAGTACTTGCGCAGCAGCAACAGGACCATACTGGTCCTGGAAGCCGGCGCCGGCCAGGAGGTTGCGAACAATGAATAATCTTAAACGGATGGCAGCTGCGGTCACCTCGACAGCACTCCTCGGAATAGCCATCGCACAGGAAGCGGCGAAAGAGCAGCCGCCGGCCGGAGGCATTCCGAAGGATTTTGTGCTGCCCGCCAAAAACACATTCGGCCTGGATAACGGCCTGCAGGTGACCCTGGTCCCTTTCGGCAGCGTACCGAAGGCGATGGTCAGCGTCATCGTGAGATCAGGTAATCTGAATGACGGTGACCAGACATGGATTGCAGACCTCAGCGCCGACTTTTTCCTGGAGGGCACGCGCAACCGCAGCGCCGAGGATATTGCCCGTCAGGCGGCTTCCATGGGTGGCGAGATCAATGTCAGCGTCGGCGAGGACCAAACGAGGATCAGTGCTGACGTGCTTGCCGAATTCGCGCCGGACATGGTCGCCCTGCTTGCGGACGTCGTTCGTAATCCCGTGTTTCCTGAATCGGAGCTTGAACGCCTGAAGCGCGATCGGCTTCGCCAGCTGAGTGTTGTCAAAACACAACCTCAACAAATGGCGGTAGCCGCTTTCCGCGAAGCGCTCTACGGCGATCATCCTTATGGCCGACTGTTGCCCGCCGAGGATCAGTTAGCCACCTACTCCGTCGATGATGCCCGTAACTTCTACAACAACAATTTCGGCGCACAACGGGCACAGGTCTACGTCGCCGGTGTCTTTGACGACACCGCAACACGGGTGGCAATTGATGAACACTTTTCGGACTGGCAGCGGGGCCAGGATGTGCTGTTCGACCCGCCGGAACCTGCCAGTGGCAAAGTCATTGTCGATGTTGTCGACCGCCCGGGCGCCTCCCAGTCGAATCTGCTGGTTGGGCTACCTACGGTTGCGCCGGGACATAGGGACTGGATTCCCCTGCAAATCACCAATTCCTTGCTGGGTGGTTCCTTCTCCTCACGCATCACATCGAACATCCGCGAAGACAAGGGCTATACCTATTCTCCA
>JAQWSV010000025.1 GCA_029243005.1 Woeseiaceae bacterium
CTACCGCGGCGAGCGGTTTGCGGACTGGGAATCCGATCTTAAGGGCAACAACGACCTACTGTCGTTGACGCGACCGGAAGTGATCCAGAAGATTCACCGGTGTTTTCTGGAGGTCGGGGCAGACATTATTGAAACCAATACGTTTAATGCCAATGCACCGTCGATGGGCGATTATGGCTTAGAATCTTTGGTTGGCGAGATCAATTCTGCATCGGCGAAAATTGCTCGTGATGCGGCCGACGCTTACGCCGCGACGGCTGGTTCACCGCGCTATGTCGCCGGTGTGCTCGGCCCGGCCAATCGTACGGCATCGATCTCGCCAGACGTCAATGATCCCGGATATCGCAACATCACTTTTTCCGAATTGGCCGAAACCTACGAAGTTGCGGTGACGGCGTTGATCGAGGGTGGCGTCGATTTCCTAATGATCGAGACCATTTTCGATACGCTGAATGCTAAGGCGGCGATCTTCGCGATCAATCGAAGTTTCGACGCAAGCGGCATCGAGCTACCTGTGATGATTTCTGGCACGATTACCGATGCGTCAGGCCGAACTCTGTCTGGCCAGACGGTAGAGGCGTTTTGGAACTCCGTCCGCCATGCAGATCCGTTTATGATCGGCTTGAATTGCGCGCTCGGGGCAGACGACTTGCGTCCATACGTCGCGGAATTGTCGCGGGTTGCGGATACACGTGTAAGCGCGCATCCCAACGCCGGCCTCCCCAACGAATTTGGTGAATACGATGAAACACCGGAGTACATGGCCGAAGTCCTGGGTGAGTTCGTATCAAGTGGCCTCGTCAACCTGATTGGCGGTTGCTGTGGGACGACACCCGGTCATATACGCGCATTACGAGCGGTCATAGACGGCCAAGCGCCCCGCGTCGTGCCCGAAGTCGAAGTTCGTTGTCGCTTATCAGGTCTGGAACCTGTCCACATCGGGCCGGCTGATCTGTTTGTGAATGTCGGCGAACGCAGCAACGTCACCGGCTCTGCAATATTCAGAAAACTGATCGAGGCCGACAATTACACTGACGCGGTACAAGTTGCACGCCAGCAGGTCGAGAACGGTGCTCAGATCGTCGATGTAAATATGGACGAAGGCATGCTCGACTCCGAGCAGGCCATGGTGACCTATCTGAACCTGATCGGGTCGGAACCTGACGTTGCTCGTGTACCCGTCATGATCGATTCATCGAAGTGGTCGGTGATCGAAGCAGGATTGCGATGCGTGCAGGGCAAGAGCATCGTCAATTCGATCAGCCTGAAAGAAGGTGAAGAGATATTCATCGAGCAGGCGCGCCTCGTCAGGGACTATGGTGCTGCAATAATCGTGATGGCCTTCGACGAAGACGGCCAAGCCGACACCGTCGTGCGCAAAGTTGAGATCTGCAAACGCTCCTACGAAATCCTTACCGAGAAAGTCGGCTTCGACCCGGCCGACATCATCTTCGACCCCAACATCTTCGCGATTGCCACCGGTATCGAAGAGCATAACAACTACGGGCTGGATTTCATCGAGGCGACGCGGGAGATCAAAGCATCGCTGCCGTACGCGATGGTGAGTGGCGGCGTCAGCAATGTGTCGTTCTCTTTTCGTGGCAACAACATCGTGCGCGAGGCGATCCACTCCGTCTTTCTGTACCACGCCATTCGTGCAGGTATGGACATGGGTATCGTGAATGCCGGTCAGCTTGCCATTTACGAAGACCTCCCCGAAACCTTGCGCGACGCGGTCGAGGACGTTGTGCTGAATCGACGTGACGATGCGACGGAGCGTCTGCTCGAAGTGTCCGAGGAATACAAAGGTCAGGCGGGCGGCCAGAAGGGTAAGGTGAAGGATCTTCGCTGGCGCGAGGAGCCTGTCGACAAGCGGCTGGAATATGGGTTAGTCAACGGTATCGATGAATTCATAGTCGACGACACGGAAGAAGCGCGGCTTGCTGCCGATCGACCGCTGTCGGTGATTGAAGGGCCGTTGATGTCCGGCATGAACGTCGTGGGTGACCTGTTCGGCGCCGGCAAGATGTTCCTGCCGCAGGTTGTCAAATCCGCTCGCGTGATGAAGAAAGGCGTCGCTCACCTCGTACCGTTTATAGAAAAGGAGAAGGGAGGTGTAGTGGAGTCGAATGGCAAGATTGTCATGGCCACTGTTAAAGGTGATGTCCACGACATCGGCAAAAACATCGTCGGCGTCGTACTACAATGCAACAACTTCGAGGTTATCGATCTCGGAGTGATGGTCTCTTGCGAGAAGATTCTTGAGACGGCGCGCAGGGAGAAGGCCCATTTCATTGGCTTGTCCGGCCTGATTACGCCATCACTGGATGAGATGGTGCACGTCGCCAGCGAGATGCAGCGGCTGGACTTTGATCTGCCGCTCCTGATCGGCGGCGCTACGACATCGCCGGCACATACGGCTGTCAAGATTGAACCAAACTACGATGGTCCGGTGATCTATGTGAAAGATGCGTCGCGCTCAGTCGGTGTTGCCCAGGCATTGACCGAACCCGATACGCGAGTCGAGCTGGTCCGGAAGACACGCGAGGACAATGCGCGTCGCCGGGAGCGCCATGCAGGCAAGTCTCGTTTGGCGCCGCAGGTATCCCTGTCCACAGCGCGTGACAACCATCATGGCCTGGACTGGAGCGACTACACGCCCCCGACACCGACATTTACCGGCAACCGCGTGTTCGATGACATCGATCTAGCGGCGCTGACTGATTACATCGACTGGATGCCGTTCTTTAATGCATGGGAATTCCACGGTAAATTCCCAGCCATCCTGAGTGACCGCGTCGTTGGTGATGCGGCCCGTAAGTTGTTTTCTGACGCGTCGGTCATGCTCGACAAGATCGTGTCAGAACGGTGGCTGCAGGCACGCGGCGTCATCGGTCTCTATCCCGCCAACGCCATCGATCACGATGACATCCGGATATACAGCGATGATTCGCGCAAGGCCGAGTACATGCGCCTGTGTCACCTACGACAGCAACGGAGCAAGGCCGGAGGACAGTTTCACCATTGTCTCGCCGACTATATTGCCCCCGCCGATTCAGGTATCGCCGATTTCATGGGCGGTTTTGCAGTCACGGCAGGCATCGGCATCGACGAACATGTTGAGCGCTTTGAAGCGGACCATGACGATTACAGCGCCATTCTGTTGAAGGCGCTTGCGGATCGCCTGGCCGAAGCACTGACGGAGTATATGCACAAGAAAATCCGCTTGGAGTTCTGGGGCTACGATAAGGATGAGCAGCTTACAAACGACGACCTGATTGCCGAAAAGTATCTTGGCATTCGGCCGGCGCCGGGTTATCCGGCTTGCCCGGATCACACGGAAAAAGCGAAACTCTGGGAGCTGCTGGATGTGGAACGTTCCATCAATCTGAAACTCACCGATTCCTTCGCGATGTTCCCGACAGCAGCGGTCAGCGGTTTCTATTTCTCGCATCCCGAGTCGAAGTATTTCTCGGTGGGCAAGGTTTCCCGTGACCAGGTTGAGTCCTATGCCGAGAGAAAGGGCATGGACATGGCCGAGATGGAACGCTGGCTGGCCCCGAACTTGGGATACGATCCGTCCGAGGTGGACGCCCCATAGAATAGGGTATATCACCCCTTTCTCAACCAATCCTCAGTTCTTCATCCCTATAGATTCAGTTAGTTAGATGCCCGCTTGCTTTAGGATTTGCCATAGTTTGAAAACGGCTGCTGCTGCGTAATGCAGTGGATACCGCCACCACCAATCGCGATTCGATGCGCATTATGTGCGGTACAGGCGCTGTCCTGTCAATCTGCACGGCAGGCCGGGCAATTGCGACGCCTGCGGATTTTCACCTTGCACCATTCCGTTGATAAATCATCGTAGATATTGAGAATGCCGGTCGGGACCGCGATGCCCGCCACAATCTTCAGTGCCTCGACCGCCATCATCGTGCCGACAACGCCGGGCACCGGGCCGAGCACCCCGTTCCCGGCACAACTATCGAGAGACTCGTCCGCTTCCTGGTAGAGGCAACGATAGCAGGGCGATTTGGCATAGTCCGGGCCGAACACAGCCAGCTGACCTTCGAGGCGAATGGCCGCCCCGGACACTAGCATCCTTCGATTCGCGACGGCGGCATCGTTAACCTGAAAGCGCGTCGCAAAATTGTCGCAACAGTCCAGCACAACATCCGCTAGGCCAACGGCCTCGATCAGGGCATTGCCGCTCAGCCGGTCGGGAATCTCTGTCAGCCGAACATCTGGATTCATCACCGCGAGCCGCGATGCGGCACGAACTGCTTTGAGTTGACCAATGTCTTGGGGTCCGTAAAGCGTTTGACGACCCAGGTTGGTCTCGTCAACCGTGTCGAAGTCACAAAGCAACAACCGGCCGACGCCGGCACAGGTGAGGTAACTTGCTGTAGCGCAGCCGAGACCGCCAAGTCCGATAATCAGGGCCGTCGATTCGCCTATTCGTTCCTGGCCGGGTGCACCAACCTGTTCCAGCGCGACATGTCTCGCATAGCGGCTCACAATGACCTATGCAGCGGTTGCAGACTCGATGATGATCGGATCGACAGGGACATCCGAATGGCCGGCATTATTGTTGGTTGGGACGACGGCGATCGCGTCCACGATATCCATGCCCTCCGTGACTTTACCAAAGACGGCATAACCGAAGTCGCGACCACCATGATCGAGGAAGTTATTGTCGCGGAGATTGATGAAGAACTGTGCCGTGGCACTGTCGACGACCTGCGTGCGCGCCATTGCAAGCGTGCCTCGTGCATTATTTTTACCGTTGTCAGCTTCGTTCTTGATTGGGTCGCGTGTTTCCTTTTGCGACATATCAGGCATGAAGCCGCCACCCTGGATCATAAAATTCGGAATGACCCGATGAAAAATCGTGCCGTCGAAAAAGCCGTCATTGACGTACTGGCGAAAATTTTCACAGGAAATTGGCGCAGTTTCTTCGAAAAGTTCGATGACGATATCGCCATGGTTCGTACTGATGGTGATCACTTATGTTCCTTTGAATTTACGGTGGGAGGATTATATAAGCCCGCCACGGATGTTTCGATGATTCAGGGCCTGATCGCTGCAGTCACTCTCGGCCGGCCCTCGATATCGCGGATCAGCCCGATGTCCTGCCAGCCGTTATCTTGCAGGATAGCCGCGACCGGCTCCTCCTGCGCGTCGCCGTGTTCCAGTAGAAAGCTGCCACTCGGCTTTAGGATAGTCGCGGCTGTGCTGGCGAGGTTGCGAATTGCATCCAGCCCGTCGTCGCCGGCGTCGAGCGCATCCAGTGGTTCAAAGCGCAGGCTCATGAGGTGCGGGTCATCACTCGCAATATAAGGTGGGTTGCTAACGACGACATCGAACGCTCGGCCTGCCAGCGGTTCTGTCCAGTTACCGGCGACGAACTCGATATTTGGAATGCCTAGCTCCCGAGCATTCTGCGCGGCAATCGCCAGGGCATCTTCCGAGCGGTCGGTCGCGGTCAGTTGGCAAAGCGGCCTTTCCTTGGCAAGCGCCAGGGCGATCGCGCCACTGCCCGTGCCAAGATCCGCTATTTCCCATTCAGCATTGCGCGGAATGCGCCCTAGGGCCTGTTCGATCAACGTCTCGGTATCCGGTCGCGGGATCAGCGTCACCGGACTGACGATCAGGGGCATCGACCAGAATTCCTTGATGCCCGTGATGTAAGCCATCGGCATTCCGTCGGCGCGCTGTACTACGGCGTTGTCGAAACGTTCAGCCGCGGCGCTATCCATTTCGTCATTGGGATGGGCAAACAGATAGCTCCGCTGCACATCCAGGGTACGTGCCAGCAGCAATTCTGCGTCTAGGCGCGGGCTTTCGCTGCTGTCCTGCAGCTGGCTTACGGCTGACGCAATCGCGGCATCGATGCTCGGTTTCTCATTCAAAGACAGGGGCCCTTCGCGTACCATGTCGGCAAATTGCAATCGACACCGTAAACGACATGCACGTATTTTCCAACACGCTCGAAATGATCGGCCGCACGCCGATGCTCGAAATCAACAACATCGATACGGGCCCCTGCCGCTTGTTTCTGAAGCTCGAACTCATGAACCCGGGCGGATCGATCAAGGACCGCATTGGCATGTCGATGATCGAGGAGGCGGAGAAACGCGGCGACATCAAGCCGGGCGATACCCTGGTCGAGGCAACGGCGGGTAATACGGGGCTAGGCCTTGCATTAGTTGCTGCGCAAAAGGGATACCAGTTGACCCTGGTCCTGCCGGACAAGATGAGCCAGGAAAAGATTTTCAATCTGCGTGCGATGGGTGCCGAGGTCGTGCTGACGCGATCTGACGTGGGCCGGGGACACCCGGAGTACTACCAGGACCTAGGCTGTAGCATTGCCGAGGAGAGGGGCGCCTACTTCATCAACCAGTTCGGCAATCCGGACAATCCCTTGGCACACGAGATGACGACAGCGCCGGAGATCTTCGAACAACTCGAGGGCATGGTTGATGCCATCGTGCTCGGTGTCGGCTCAAGTGGCACAGTGAGCGGGATCAGTAAATATCTGCAAGAACATTCACCAAATACCGAGATTGTCATCGCCGACCCGGTTGGTTCGATCGTGGCGGACTTCATCAATAATGGTGAGTTCGGCGAAGGGAGTTCGTGGCTGGTCGAAGGGATCGGTGAGGACTTCATCCCGGACATCGCCGAATTCACGGGCGTGACAAAGGCCTACAGCATTTCAGATGCAGACTCGTTTAGCACGGCGCGCGAACTGTTGAAAAAAGAAGGCATGCTCGCCGGTTCATCATCCGGCACCTTGCTATGCGCGGCGCTGAGGTATTGCCGGGAGCAAACAGAAGAAAAACACGTCGTCACG
>JAQWSV010000027.1 GCA_029243005.1 Woeseiaceae bacterium
ACAAGCCAATGATATCGATGCCAGCGCCATATCTGGCGACGTACCGCAAACAAAGCGGATGAGCATGCTCAAGCGATTCCAGAGCGGCGAATTGCCGGTCCTGATCGGCACAGACGTAGCCTCGCGCGGGCTACACATTCCGGATGTGCAGTACGTGATCAACTATGATCTGCCGCAGGATCGTGAGGATTACGTCCATCGCATCGGCCGAACCGCGCGCGCGGGTGCCGCCGGCGACGCGATCAGTTTCGGATGCGAAACCTACGCGATCACGCTGCCGGAAATTGAGGACTATATTGGCCACAAGATCCCGGTCGCCAACTACAATCCGGACATACTCCCCGATCTCGTCAAACCACCGCCGCGGCCAAGGAAAGATCGTCGCGGACCACCGCGCCGGAAATCAGGAGGCGGCAAGCCGCCGCCTCGTCGCCAGTCACGCGGCAAGAAACCGGCTAAGTAAGTTCGCCGACTCCTTCGATCCCGGTAAATTCGTCATGCGACCGGGCCTCGCGTTGCGTATCCGGCCGCGTAATGTGCAGAAGCATTTCTACGCCGAAATCCCGTGCCGATTGCAGTACCGCGACATTGTCGTCGACAAACACGGTACGCGCCGGATCGAATGACTCCTTTTCCTGCAACGCATGCCAGAATGGTTGATCTTCCTTAGCGGCGCCGAGCGCATGTGACGTATAGATACCGTCGAAATACTCTACGATGCCAGTCACTTCTGCCTTGATGTCGAGCGTGTGCTGGTGCGAATTGGTGACGAGTAATACGCGGATATGATGGTCCGCAACTGTCTGCAGAAATTCCCTGGCACCCGGTAAAAACCCGATACGCCCACTCTGTTCCCGGTGTAAAGCGACGACATCCAGGTCGAGCACATCACTCCAGTGATCGAGACAGTACCAGTCAAGCTTGCCCTCCAGCCGCTTGAACACGGCGTAAAGATGGTCCCTCGCTTGATCTTCCGAGACGCCGTTCTGGCGCGCGTACTCGGCGGGAATGTGTTCCATCCACATGTAGTTGTCGTACGCCAGATCCAACAAGGTGCCATCCATATCGAGCATGAGCGAGTCACAAGTGTCGAGCAATTCGTCGATGTTGTTGGGCTTCTTTTCCACGTTAATGTTCTATACTGCGCGCCTCAATGCATTCAATCTATTGCAAAGGGCTACCCAGGAATGAACCTCTCAGAGCTGGTTGAACCGGCAGTCGCACTGGCCAGATCAGCAGGCGACGCGATCTTGGAAGTGTACGCCACGGATTTCGATGTACAAGCCAAAGATGACGACTCGCCGCTGACCCAGGCTGATATGGCGTCCCATCGAGTCATCGACGCCGGCCTGCGCGATCTCACGCCAAAAATCCCGATCATCTCCGAGGAATCGGGGCTGGCACCTTACGAAGTGCGCAGCAAGTGGCCCATGTATTGGCTGATCGATCCGCTCGACGGCACTAAGGAATTTGTCAATCGCAATGGAGAGTTCACCGTCAACATCGCCTTGATCGACGGCAACCGACCTGTCCTTGGTGTGGTGCACGTACCAGTGAGCGGCAGAACCTACACCGGCTGCGACGGTGTGGGTGCTGCCGTCCGGGAAGGCGATGGTGGCTCAAGGTCTATCGGTGTTGCATCGACGTCGGCCAGTCCTCTGCGCGTGGTTGGCAGTCGCTCTCATCGAGGCGCGAGCCTGGATGCCTATCTCAAGCAACTGGGCGACGTTGAGATGTTGCCGATGGGCAGCTCACTCAAGTTTTGTGTCGTTGCCGAAGGAGCTGCAGATATTTATCCGCGGCTGGGGCCAACGTCGGAATGGGATACGGCGGCGGCCCAAGCGGTCGTTGAGCAGGCCGGCGGCGCTGTACTCGAACTCGATGGACAGCCATTGGCCTATAACGCCAAGGAAGACATCCTGAACCCACATTTCCTGGTGAGAGGACCGGACGACCGCGACTGGCTCGGAATCCTGGCCGCCGGCTAGCCGGTTAGCGATTTGCTAGAATCGACAAACTGGCAAACTGAACACGACGGGCAATGAACGGTAAAGTCGACACCGAGTCTTTCAAACAGTTCGAGAGACTGCGGGAATTGCGTGTGACCCACCGCGATCTCAATTACCTGATTGACAGCCTGTCACATGACCCGATGGTCGACCAACTCAGGATTCGTCGCCTGAAAAAACGGCGATTGATCCTGAAAGACATGATTTTGCAACTCGAAAGCGAACTCATCCCGGATATGGATGCGTGAGTCCCAGATGCACAAGACATCGGCCTGAGCTGGCAGGATACGGACGGACAGGAGGACTTTTTGTCGCTGGTGGCCGGCGCGCGTTTCTGGTTCTGATCAATCGTCGAGAACGGCACCGATATGCGCTTCGCCGCACGCCTCTGCGAGCCCGACCTGCTTGCGTCGTTCTTCGAGCCGCTTGGCGCGTCCGCCGTCCAGTGAGTCAACGCACCTCGGACAGGACACGCCCTCCCGGTATCGCGGTGACGCGAGGTCATCGGAGCTGAGCGGTCGCCGGCAGGCATGGCACTGCACATAGCCACCCTCGGCACGATCACGATCGACGGCCACCCGGGTATCGAATACGAAACACTCGCCCTGCCAGAGGTTGTCGCTGTCGTCGACGTTCTCGAGATATTTGAGTATGCCACCCTGAAGCTGGTAGACCTCGCTGAACCCGAGTTCCATCATCAGTGCCGTGGCCTTCTCGCAGCGGATACCACCGGTGCAGAACATCGCCAGTTTCCGGCCAGGATCCGATTCCGCGAGCTGGCATGCGTACTCCGAAAACTCGCGAAAATTGTCCGTCTCCGGATCGACAGCGTTTTCGAACGTACCGACTTCGTATTCATACTGGTTGCGCGTGTCGATGACCAGTGTTTCCGGATCGCTGATCAGCTCGTTCCACTCCCTTACGCCAACATGTTGGCCGGTCAATTTGTCGGGCCGGATATCGGGTCGTCCTAACGTCACGATCTCCTTCTTCACCTTGGCGCGCATGCGCCGGAACGGCGCAGTATCCGTCTTCGTCCAGCGACCCCCGATCGGGGCATCCAGTAACAGTTTCTCTTCGATCCAAGCAAGAACGGATCGAATGGATTCAGCTTCGCCGGCCAGGGTGCCATTTACACCTTCGCTCGCGACCAGGATCGTGCCCAGAAGCCCCTCCTTCTTGCATAGAACCTGGAGGCGAACCCGCACGGCATCGGGGTCATTCACATCAGTAAATCGATAAAACGAAACGACGTTCACAGGCGATCGAATCCCGGCCCTGAAAATGTCAGGGAAAGAATACTGTGCCGGATCTCCTCGCCGAGTACGAGCCGAGCATCCTCGCCAATGCGTTTGATGTCATCGCCGAACTCGAGGAATCCCACCTCGTTTCGACGCACCACGTCACGCTCGCGGAGGGTGCGAATGAAATCTTGGAAAAGTGCTTTGTCGAAAAAGTCCGGCGAATGCAATCCGTAGATCATGGCTAGGCGCTGGGCACTTTTCTGGCACAGCCCCTCGAGTTTCGCGCAGGACAGCGTGCCTGAGCCGTTCCTGACCAGCAGCGCAATTACAAGGTAGAAGCGCTGCAGCATCGGCACCATCGACTGACCGAGCATCATCAGCTGGAATGCCGGCGCCGAACCCGCTGGCGGGCGAACCAGCTGATCACCGTCTCGTACCAGGATCTCCTGTTCGATCAGTGCTTCAATCGCTGATGTCGTTACATCATCAATATCCTTCTCATCCCATTTGAGCTGCAATTCAACACGCATAAATGGGTAGATCATTCGGATCAGGCGCTGCAGTTCCTCATGCGCCAGACGACGGCCTTGAATGAAGCAGCAAGCAATTGATGCCGGCACGGCGAAGAGATGCTGAATGTTGTTTCTGAAGTACGTCATCAGCACAGCATTTCGCTCTGTCATGCTGACGATATCTCCCAGCGGGTGCGCCGTGCGATCGATGACACCTAACTTGTCACCGTGATCGATAATATCTTCCACATCGAGATCGGGAATGGTGACGTCATCCGAATAGCGGAACTGTTTGAGCAAGCGAAGACTCAGGTCGATTTGGGCCTTGAGTTCGAGCTCGCCCATGGACTGCTTCGGTGTAGCCAGCAATGCATAGACTAACAGGCTAATAGGCGTAACCGCAGCGGCCGCATTGATGCCCCCCATAATGCGGACGCCGAGATCGGTGATGACATCACTGATCCACGCGGGCCGTTCCTCGCCCGGCCCCTTCTCGCGCCAGCCTGGTTCACGAGCGTCGAGCATTTTATCGAGATGAATTGGCTCACCAATGTTGACGTAAACCTTGCCGAAATAATCTCGCAACGAGCGAATCGAGCTAATTAGCCCGAACAACGACTCCTTCTTTTTCTTGGCTCCGCCCAGTTCAGAAATGAATGAGCCGCCTTCAATAAGTTTTTCATAGCCGAAATACACCGGTATAAACACGACTGGCAGACCCTGGTTGTGAATATAGGAATTCACCGTCATTGCGAGCATGCCGGCTTTCGGCGTCAGTAACCGGCCCGTGCGGCTGCGCGTCCCTTCGACGAAGTATTCAATCGAGTGGCCGCGCACCAAGATCTGGCGCAGATATGCATTAAAGACCGCCGCATACAAGCGATTGCCTTTGAAACTTCGGCGCAGATAAAACGCACCACCCCGTCGCAGGATGGCTCCCACCAGCGGCATATTCAGATTCACGCCCGCGGCAACGTGCGGCAGGCTCAAGCCCTGCTGATAGACGATGTAACTCAGCAACAGGTAGTCGAAGTGACTACGATGACAAGGCGCGTAAACAATTTCGTGGTCCCGGGCTACCTCGTGCAGCTTGTCAACATGCTGCAATTCGATTCCGTCGTAAATTCTGTTCCATACCCAACTCAAAAATCGTTCGACGACACGGACTGTGGGATAGGAAATATGTGCTGCAATTTCCTGTGCATATTTACGCGCTTCTTGCGTGGCCCGTTCAAGTTTGACGGGGCTGTCCCCCGCCTCAGAATCGATCGCTGCCCGCACGCTCGGATCACTTAACACCACATTGACCAGCGTACGACGATGGGAAAGGTCCGGTCCGACCGTGGCGACACGACGCTGACGAAAATGAACACGCAGTACCCATAAAACTTTTCGATAGGCTACGTCCGACTCGAGTCCGTTCTGCACGATGGAACTCAGCGACAATGCATTGCTGAAGCGAAGAAGTGTATTGCGCCCCTGGAACAAAGTCGTCAGGAATTTTCGCGTGCGTCCTGCGACATCCCAGTTTTCCGAAAACAGCACTGTCAACCAGGACTGCTCCTTCTTCGGTGCACGACCCCAGTAAATACCGACGGGAATCAGGAGCAAATCCTCACCTCCGGCCTCCATACTGGCACGAACCAGCCGGTCGAGACGTTGCGACCCCTCGGCTCGCTTTCGGCGAAAGAAAAATCCGCTCATCTGCTGCAGGACGATGACCCGACGCGACTCGCTCTGGCCGCAGAAATCGAGCGATGAGGTCGGCGATGGCAGGCCATGAATTCGGCAGAGTCGCTCCAGCGCAAGCGTATCGGCCATGCCTCCGGTTTCGAGGACATAACAGATCGGCGCGCTGGTATCTGCAAACATCTCCGCCGGATCATCCGGCCGCATAGCAGGACGGGCCCACAGGCTGAAAACCTTGCCGGCAAACCAGTACCACGGGCGGAAAAGTCGTTGGGAGAAACTCATGGGTTCCCAATCTTACCCGTTTCCACGACCGCACAAACCGTTGATTTTTTTACAAGACGCGGTAATGCTAGCCCTCAATATGCAACAAAAAAGCAAAAATTGGTTGATCGCCGATGTCGGGGCTACGTCGTGCCGAATTGCCGTGTACGACGGGGGTTCAATCGATAACTTGCAAATCTCCAGGAACGATGAGCACTCCAGCCTGGAGGCCAAGCTCAGCGGTTATCTCAAGTCGATGCAGAACCCACCTGCGCATGCTGTACTCGCCGTTGCTGCGTCTGTCGAAAACGATGATATCTGCATGATGAATCGCGACTGGCAGTTCAACCGCGAATCACTCGCTGCCGTCGGGTTCGACACGATTAAGCTCATCAATGACTTTCACGCGATTGCCTTCGCGTTGCCGACCTTCGGCGACGCAGATCGACTCGAGGTCGGTGAGGCGACGCACTATCGTAACGGAACAATGGCTGTGCTTGGCCCGGGCAGTGGCCTCGGTATGGCCGCCTGGGTCGAAGGGGGAGCCGCGATGTTCGGTGAAGGTGGCCACGTTACATTGCCGGCCCGCGATGCACGCGAGGAGCAAATCCTTACACGACTGCGTGATCGCTACGGGCACGTGTCGGCGGAGCGCGTACTTTCCGGACCGGGATTACTGGCTCTCCATAAGGCTATGCACGATGAAATTCTTACGTCGCCCGAGGATATTTTCTCCGAACCATCGACCAACGCCAAGGCCGATACGATCGGCCAGTTCTACCTCTTCCTCGGCAGTGTCGCCGCGGACCTCGCGTTAATTACAGGGGCAACGGGTGGCGTTTACATTGCTGGCGGTATCGTGCCTTCCTATCCCGACCTCATTGCCAATGCAGGCTTCAGGCAACGATTTGAGGACAATAATCGATATCCCGAATACATGCGTTCGATTCCAACTTGGGTTATTTCGGAACCCGTACCAGGGCTTCGCGGTCTCGCCGCATTTATCGATCAGGATCGGCCTGCTTCTCGATAGCCGCGTCGAGTGAACGTTCATAAGCGTCGAACTGGACCTCGAAATTTCTCGCGCGATTCGTTGAATTATTGTAGTCGTTCGAAACCTTCGCGGCGACCGTCTCCGATTCACCATCCATACCAGTTCGGACGGTGACCTCGTCCGATTCGCCGGTGCTGCATGCGGCCAAAACAATAGAAACCACAATCAGTATTACGGTCCTCATCACTGGTCCCTCCGGCCTCAGGACAGTGCATTGATGAAACGGGTCAGGTAGTAACAGATCTCACCAATGTTCGCCGTCAAACGGTGGTCCCCATCGACAATGTGCAAACTTGCTTTACACTCGCCAGCGTACCGGATGCTGGCGAGTGTAAAGCAAGTTTGCACATTGTCGATG
>JAQWSV010000116.1 GCA_029243005.1 Woeseiaceae bacterium
TGTCCGAATCGAAGGAGGTGTAATAGGTCTCGCTGATGCCTGGCATCGCTTCCGGATATCGTTCCTCGGCGTGTGCGTCACTTATTACAACGCAGCAGGTAGCCGCAAGAATGTAAAGACTACTCTTCATGAACCCACTTCCTTCATCCGGTTCATCGCTCAGCGAATAATCTGGATTGCCTGAACGGGCCGAGCCGGAAACTCGACACCACGCTCGGTAACCATGACACCATCGTGAACACACAGATACAGATACTTCCGTTCGCCCCATTCCGGTACTGGCATGTGAATCATGTATTCGAGCGCGAACGTGTGGTACAGCGGAATCTCAAGATCGCGGCCCCACCCGGTGGGCGAGATTCGTGGCGCTTCCTCTTGCGATGCGATTCGTCCCATGGCGTGAAAGTCGATATGTACCTGGGTCTTCTCCGGGTCGGCGCCAGGATCGAACTGATCCCTGTCGATATAGACATAGTCTGCTGCCTGCAATTTGTCGACCAGAATCTCGAGACTCTCAGCACCTGTTCTGCCGGCTTCGATATTACGCCTGAAGATTTCGCGGGTCTTTAGAACGTGACCCCAGATCCGCTGAATCTCCGGCGGCAGCTCGGTCTCTCCCTCTTTAAGCACATAGCCAACGCCACCGTTGTGTTCGCTGAATTCACGTGCATTGGCATCTAGAAGAATGCCAATGAGATCGCCCGGCTGGACCACGTAGTCAGTATTGTTTTCTTCATTGCCGTCGAGATCCCGGACAAAAACGTTGCCGTCAATTTCGTTCAGGGTGGTCTCGCCGGGTACTATCTTGGCGAACTCGCTCTCTATCGCCTGGGTACTCGTCATCAGCAAACGACCGTAAAGCGCAATTTCGGCCATGCTTCTGCCAGCGAGGAAATCGGCGCTGAGCTTACGCGCCGAAACTACACGCCCGGCATACCGGGGGCCCAAGGCCTCGACTATTGCGGCGTGATCCGAGGCGGAAATGGTGTTGAAACGAGAATCTTCATCAGCGAAATTTAACGCTATGCGATCCGGGTTGCGCTCGGCGACATACCGACCAATCTCGCTTTTGGCTCCAAAGCTGTCGTAAATCTCCCGATCCCCGGCGGCACCGTAAACAGCACGCTCCACGCGATCACCACCACTGTCAGTGAAAATATACACGCCGTCGTGATAACCGAGTTCAAACTGCAATGGATCTTCTCCGCGCATGACCTGAATCCACATATCGACGTCGTTATCCCGCATGACCTGCGGTAGAACGACATCAAATTTTTGACCCCGAATCAACGATGACAGAGCCGGCGATAGGATGGGTTCGGGAAGTTCTGCGCGGCTTTCTGCAGCCAAGATGGACAGGCAAGAAATAGCCAGGATGAATTTCGTTCTGATCATGCGGCGACCTCGATGGCCTAGTTAATGATATGTATCTTGTTCGATTGATCCGGGAACGGAATCTCCATTCCGCGGCTGGTGATAATGCCACCATCATGAAAAGCGGCATACAGCTGGCGTCCTCGAAAATTATTCGCCCGGTCCCATTGGGGCACTCGCTGATAAATCATATACTCCACTGCAAAGGTGAGGAATAAGCGCAGTTCCATATTACGGTGCCAACGTGGACCCATCGGAGAAATTCTCGGTGCAAGGATGCCTTTGCCCTCGGCATGCATATCGATATGTACCTGCATCTTGTTCGGGTCCGAGACGTACTGGTTGTATTCCTGGTAGTCGGTGTAAATAAATCCGGCCTCTTCCAGTTTTTCTGCCAGAACCTCCAGCATCTCGCCGCCGGTCATACCCAGTCTGACGTTGTCGGCCAGGATTTTTCGCACGCGCCGATCATTAGCCCAGAAATTCTTGATGTGTTCCGGAAGTCCCGTTTCATTTTTGCGCAGGACATACGCCAGTCCTTGCCACTCTCCAATGAGGTCGCCGCGCTGGATCACGTAATCCGAGTTTCGAAACTGGTTGCCATTCTTGTCGATCGCCGGACCGCCACCAATATCGCCCAAGGTAGTGACGCCGGGCACAATGTTGTCGAATCGTGCACGACTGTCTTCGACTTCGTCGTAACCCCGCGCACCGTACAGCACGACTTCGCTGGCTACCCGTCGCGACAGGTAATCCAGCATCAGGTGTTCAGCAGAAATCATGCGTGACACGTAAGTCTCGCCCAGGGCCTTCGTCAATTCCACGTAGTCGGTATAAGAAATACCGTCGCCAAGTGCCATCGTAAATGTCTCGGAGCCCTCGGCCAGCGAAAGCGTATCGATATAGTTGACCGCGATGCGGCCGGGATCGCGCTCGGCGACGAAATCGCCAAGCCCTTCGAATCGCAACGCCAACTCCGATTCAACATGGGCACCATGAGCCGCTTCCGCATAGTCCATCAACTCATAATCTTGCAGGCTTTCATACGCGTATCGTTCGCCGACCATGTCGTAGGCCGCGGGGTCCTGAACCTCACCTTGGAAAACGACTTTTTCGATCTGGTCACCACCTCGGTCCGTGAACACCAAAACGGCCGACTTGGTGCCGAACTCATAGCGCATTGGATCCGTGCCGCCCCATGCCCACGGTCGAATCACATGGATCCACATATCGATCTTTCTATCCCGCATAACCTCGGGCAGGACCAGGTAAAATCGCTCACGGCGAACATGATTCAGTATCTTCACCGGGTCATCAGGATACTGCGCGTCGAAAGTACCGTAATTGGCATCGCTGATATTTGCCATTACGTCCTCATATTGTGCCATCACGTCCTCAAACTCTTCCTGAGATTGCGCGTTCAGATCCTGCGAGAGGAAGAGTATGCATAGCAGTGGCAAATGAAATTGTGGAGTGCGCATGTGTATTGATCCCAAGGCGGCTCAGTTCAGTAGTTTCGCCATTTGATCGTCGTGGCCAGTCAAGTCCCACCACGACAACGATATCGGTATTATGACGTCACTCATAAAGCCATCATAATGCTACTGAACATTGAACTCATTTCACAATGGAAGTTTAACTCCTATTCTCAGCACCAGATTTATGACCACTGGCGGTGTTTAGCTGTGCATAAACTAATACACCGTCTGGTTCTTCTTCAAATCCAACTTCCCCGATAATTTGGTGAATGATTAGCCTTACCTACTCTAGTTCATCGGGGAACGCGTATTTACGCAGGTTTTAAAGATCGGAGACAAGGTCATGCCACACTTCGTCTGTGCCCGTCACCAGCGTAACTGGAGCCACCTTCGGACGGGTTGATAGGATAATTTTGGTGCCGCAGAGCGGCGCTCTCATTGCTCAGTTGTCCCCAATCGACTGTATATCACCTATAATTCGGGAAGTGCTCTGCAATTGAATGTATTGGAGCAAGTAGAATTAATCTCAATAGTATAGAGGGTGAATTAACTCTTAAATATCAAGGTCTTATTTCTTAGAAAGTCCTTATCATTACCATCTAGCAAAAAAAG
>JAQWSV010000035.1 GCA_029243005.1 Woeseiaceae bacterium
CATCTCCTCGATGCCGAGCCACATGCTGTCAAAAGCGACCTGCGACAGTCGTTCCGCCTGGATCGGAGCCTTGCCGACGAAGAACATTCGGCTAGTGTCGCCGTGAAATCCGTCCTTGATCACCGTGATATCGATATTGACCGCATCACCGGATTTCAGCTTTCGTTCGCCCGGGATGCCGTGGCAGACGACATGATTGACCGAGGTGCATATCGACTTCGGGAAGCCACGATAATTCAGAGGTGCTGGCGTTGCATCCTGCTCCTCGGTGATGAACGTATGACAAATCTGGTCCAGTTCCCCGGTGGTCACACCAGGACGGACGTGTTCGCCGATCATATCGAGTACATCGGCGGCTAGACGTCCGGCCACGCGCATCTTGTCCTGCTCTTCAGTTGTCTTGATCGAAACTTTCATTGCACTTCGTAGATTTGGTAGCTGATGGTCTTTATCGAACATATGTATGAAATAAGGCAGGGTCAAGGCCCTTGCGTCAGCCCTCCACCGTCAATCTGACAATAGACAGAGAAAAGGGCGATGACCCCGGAGTTTACTGGTACTTTAGCCGTTGTTGGCGCCAGCCCGCTATGGTATAAAGCGCGCGCCCTTGAGGCAATATTCCACACGCTCATCGACACGTCGCGCTGGGTGCCCCACCGAAAAAGGGGTTGCGCGTCGGGATGGGTGGAGGCTTAACCCGGAGAATTATCATGGCAGACGTTTCCATGCGCCAGTTGCTTGAGGCTGGCGTGCACTTTGGTCATCAGACCCGCTATTGGAACCCGAAGATGGCACCGTACATCTTCGGCGAGCGAAACAAAATCCACATAATCAATCTTGAGAAGAGCCTGCCCATGGCTCGGGACGCTTATGCGTTCATTAAGAACATGGTTGCCGATGGCGGCAATGTCATGTTTGTAGGAACTAAGCGAGCGGCTCGCGATTCCATCCGCGCCCAGGCCGAGCGCTGCGAAATGCCGCACGTTAGCCACCGCTGGCTGGGCGGTATGCTGACGAATTACAAGACGGTTCGCCAGTCGGTGAAACGCCTGAAAGAACTCGAACAGATGTCTGAAGACGGCGGTTTCGATCGTGTCACGAAGAAAGAAGCCCTTGGGCTGAGTCGCGAGCAGGAAAAGCTCGAGCGCAGCCTGGGCGGCATCAAGAAAATGACTGGTTTGCCAGATGTACTGTTTGTCGTCGATGTCGACTACGAGAATATCGCCGTTCGCGAAGCGCGCAAGCTGGGCATTCCAGTGGTCGCCGTTGTGGACACCAACTGCTCACCCGACGATGTCGATTATGTGATTCCCGGCAATGACGATGCCATGAAGGCTATCGCCCTGTATGCGGCCCTGATTGCCGATGCAGTGATAGACGGCAAGGCTTCTTTGCCCGAAGTGGCATTGGGTGAAGACGAATTTGTCGAGCTCGACGAGGAAGGCAAACCCAAGCGAGCTTTCAGGAAGAAAGGTGCACGCAAAGCGACTGTGAAGAAGAAGGTAAAAGTTACCAAAGTGGCGCCGGAGCCGAAAGCGTCCGACGAGAAGCCGACCGCTGAGGTCGAGACACCTGCGGAAGCTGAAGCCGAGACACCTGCGGAAGCTGAAGCCGAGGCACCTGCTGCCGAGGAAGCGGATGGCGCGGCGTCGGCAGAAGAGGCTGCTTCAGTTGAGGCCGCTGATGACGTGGTGGAAGCACCTATAGCGGCGAAGAAGGCTACTGCCAAGAAACCCGCCGCGAAGAAAGTGGCTGCCAAGAAAGCGGCTGCCAAGAAGCCGGCCGCCAAGAAGAAAGCGGCCAAGAAAACGGCCAAGAAAACGGCCAAGAAGGCTGCGGCGAAAAAAGATTCGGATTGACCTGACGGAGAACAGCGTAAAACGTTGTCATCTGTGAGCAGATGGTAAGAGGAATGAAGTGATGTCTATCAGTGCATCAATGGTTAAAGAGCTTCGTGAGCGTACCGGCGCCGGCATGATGGAGTGTAAGAAAGCCCTGGTGGAGACCGGGGGTGATATGGGCGCAGCCATCGAAATGCTGCGTAAGTCGGGACAGGCGAAGGCGGATAAGAAGTCTGGCCGCGTTGCGGCTGACGGCCGTGTTGTCATTTCGGTTAATGACCAGAAAGCTGCGATGACGGAAATCAATTCTGAAACGGATTTCGTCGCCAAAGACGAGAATTTCATGGCATATGCGGAAGCAGTGGGTGCCTGTGTTCTCGGCAGCGATGCTGCCGACGTCGAAGCCCTCGCGGGTGAATCGCTGACCGACGGTCGGACCGTCGAGACCGCGCGCACTGAGCTCGTTGCCAAAGTCGGTGAGAACATCTCGGTACGCCGTTTTGAAAGACTTGAGGCGGCCGAGCACCTGGGAAGCTACGCGCATGGCGCACGAATAGGTGTAATCGTGTCTCTGAAAGGCGGTGATGCTGAGCTGGCGCGCGATATCGCCATGCACATTGCCGCGACAAACCCGGTGTGTGTCGACGAAAATGGTGTGCCGGCAGATACGCTGGAGCGCGAGCGCCGCATTTTTGCCGAGCAAGCCGCCGAATCTGGTAAACCGCCCGAGATCGTCGAAAAGATGGTCACTGGCCGGGTTGCCAAGTTTCTGAAGGAAATAACGCTCGTAGGTCAGCCGTTCGTCAAAGACCCGGATGTCAGTGTTGGCAAGCTCCTTGGTAACTCCGGCGCTGAGGTTACGGGCTTCGTGCGCTTCGAGGTCGGTGAAGGTATCGATAAGAAGGAAGAGAACTTTGCGGAGGAGGTCGCTAAGCAGATCGAGGACGCAAAGAAGAAGGACGGCGATTAATTGTAGTAACTGGTTTAAGATAGTATTGCAAACTACTGATTAAATTAAAAAGATTAATAGCCCAATAATCGATACCATCGTGCGGGTAAATTTGACAGGGCAGTGCGCTTTTAGGTTGCTGATTGAAAAGAACAGGATGATCCAATGACTGATGCCCCGGTGCTCTACCAACGTGTACTCCTGAAGCTATCTGGTGAGGCGTTGATGGGTGATCTGGATTACGGCATCGAGCCGGAGGTCATTCAGCGGACTGCAGGCGAAGTGGCTGCCGTCCGCAAGCTTGGCATCGAGGTTGCGATCGTCATTGGCGGCGGCAACATTTTCCGTGGAGCGGGCCTTGCGCGGGCTGGAATGGACCGCGTAACCGGCGATTACATGGGCATGCTCGCGACCGTGATGAACGCGCTTGCGATCCAGGATGCGCTCGAGGCGCTGGACGTGCACGCACGAGTGATGTCTGCGATCCAGATTCACGAGGTTTGCGAAGACTACATCCGGCGACGCGCGGTCCGGCACCTCGAAAAAGATCGGGTCGTGATCTTTGCTGCCGGTACCGGCAATCCTTTCTTCACAACCGACAGCGCTGCGAGCCTCCGCGCCATCGAGATCAACGCCGATGTACTTCTAAAGGCGACCAATGTCAGTGGCGTGTACGACTCGGATCCCCGGGAAAATGCAGATGCATTGTTGTTGGACACAGTGTCTTTCGACAAGGTGCTCGTTGACAAGCTCAACGTCATGGATGCGACGGCGATCGTAATGTGCCGGGATAACAATTTGCCACTGAGGGTGCTCAGCATGACGGAACAGGACACACTGGTGAAGGCGATGACAGATTCGGACGTTGGGACACTGGTCACAGCCTGAACAGGTAGCCG